>JAFVYP010000011.1 GCA_017508555.1 Lentisphaeria bacterium
AGCTTCCGGAAGCTGTACCTTCCCGGCCCGTTTCATTCTGTGTGCGGCTATGAATCCCTGTCCCTGCGGCATGGGAGACGCAGAATTGGGATGCACCTGCAAGGTGGATGAAAAACGCCGTTATCAGAAAAAAATATCCGGCCCCCTGCTGGACCGTATCGACCTTCAGGTGGATGTCCGCCAGCTCAATCAGGATGAACTCCTGCGGGCGCCGGACGGCGAATCCAGCGCCTCCATCCGCCGCCGTGTCGCCATTGCCCGCAAGATCCAGGAACGCCGTTACGCGCCTTACGGTTTTTACTGCAATGCCCAGTTGAGCAGCCGGGGCCTGCAAACTTTCTGCAAACTCACACCGGCGGAAGAAAATATGCTCCGCAGTGCCATTACACGCTTCAAGCTGAGCCCCAGAGCTTTCGACAGAGTCTTGAAGGTCGCCCGGACCATCGCCGATCTTGCCGGCAGGCAGAATATCGGCGAAGATCACCTTTTTGAAGCCATCACTTACAGAAAATCCGCTCTTTTCGACCTCTGATGAAATACACATTTGAAGCCATCGGCCATATCCGCACCGGCGCCCGTTATCCTCAGGAAGTTCCCCGGCAGGGCGTGCTGACAGCGCGGCGCGGCACCATCATCCTCGAAAAACAGCGCAACTTTGAAGCCGCCCTTGCGGATCTGGCGGGGGTGGAACGGATCTGGATCATTTTTGTCTTTGACAGAGTTACCGGATGGAGACCCAAAGTCCGTCCGCCGCTGGGAGGAACTGAAAAAAAGATCGGTGTCTTTGCCACCCGCAGTCCCCACCGGCCCAACCCCATCGGCATCACCTGCGCCAGACTGGAAGGGATCCGGGAACTGGAACTGGATGTTTCTGAAACAGACCTGCTGGACGGCACCCCCATTCTGGATATCAAACCCTATATCCCTCTGGCAGACGCCTTCCCCGATGCCCGGACCGGATGGCGCGAGCAGGCGGAGACGGTACTGAAACAGGTGATTTTGGATGAAAAGGTTCTGGAAAAATCTCTTTTTATCAGCACTCACGGCGGTCCCGATCTTGCCGAGTTCTGCCGCGTCCAGCTGGGAACAAGAGATCTGGATAAAAAACGCCTGCGCCTTTCCGGCCCCGATGAACACGGGGTTTTCACTCTTGCCTTCCGCACCTGGAGAATGCTGTTTCACCTGGAAGATGACTTCATCCGTGTCACGGATATTTTTTCAGGCTATTCGGAAGAGGAGCTTCTTCCCCTGAGTGCCGACCCTTACGGGGATAAGGAGCTGCACAGACTTTTTTGTCAAGGATCTGTTCCCGATACGGACAGATAAATAATCCAAAATCAAAAACACACCGCTTCCCCCTTTCCGCGATACCATCTCCCCTTGCCGGGAACAGAGCGCAAAAAAAGTTTTTGACTTGTAAAACGGCTCCGGAAAGGTATATTATAACAGTGTCGGCGCGTGTTGGACAAAGGACGTTCCGGGAGCTTTGGGGATAAGAACTTCAGGAGAAGATCAATATGAAAAAAAATTATTTTGACAGCTTTGTTTCCGCCTTGCGCAATGTTTTCTGCCATGCAGAAAAACATGACAGCGATGCGTGTTCCCATGAATGTACCAGCTGGATGGTTTTTGATGATCTGACCAAAAACAACACATTTATTATTCACAAAAACCGTGATGCCGGCGCCAGGAACATCCTGCCTCTTATCAGCCGGCCGGGAGCGGAACGCAAGTGGATCGGACTTGGTGACAGAGATCCGGAAAATCCCGGGATCGAAAATGTCTGTATGGGACTCAATACTTCCGGTTTGATTGCGATCGTCAACAGCGGGGAAAAATCCTTTGAGCAAAGTGATCCTGCTGCAAAGACGGAAACGCCTGCCATTCTCAAGATCTGTCTTGACGAGTGCGATACGGCAGCTCAGGCCGTTGAAAAGCTGGAGGAGATCCGGGCCGCCCGGATGTATGCCCACGGGGAATCCGGTTCCATTTTCTTCTTTATGGATCTGAAAGAGGGATTTATTGTGGATATGACCGCTGACCGCCGTTCTGTTGTCCGGTACGATCACGGTTATGTTGTCCGGGCCAACATCTGGCACAATCCGGATATGGCTCCGGCGGCCACCAATACGATCGAAAGCTGGCTTGACAGCTGCAACCGGGAATTTATGGCGATCAGCGGCTTGAACAGAGTGCTGCATGCCAATGGCAAATTGACTCCGGCGGATATGCTGGAGATCTCCCGCGAGGCGGTCTCTCCGGAAAAATCCCCCATTATCCGTGCGCTCTGTTACAAGACGACCAACTCCTCCTCCACTCTGGAGCTTGACCTTGCTTATCCGGATGTTCTTTCCACCGGATATTTCCTAATCGGACCTCTCCGCCATACCATTTGTGTCCCTGTTCCCATTTGTGCGGAAAAATACCATCCGAAAATGCTGGATTACAGCTGGTCGGCGGCCGCATGGAAGAGATTTGAGGAAATGGGCTATGGAGCAGAAGTCCCCGCTGAGTGGAAAGCCTTTGAAGAGAAGATGTTCAAAGACTATAAAGCCGCTCAGGCAGAGGCGGGACTACTGCTGAAAGCCGGTCAAAAGGCTGACGCCGTCCGGCTGCTCAATGCAAAGGCCGCAGCCATCTGGGAAGAGGCTGCCGGTCTGCTGGCGTTGTAAAAGAGGCCCTCAAGCCTTCTGGCCCGCTGCGGCTTCTTCCTGACGGCGCCGGAATTCTGCTGGCCAATCCACGTCAAAAAAGCGGCAGGGGCGTTTTTCCCGTATATCCTGCTGCCACAGCTTCAGGTAGTGCTGGACCGGAAGCGCAAAGAGACGGCGGCCTCTGCCGCTGCGGGTGATCCAGTTGCGGAACGCCTGCATTTCTCTGACCGTGATCCGCTGTTCCATTTCGCTGTCATAGATCTTTTTGAAGCGGATGAGGTAACGCACCCAGCACTCCAGATCCGCCGCCGGACGGATGTCGGGAAGTTTCCGGGATATCCGGCGGGCCGGGGGAAGCAGCGCTTCCAGTTGTTCAAGCCGGATACGGCTGAAAAGTGAGGCCGGTGTCGGAATATGACAGCCGTTGACGGAATCCACCAGCTCCTGCACCTGGGCAAAAAATGCCTCCGCCTCCCGGACCAGGCCCGGAAAACGGCTGTTGAAAAAACGTTGCCGGGCCGTTTCAAAACATTCTCCTCTTGCCGCCGCCGCCATAAAGCGGTAGTTGTTTCCGTAAATGCTCCAGTGGCCCGGCTGAAACTGGGTCAGCACGCCATCGGTCCGGTGATCGAAGTAGAATTGGAATTCATCAAACATCCGCTTCCAGAAAAGCAGCGGAAGGGACATGTAGAAGTTGATGCCCATATAATATTCATAGATCATCAGCTCCCCGCCGTCTTTGGCCTTTTCCCAGTTGAGCAGATCATTCAGAAAGCCGCCGTTGGTCGGGCAGGCGGGATCCGCAAGATCATGCTGCACGCAGCGCCAGTAATTGGCCAGCTGGATGGAGATCCCCGGCGTCAGACGGAAATTTTCCGCCGGTGAGGAGTAATTCACATAACCGAAAAAGTTCAGCGTGAGATCCGGACGTTTCCGGCGGATCTTTTCTGCAACAGATCCTATGAATTCATCATAGGCTTTTTCCGCATAAAAATAGTTGACTGCATGGGCGGGAACGTTGCATTTTCTGTGGTCATCCGGCTGATAATACTGCCGGCAGCGGTCACATTCACACCAGCCGAAACCGTCATTGGGATTCAAGCCGATCCGGGATAATTCCGGATGTTTTTCTGCATGGGCAAGAAGCTGCCGGGCAACCTCTTCACGCAGTCCCGGCTCTGTGGTGCAGAGCTGATGGCTCACATGCGTCACCCCCGGCAGAGCTTTTTCCCCGTCACGGCCGGGACGGACAGCAAAATATTCCGGATGGGTTTTGCCGTACTTTTCGTAAGGAATGAGATATTCAAAATTGTGATGGCCGCTTTCGATGATGATGCCCCTGCTTGCGGCATATTCTTTGAGTTCCCGGGGCAGTTCATCGTAATACTTCATCCAGACCAGCAGATAATTCAGCTTGTTTTTCGCCATGAAGTCAAAGAGTTCAGGCGTCTCTTTGAGATCAAAGGGAAACTCCTGAATGAATCCGCAGTAACGGAAAAGAGGCCCTTTGGCCGGAACAAGAATACCCTCCGGCAGATCGTGCTTCACCCGGGACGGATCAAAATTTTCCGTGCCCGGTTCAAAAAAGTCATAACCGAAAAAACGTTCAGCACAGTCGTAAACGGCATAAAGCAATTCTGTTTCCGTCGGCGCAGAAAAATGCCAGCAGCCCTGCTTCAGAGCGATCTCAAATGAGGGCAGATTTGGATCAAGAGAAAACCGGGCCTGGCCGCCGCAGAGACGGTGAAATTCCTGACGGGAAAGCGCCAGCGGGGAAGGGGAAGACATTTTGAATTTTTCTCCTGTATTTCCTTTTCGGTCACTCACCCATCATCCAGGCCTTGATGTCTGTGGATTTGGTACATTTGGTCATGACGAATTGATAGCTCAAGTTATGGCCGCTGCCGTCAAGATTGGCGTAGTTGGCGGTCTTGCTGTGCCACAGACCGAGGACGCTCGTGTAGGCATGCCCGGAGTAATTTTCAGGCGTTATCACATAATGTCCCAGGTCGGGGATCAGCCCCTTGGTCGTGTAATTGGTGAAACTCTGATTGCCGAGAGATTTGTTGTAGTTGCCGTCAAAATACATCGGCACACGGGAGGGTTTGGAAACATCGGTGATCTTGCGGTAAACATCTGTGGCCTGACCGCCCCGTCCCGTGATGCGCTGCACCGAATAAGTCCCTTTGAATGAACTGCCGTCGCTGAATGAGACGGAGGTGTCATATTTCCGGGTGTGGGCAGGCCCTCCCGGACAGGCCAGCGCTTTGATCGAACAGTACGGCTCCAGCTGCTGATACCAGGCGAGGGATTTGTAAACCAGTGTACTGGTCGTGCCGCTGGCAAAAACAAGATAGTCGCCGTAGTCATTGCTGTACTGACTGCCCGCCAAACCAACCTGATTCAAATTGGCAAGACATTTGATCGTCTGCGCCCGCTCCCTTGCCTGCTGCAGCGCCGGCAGCAGCATACTTGCCAATATGGCAATGATCGCTATCACCACCAGCAGTTCTATGAGAGTAAAGGCTGGCTGTGCGGGGGGGAAAGGAAACTTTCTTTTCACGGGAAAAGAAAGTTTTCTTTCCCCCCCGCGCCCCCCCTTACTTTCAAAGAAAAGCGGAGTATTTTGTTTTCGGGCG
>JAFVYP010000131.1 GCA_017508555.1 Lentisphaeria bacterium
CAACGATCTCCGACTCAACGCCCCTTGAATCCACAGCTTTGAAGAAAACAGTTCCGTTCTCTTCCAGACGGACGTTTTCACTGTAAAGCTGCCAATTTTCATCACCAGTCTTGAAATAAATGACAAGCTCCCCTTTGCCGCCGGAAGCGGAAGCTGTCAAAAGCACATCCTGACGGGTCCATGCTTCAGGCAGCCCCTCTACCGTTACAAGCAAAGGTGCAAGCACGTCAAACATTTTGACAGCAGACCATTCAGAAAGATTCCCCAGCGCATCCACGCTTCTGATCTGATAAAACCAGCTGCCGTAATCAAGATTTTCAAGGGAAAAACAGTTTTCTGAAACAAATTCCCCGTCTCCG
Source organism: Lentisphaeria bacterium (assembly GCA_017508555.1). GTDB lineage: Bacteria > Verrucomicrobiota > Lentisphaeria > Victivallales > Victivallaceae > UBA1784. Next base: position 360 of record JAFVYP010000131.1, read on the forward strand.
CTCAGCGCCTCTGCCGCACCGTAACGGATATAATAGCCCGTTGTACCAGCCTTGCCGTTGTCAGAAGAGATCCCCCAATCAAGCCGGACATTTTGTTTATCAACGGTTTCCGTCAGAGAAGAGGGAATTTCAGGCGCCTCTTTGTCAATGCAGGAAACGTGCCGTTCAACGATCTCCGACTCAACGCCCCTTGAATCCACAGCTTTGAAGAAAACAGTTCCGTTCTCTTCCAGACGGACGTTTTCACTGTAAAGCTGCCAATTTTCATCACCGGTCTTGAAATAAATGACAAGCTCCCCTTTGCCGCCGGAAGCGGAAGCTGTCAAAAGCACATCCTGACGGGTCCACGCTTCAGGAACTTTTGAAACAGTCAAACTCAAAGGAGAAGAAAGTCCCTCCACCAGAAAGGTTTTTTCAGCAGAATAATTGCCGGCCCGGTCACAGACACGGAAATAAACAGTCCCGTCCTTTTCCACCTTGAGCGTACCGGAAAAGGCCAGCCACTCTCCGGAAGGCGTCAGACGGTAAAACTGTTTACTGACCCCCACATCATCCGAAACAGAAAGGGTCAATTCCGCATAAGCAGCCTTGTACCTGCATACGATATTTTCCACTTTGGGAGCGGTCGTATCCGGCGTGATATCATAGGTGAAAGAGCGCAGCCCCAAATTGTCGCACTCGCTCCGGGAATACCAGCCGGTACCGAGATCCAGACCGTATGTACTGTCAAATTTTTTGTTTCCGAAAAGTCCCCAGCCGAAATTGATGTGGACGGAATCCGTCAGACTGTCATAACCGTCGATCACAACGGCATGGGCCGGTTCAGGAATACTTGTCAGAACAGGGCGCCCGGCAGCCATATTGTTTTTGAGCATATTCCAGCCTTTATCGGAAAGGCTGCTGCCGTTCCAGAGATCGGAAAAACCTTTGTGAGCCTCCGAAACGCTCTTGAACCCGGCCCGCATAAAGACCTCTTTGCCCGATCCGGAGGTGGAGGTTTCAGCGGAACCGAAAGATGATTCGAGGATCACGCCCGAGGCAAAGGTCAATGCGGCGATATCCAGCGGGGAATCGGCATCAAAATCCTCAAGCAAGTCGTTGATCTGTCCGAACTGGGCAGAGGTAATGGCAATCCGTCCGCCAGAAACAAAGGCATCTGCGGAATCCAGCGTTACAGTGAAACCATACCCCTCCTGTGCGAAATAAGACATAACTTGAGCAACAGCAGTATTCACACAGCCGGTCAGAGAGCGCGTTCCGGTATCCGGATCGATGGGCGCAAAGGCATTGATATAAACATCAGAGCCGGGAAGCAGATCACTTTGTCCCCAAAGAGTATCCATCAAATAAGGCGCCGTGCTGCCGGAAACCGTAATGGTCCAGGAATAACTGTTGTTGCTTTCATTACTTTCTGCGATCTTGTTGCCCGGATCGACCGTCAGGAGAAATGTGTGACTGCCGGGGGCAAGGGACAACTCTCCGTATGTGTACGTATAGTAACAATCCACAACAACATCCGAAAGGGACTGGGTTAAAACGGCAGTTCCGTCAAGAGAAAGGGAAAAGGCAACATTTTGAGCATCCGTCCCCCCGAAATTACCGAATCTCATCCCGATATAAAATCCCGTACCATCCTCGATCTGCCCGGGAGAACTCCAAGTGGTTCCGCCGTCAAATGAGACCATAAGAGGCTGTGTAAAATCATCGTACGCAAAAACTTGCAGATCAGGAAGTGCCATAATTCACATCTCCGGCTTAAAAACAATCTGTTCTGTTGCCTATTTTAACACGCTCTCCCGCACTTGTCAAGAACATTTACACACTTTTTTCAAAATTAACAGACGGAAAACCTTGAAAATGCCGGAAACAGCCTATATAGTAATATATACTTAACATTTTATCAGGAGTGTTTTCTTCTATGGATATGCGCACCTACCGGCCGGAAGACCTGGCCGCTGTCATGGAAATCGCCAACAAGGCCTGGCAGGAGATCCGCAAGATGTCCCGTGCGGCGCTGGGAGACCGTATTTCAGATCTTTTCCACCCCGGCGGTGATGCCGTCAGCAAAGGGATCCAAGTCAGAGAACAGATCGAAAGCGGCCTTTATCACATCGCCGTATGCGAACACGAAGGGGAGATCGTCGGCTTCATCACCACCCGGATCGAAGGATTTTCCGGAGAGATCTGCAATAATGCCGCCCGTCCCGGCACCGGGCTCAAAGGCGTCGGACAGCTGATGTATCAATACGCGCTGGAGTATTTCCGTTCCCGGGGCGTCAAAGTCGTCCAGGTCACCACAGGTCTCGATGACGCCCACGCGCCCGCCCGAAGAGCCTATGAACGGGCCGGATTCACCCGCCGTCTGGAGTCGGTCACTTATTTTATGGAACTTGACTGATATGGAACAGCTGAAAAAAAATCTGGAAAAACATCTGCATGAACTCTGCCTTTTCCCCAGCCGTCATGTGGGTTCCCCCGGCGTGAAAGCCGCAGCGGACTATGTGGAAAAAACCTTCCGCGAACTGGGTTTCAAGCTGGTTGCCCAGGAGCCTTTTCCCTCCACCGGCTGGCGTTTCGGCAGCATGCGTTTCGCCGATCTGGATAATGCCTGCCGTGAAGTTCCCGGCGCCCTGCCCTGCTTTTTTTCCCGCAGCACCGATGTTTCCGGCGTCCCCGTCTGGCTCGACAGGGCAGCACTGGACGGTCTGAAAAAGGAACAGGTGGAAAACAAACTCTGTATCGTTGACTTCTTTTCCGATGCTGCGGATATCCGGGGACGCAACGGCATTGCCGAAGAACTGGATTCTCTCGGAGCCGCCGCAGCCGTTTTTATCAGTGATCCGGCCTATCACACCCCCTGCGCCGCCAGCACGAAGATCCAGCGCTCCGCGCATCTCCAAAGGTTGGGCGCAGCAGCAGTTGCCCAGGAGGGCGCTTTTTATCTGGCGCAAAACCGTCATCACCGCTATCATCTTTGTATTGACGCAGACACCTTTGCCGCCGTATCGCACAATGTAACAGCCGTCCGTCCGGGAACAGGCCTCAAGCGTGCTGTTTTCGGCGCCCATATCGACGCCGCTCCATTGACGCAGGGCGCCGGAGACAACGCTTCCGGAACAGCCTGTCTCCTTGAAATGGCCCGTCTGCTCAAAGAGGAGCTGCCGGACTGGACTTTTGACTTTGCAGCTTTTGATGCTGAAGAATACTGTATCACGCACCTGCCCGTAGGCAGCGAGGCTTATGTTCAGGCCCATCCGGACCGCCGCTGGTATTTCTTCATGGATTTCGACAATCTGGGCGCGGCCTGGGGAGAACAGGTCCTTCATCTGGGACGGGAAGAGCTGCTGCCGGAGTTGAAAAGCCGTTATCCCTTCGCCCCTTTCAAAAACGGCGGAGATGACCGTTCCTTTGACGCCCTGGGCATCCCGACTCTCTGGTACAACAGCGAAACGCCCTTCAAGGTCTTCCACACCCCCTTGGATACGGTTTCCACACTGGATATCAGCAAAATGGCTGACTGTATTGCAGATGCTGTCGCAGTCACCCGTCAACTTTGCAGGTAAAGCATGAACACAGTTACAGAATTTTATCTTTCTGCGGCTGACGGCGTTCAGCTTTACACGACTCTTCAACTGCCGGAAAAGGAGGGAAAATTTCCTCTTATCATCATCCGGACCCCGTATGCCCAGCCGGAAACAGACTTCCAAGCGCTGGCAGAGGCCGATACCCATGGCTACGCCATTCTGACCCAGCATTGCCGGGGAACGGGGCGCAGTGAAGGTATCTGCCGGGCCTATCTTGATGAACGCGCCGACGGATTGCTCCTTCTTGAGTGGATCCGGCAGCAGCCTTTTTACAACAGCGAGCTTTTTCTGCTGGGCTCCAGTTACCTTGCCTCCGTCCATTTTTCGTATCTGAACACCGATCCGCCGGATATCAAAGCAGCATTTCTGGCAGTTCAGGATACGGAGCGTTACAACATCTGTTTCCGCAAGGGATTTTTCAAATCGGGCCTTCATGGCAGCTGGGTGCTGAGGATGCACCGTAAAAATCAATCAGTTCCCCGGCATATCACAGAAGATCTCTTGAAAACCCATCCCCTTGCCGGATCCACACGGAAGGTGTTCGGAGAATATGTGCCTTACATCGAAGAAAGTTTTTCCCATCCCGATCCGGAAGATCCTTACTGGAGCAGCTCCGACGGCGGAGGGGATTACCGGGATGCCTGCAATCGCTGCAATATTCCGATCCTGCTTGTGACAAGTATGTATGATATCTATACCGACGGCATCTTTACCATGTGGCAAAATTTGAAGCCGGAACGGAAAAAACAATGTGCATTAGTCGTCTCCCCGCTGGATCACGCCTGGAATCCGCTTCCGGAGAATCTGGCGCCGGAGTACCTGCAATTCCGTGACGGTCTGCTGCGGGAGTTCTGTCCTGATCTGGAGTACCAGTGGTTCGATCATTTCAGGAAAGGCACTGATCTTCCCTTTATCAAAAAGGGAGAGACGACCTATTACCGTTTGTGGGACAACTCCTGGCACAGCACACCGGAACTGCAAAATGCGCCGGAGGAAAAGAAATATTTTCTCACCCCGTCCCGGGGGCTGTCAGAAACATCGGCAGAGGGAAAGCTCACCTATGTTTATGATCCGGCAGATCCGGCGTCTTTTGAGGGGGGCGTATGTAATAATTTCGGCGGCATGAAATATCAGTCTCCGCCGAACTCCCGTCAGGACATCCTTTCATTTCTTTCCGCGCCGCTGACGGAAGATATGATCTGTGAAGGCCGTATCGAAGTGACCTTGACCTGCAGTTCCACGGCGGAGGACAGCTGTTTTTACGTCCGTCTGAGTTTTGAACGGGAGGGCAAAACCCTGTCCCTGCGGGATGACATCGACTCCCTCTGCCGGAAAGAGAAAAACTATATTCCGGGCAGCAAACGGATCTTGCATTATACATTTGCGCCGCACGCCTTCAAACTTTTTGCCGGAGACCGTCTGCGTCTTGATGTCTCATCCTCCTGCGTGCCATATTTTTATCCGCACAGCAATCTCAAGGGACTTCAAACGCATCAAACAGCCACCATTCCCTGTCAAAACACAATTTACACGAAAGGATCATTTGTAAAAATCCACAAAAAAACTGATTTTTTCCAAAAAACGACTTGAAAAGTAAAAACTGACAGCTATATTATATGACATACTACGGGGCAGTAGCTCAGTTGGCTAGAGCATCACACTGGCAGTGAGAGGGTCGAGAGTTCGAGTCTCTTCTGCTCCACCATCCTTCGCTAAAGCTACGGATGGCAAGCCGCAAGGTTTGCTATCCGTAGATTTTTTTTGCTTGCAAAAATAAGCGGAGTGCAACGGAGCGTGCGAAGGATGCCGCGGCGTAGAGGAGCGTCAGCTCCCGAAGCCGGGCAATGCGGCACAGCTTTACAGCAAACTCATCCCGCTGCTGTTCTCTCCATAGAGAACGACATAACCTCTCAAAAGCGTGTGTTTGAATAGAAATCTCAGGAATTTCTCTGCTATGTAAAGGTCGGCGACCTTTATGTATGGCTTTTTATGCAAAGTTTTAGAGATAAGAGATTTACAGGATTATTCTGTCAAGGGAGCAAACTTTACTTTATCTTCTGACGGCAAAACCATTACATCTGAAAGATAAAAGGTTCCTCCGCAAGTTGCAAACACCAGCGGAGATCGATGCTCCGCTGGTCAAACAATCGGTGTAAAGCGGCACGATGAAATACCCTTCATCGCGAACGGAGAGTTATACGGCAATAAGTTCCGTTAAAGCTGGATCTTCAGATCGGTCAACGGCTTGCCCGAAGCATCAAGGAAACGCACGCAGTGTCCCAAACCGCCTTGTCCCTGAAGAACTTTGATCAAGAGCGTATTGACGCCCTTTTTGATCGTGACTTGAGCTTTTTCGCTGTCCGGTTTGATAGAACGGCTAACTGCGTTGTTGCGCGTACACAAGTTGCCGTTGAACCATGTTTTGTTACCGTCATCGCTGCCGACTGCAAGCGTGGCAGAACACTCCCTGCTGCTGATGATGCGGCAGAAGGCGTAATAGGCGATCCTCTCAAAAAAAGGGAAGATATTGATTTCGTCGTACAGCGGAGCGATCCTGCCTTTGGAAAATGCAATGGGATGCCATTTCAGTCGGATCGTGCGATGTTCCGCCTTGCCGTTGAACCAAACCATGCGTTCCAGATTAAGTTCGGAGGAAGTTGCGTCAAACACCGCTGTGAAAACTGCGTCGTTGCGTGGAACAGCTTTATCCTCACCGTTCAGAAAGTCGATGTTGAAGGCCTGTTTCCTTTCGTAATTGGGGAAGGGACCTGCTATCTGCCAGTGCCGGATGAAACCTTGCTGATCAACTGAATAAAGTTTTCCTGTCTCTGCTTTTTTTGCCACAGGCTTTTTTTCCGGCAGACTGTATTGATATTTTTTGCGTCCGGTATCGTTGCGTTGTTTCCGCAGACTGGAGGTGGTTTCCACTTCAGTCAGTGTCTGCATCAAGGCTGTGCGTTTTCCGTAATAGAGCAGGATAGTTGCATTTTTTTCCAACGTTACGGTGATGCGATCCGTATCGGTTGCGATCACCCGGTTTGAAAAGAGATTGTAAATGACCTCCACTTTGCGCGGCAGACGGATTTCCCGTTTTCCTGCCGTCGGACTATGGATCGCAAGAACATTTTCAGAAGCGTATACGACGGCTGGTTTATCGGTGTAGAGGTGGACGCCGGCTTTTTTGAGAATGGGCACAAGTACTTCTTTGTTGAGAGCAGTCGAGCCCCAGAAAACGTCTGTGTGAGTGGGGGTTTTACGAACCGCTGCCGCAGGAGCCTGATCTTCTGTGTAAACGCCGATGATTTCGATGTCTTTACCGGGGGTGACGCTCAGACGGGGAGCAAAGGTTTCCGGACGCACGGGAATGGCTGTCCGGGGAGTTCTGAATCCTCCGTAAATTTTTGTATTGAAGCGTCCGGCCTTCCTGCCGTCGGCCAGGGTGATCTCAAGGTTGTGCATCTTTTCTGAAAGCACAAGATCGAAACCGGTGATCTTTGTTCCCGCAATGGAGTATTTGAGGTCGTTTTTATCGTACCAGATGATCCCCGGTGCATAGATCCACACCAGTGTGCGGCCATCTTTTTTGAGTCGTTTTTTGATGAGATCCCGCTGTTCACTGCTGATGGCCCAGTTGACCGCAAAAATGATGGTTTTATACTGGCTGATATCTTTGTGCTTCAAAAGATCATCCAGCATGAAAAAGTCGTAAGGGGCACCCAGATGATGCCATTCGAAAGTGCGGTTATATTCGAGGGAGCTTTGGTTAGGCGGCATGATGCGTCTCACATAGCTGTATTCGTGTCCGGCAGCCAGGCTCATGTGATCGACGACCACGGCGATCTCGGCATTAGAGGGGCGGGGAAATTTTGCTCCCAGTTCAAGCCAGCCGTTAAAGCGTGAGATCAGCGCAAAAAGTCCGGGGGAGTTATACCAAGGCTCGAAGTTCATGTAGTAGGGAACTTGTCCCCTTGTCATATAGTGTCCTATGTCACGCAGATAGATCGCCACAGATTCCTTTTCATTTCCGGTCCTGCCGTATTTCCAGTTGTGTGCACTGGCAAGGTGTGAACGGACATCAGCCTGAAACATCCACAGTTTCCCGTGACTGGAGACTGATTCTGCCGGACCGTGATCCATGATGTCGTCTCCCGGACCGCGGTTGATGTAAGGCGGCGCCGGACCGAAAGCATCCAGATGAGGACTCTCAAGAGCCATTTTCAGTTCCAAGTGCAGGATCTGGTTTGTGAAGTATGCCAGTTGTGCCATGGTAAAAAGTCTGCCGCCGCTGACCTCTTTGACGGTTTGGCACATTTGCAGAACTCTGTGGAGAATGGAGAAGGATTCGCAGCGCACATAGTCGATATTCTGTTTCTGGGTCGCTGGATCGTAGAAGGCGCCTTTTTCTTTGGGAACCCGCCGCATCATGGAGGGGACTTGGGCGTTTGTGAAGTTGAATACGCCTTCCTGATTCCATGCTTTTTTGAAAAGCATGACATTGCCGCCGTATTCCCTCATCAGCCACCGGCTGAAAAAATCTTTCATTGCCGGACTGAAATCCTGCGGAGAATGTCTGGTGTGTGTGCTTGCCAGTTCAAAATTGTTTTCTCCACATTGCCCCAGTCCCGGTGAAACGGCTGCGATTCTGCCGGCGTAGGGAAGTTTGCTCACGCGGGCCAGCAGTTCCCTGAGAGCATATTGGCACTGCCGGGCCCAAATCTCCGAACCGAAGCTGTATGCCGGGATTTTATAGCGCCGTGGGGCAGTCTGATCTTCAAGACGGGTCAGCTCATCGGGATGACGGGAGGCGAAGGTTGTGCTCGGTTCCAGAAAGACCCAGAGCATGAATTTGGCATCCGGGATCTCTGCCAGCGTGGATCTGACCTGAACATCAATATCCCGCATGACGGTTTCGAAGGTGTATTTTTCTCCTTTGTGTTCCGGAGTGATGTGGCATTCGATGAGAACCAGCGGGTAATTCCCGTGCCGCAGAACTTTCCGGACATAATTGTACCAGGGCGGACGTGAGGTGCTGCGGATACTTGAAAGAGTGAAAGCTGCCTGTGTCTGAGCCTGTCCGTTGATGTACCAGGTCGGACGGCCGTTCAGCATCTTGATTGTACTTCTGGGAAATTTGCCGGAATCCGCATCCGGTCCTTGGGCGATGACAGGGACCGTCGGCGTTTTTTTTGCGGAAAAGGATTTTTTTCCCAGATACAGAGCATCGATCCGGACTGGCGCATTGCCCCTGTTGTAAAGCGTGAGCGCAGCGGATACCGCTTGCGCAGGCACACGGAGCGCCCTTTGGACTTGCCTGTATTTTCCACTGCCGGGAGTACAGGCTAACTCGACAGCGCCGACCTTCCGGCCATGGCCGTTCCTGAAGTCCAGGATGCAGACCGCCTTGCCAGCTCCCGCAGCGGCAAAGGAAAAATGCAGTTTGTCACCGGCTCTGACTGAGACTGCGGGAACATCTTTTTTTCCGTATGCTGCCGAACTTGCAGCATCAAGTTCCAAGGCGTGAAAACCGTGGAACGCCTGTTGCGTTCTGCGGCTTTTCCCCGTGACCGGAACAAAACAGTCGGTAAAACCGGGGGAGAGATCTGCTTTTTCAAAACTGCCGTTCAAAAGAAAAGGAGCATCATCACGGTTGTCTGAAGTTTCCGGAACTTTGCCGGAAAGAAAAATGTTTCTGAACGCAGCATCCCCTTTTTTAAAAAGCCGCATCAGCACTCTGACCTCTTTTGAACCGACCGGAACTTCGATGATCCTCTGCGCTTTTTTCCAATCGGTCGAACCACGCACTGAGATGAGGCTCTGAGAGGAAATGCGTTTTTTGTGTGCATCATAAAAGTGTAATGTGATGTCGGCGATGTCTGTCGTGTCAGTGGTTTTGATTTCTCCACCTGCAAAAAGAAATTTTTTCCCGGTAATATTGACGGGGGCGGACTCCCATGCTCCGGCGCCGTCATCCGCTTCGGGGCGGCTGATGAAAAATGTGTTCCTCTGTGTTTTATAGACGGATTTTCCTTTCCAGGCTGTTTTTTCCTTCCAACCGGAGTGCGGCAGCAGATTTTCGACAATGGTTTTGCCGTCATTTGAAACGGACTGAAAATTATTGTGGAAAGCTGCCCTGAAAAACTCTGCGCTGCCGATTCCGCCGAGCACGAGGCGCAGGCGGACCGAAACGGCTTTTGCCGGAGAAAAAATCTGTTTGGAAACGGCTGTTTCCCCTGTTGTTTTTTTTGTTTGAAACAAGTAGGTCGCCGGAAGCGATTTGCCTTGGGCATCCGTCCAGATTGCGGAGGCGGTACAGAAACTCCCTTTTTTATTGAGCGTGCAGCGGAATTTGACGGAAAAATCATATTTTGTCCCGCCGTTCACCGGGATCGGCGCACTGAAATAAGCTCCGGCTCCGCCGTCGTCGTCGTTCCGTTCGATGGCGATGCAGCCTTTGACGGCACGGTAAATGCTTTTACCTTTCCAGTTGCGTGCAGGTGACCACCCCGGTGCGGATGAGCCTTCGATAACCGAAAAATCTCCGTTTCGTATCAAGTCGATGCCGGAAACCGGAAAGGCGGTACTTCCCAGAAACGCTGCGATTCCCAAGAGAAAAGCACGATATCTATGAATCATTGTTACCCTCCGTCAGAAGATCATTTCTTCCAGCCATTACGGATGTAGGACCCCCAGTGATCGTAGACAGATGACCCTTCCGTGCCGTAAAAAACACCGCCTGAATAGGGACCGGAAAAGCTGCCGGAGTTCCGCTGATAGGGACCGCGGGCGGAGATACTTGATTTTTCCGCAGAAACATGTCCGTCGACCCAGGTGACAATGGCGCTTCCGCTGTGGCGCAGATCCACCAAACCTCTGTCTGTTGTTGTGGCGTCACTGGGAAAATAATCCATAAGAAGATGATAGCCCCAGTATTTTCCGGTAAGCGCCCGCCAGTTATTGATGGAATCGGCCAGAATAATGGCTTTGGATGCTTTTTTTACCTGATTGACCTTGAATCCGGTTTTTGTCGACTGAAGTCCTCCGAGGTTGCGGTAGTTGTAACCGTAATCAATGACACGCTGGTGGTCATCATTTGATTCCATGATGCCGTTCAGCTTTTTCCAGTCGTTGTAAGGCGACATCGGGACTTCCGGACAGCGGAGCAGGCCAGCGTCAGACAGGAATTTTCCATTGTACAAGAGCCCTGCATAACTGAAAGAACTGCTCCAATGCGGAGGAAAAAATCCCAAATAGTTGTCTTCGTACATCAGAAGTGCTGTTCCCAGATTTTTGGATTGATTTGTGCACTGCGTGGTTCGGGCTCGAGCCCGGGCTTGCTGTAATGCGGGCATCAGCATCGCAGCGAGAATCGCAATGATCGCAATCACAACCAGCAGTTCTATGAGAGTAAAGGGGTGTGATGCGAGGGGAAAAGACAACTTTTTTTCACGAGAAAAAAAGTTTTCTTTTCCCCTCGCGCTCCCCTTTTCTTTCAAAAAAAGCGGCGTATTTTTGAGAGCGGCATTCTCC
>JAFVYP010000132.1 GCA_017508555.1 Lentisphaeria bacterium
ATCAGAGTACCTGTCTCAACCAGCTCAAGCAGATTGGACAGTTCGGTATTTTTTATTCCAATGACAACAAGGATTATCTTGTTCCCATGCGTTTAAGGAAGGGGACTTCCGATGCCTGGTATGCCTGGCCGCAGCTTTTGAATCCCTACCGCGGGATCAGGACACTTGTCCACAGCTGGCAAACGGTGGAAGCGCAGAAAGAAAACATGCAGATCTATTACTGTGCAGGCAACAAAGGCAAATCCTGGAGCAGCAGCTGGCATGCCGGCAATCATTTTTTCACCAATTATATCATCAACAGCCGTTTGGGATATGACTCCTTCCAGAGTACAACGACCAAATATATCAAAATGGGCAGATTCAAAAATCCCTCCCGCACGCTGCATTTCGGAGAACAGCATGAGTCAACAAGCAAAAACAATTTCAACCTCAATTCGCGCGAGCATATCAACCGTGACAACAGCAGTCAGCGGATGATCGGCCTCATCCATAACGGCGGAAGCAATGCGCTGTTTGCCGATGCTTCAGCGCGGGGCTTCGGCGGCAATGAGATGTACAGTTTTGTTGCCCGGAACGGCAATGCGCTGATCGAAGAGTGATTTATACAGGAGAACCCAACCATGCGTCAAACACTTCTTTTTTTAACAGGAACACTCCTGACCTTTTCCATCCGTGCGGCAGAACTCAAGCCGGTCTTTCACGCCGACTTCGACCGGGATTTCAGGGCCATGACCACTCGGGGAACGATTCTGGGCAAACACGCTTCAGAGATCAATATGGAGACCCTTTCCCTGCTGCTTCAAAAGGGCATCAAAGGCAAAGCGGCCAAGATCGGCGCGCAGGAGATCGAAGGGAAAACGAGAGCCGATTACATCCATTATCCCGGGGAGATCGTTCATCCTGAACACGGCACGATCTCCTTCTGGCTCAAACCTATTGACTGGAGTTTCCGCGATGGCAAATTCCACATTTTCTGCGAAGCCATCGGCCCCAAGGGCTGGCTGACCATTTATAAATATGCCAATGCCCATGAGCTTTATTTCCTTTTCGGAAGCAACCAGAGCGGCGGCAACGGGGTCAGCTTCGTTCTGGCCGCAGCGCCGGGCTCCAAATGGGAAAAGGGAACATTCCGCCATATCACAGCGACCTGGAATAAAACGCATATCCGTCTGTATCTGGATGGCATCCTGCAATCCACGGTCAAGATCCCGGCGACCTGTTATCCGAAAAAATTCACCCAATTATCCATCGGTCCCCGTTCGGCGGAGGCGTGGAAAAATCAGATCGGCGACAGTCTGATCGACGATTTCCAGGTCTTTGACAAAACGCTGTCTGCCGCAGAAGTGGAGGAGCTTTTTGCCTCCTACGGCATCAAAAAGATCGACAAAAGCAAGATCCCTGTGGAAATTGTCAACATCAAAGCTGCCGGTACGCCTGACGGCAAACAGCTTGATTTCAACTTTTCTCTGAGCCGCACCACAAGCCAACGCAAGGGTTTCCCCGTTGCCATGCTGGTTTTGAAGGATGGAAAAAAGCTCATGTCCCAAACGCTCAAGTCAGCTTCTGCGGAATACCGTTACAGCTTTGACACAACGGCTCTCCGGCAGGGGGATTATCTTGTTCAGCTCTTTCCGCAAAGAGAACTGCCGACGGATAAAATCAAAAACGGCTCCTTCCGTTTCACCATCGGCACGCCCCGGAGAAAAGTCGATCACTCAGTTCCTGCGCCCTGGAAGCCCGTTGTGTTCAAAAACGGAGAACTCTCAGCGCTCATGCAGAAAACCGTGTTCAAGACCGCACTTCTGCCGGAGCAGTTGATTTCTGAAAAAATGCCGCTGCTGCGGCAGGGCATGCGCTTTATTTTGAACGGCAAAGCGCTGACGGGCAAAGTCACAGAAAGGGTCGTTGAAAAACATCCTGATTATCAGATCATAGAGCGCACTCTTACCCATAAAGACTTCACCCTCGTTTCCCGCTGCCGTTTTGAATTTGACGGCATGATGTGGTTTGATCTGACGCTGACCCCCCGCGGCAAATTGTCAGTTCAAAATGCCAAAATAGAGGTTCCCTTCAAGCCGGAATTTTCCACGCTCTACAATCAGATGGCCAAAGACTATTTTAATTTCCGCGGCTTCACAACGGCGGGAAAACTGGATAAAGTCGTCAGAGCCAACCACTTTCTGGGGATGGACATTCCCGTGATCTGGGTGGGCAACGAAGAACGCGGTCTCTATTATTTCACCGCCGATCAGGCCGGACGCCGCCTGAAAAACAGAGCTGAAACGATCCGTCTTGAACCGGGAAAAGCGGGAGCGCTGCTTTCAATCAATCTGATCGACTATGCCTCCGCCCTTGACAAAGCAGTCACCTGGAGCATGGGATTTCATGTGACGCCCATGCGTCCCCTGGTGCGCAGACGGACGCTCAACCGTCCCGGCGTTGCCATGGCGCTCTGGTTCCCCTGGGCGGATATCCACAACGTGCCGGATGCCCGCTTCAAGTACAGCAACTATGCCAGGATCCGCCACCAGTGGAGTGCGGGCGGAACGATGCCGATCTTCCACTACTTTGCAGGCTTTTCCGTTTCCCCGGAAAATCCCAGCTATCCTCTCAATGCCAGAACGTGGAGTCTCACGCCTCCCTCCGTCGGAACGGAGTTTTCCCCCAACAACCGGGAGTGGCGCTACGTCTATATCTGCGCCAATTCTGAAAACTACCGCAACACCTATCTCAATCAGATGGAAAAATGTATCCGTGACCTTAAAATGGATAATCTCTACTTTGACAACTGCTGGAGCAGATTCTGCAACAACAGCTCCCACGGCTGCGGCTGGCGCGACGAAAAAGGGGTGCTTTATCCGACCTGCAATATTCTGGGCAACAGAGAGATCGCCAAAGGCTGCTACCGTCTGCTGCGCAAGGCTTATCCGGAAGGCATGATCTCGCGGCATATTTCCCAGATCCCCGAACCGCCGCTTGTTTCCTTTGCGGACAACATCGTTGACGGAGAGTGTTTCATGCTGAATGTCGGCAGGGATGAAAATTATTACAATCTCTTCAAGCCTGATTATTTCCGGGCCGCCTTCATGGGGGTCCAGTTCGGCCTGCCCTCCATTTTCATCGCCCAGTTCAACCGGGCCTACCACGGACATTTTCCGGAAAAACTGGCGGCGGCCAAAGCCGGAAAATTGAAAAATCAGAAAACCCATCTGCGGCACTTCATGGGATACACGCTTGCCCATGACTCCGACGTCTGGCCCAACTTCGGCGTCGATGCCAAATCCATCTGGAAGATCATGGACAGAACCGGCGTCTGGGACGAAAATCCCTTCTACGGCTATTGGAACAGCAAAAATCCCGTCAAAAAATGCGCTCCTGCCGGAGAGCGGGTCATGGTTTCAAGCTATGCCTGCAACAAGGGGACTCTGACTGTGCTTATGAACGACACCGATCAGCCCGTCACAGTCAAGCTGGCTCTTGATAAAAAGTTTTTCGGCCCCTCCCCTGTCGTCACGGATGCCGAGACGCGGCAAGCGGCCGATCCGGCTGCGGTCAGACTGCCTGCCAGAAACTTCAGGCTGCTGCATATCGTCAGAAAGTGATCTCTATTCTCCTCTGCCCGGAAGGCGCCAACGCTTCCGGGCAGATTTTTTTGCCGCTTTTTCAGCGTTTTTCAGCTTTCAGGGCAGCCGTTTTGATCTTCAGCTCAAAAGAGACCGGCTTGCTTTTGCCGCTGCCGTCAACAAAATACATTCTGCGGCGCAGCTGAAAGTCAGCAGCTTTGCCGTTCCGGACGCCGCCGGCAAGAAACCAGCCGTAATCCCGGGCGGGGGAAGCAACAGCAGCTGATGACTTTAACGTAAAGCCAAAAGAGGTCTCCCCCTGCCGGAGCGTAAAGCGTCCAAGATCAGTACGCAAGTTGTCCCAAGAGCATTTTCTTCCTTTGAAAATGCCGGAAGAGAGGGGATTGATCCGGGCAAGAGGATAACCTTTGCCGTCACTTTCAAGGATTTGAGAGCCGGTGTAAAATGCAAGGGGCAGCCGGGCTGTATAAGAAAAAGTATCCCCTTTGCTGCAATCGGCTGACAGGGAAATTCTGAACTCCTGCGGAGAGATCATCCGGCAGACTTTCCGGATACGGATATCTTTGTCATCCAGCAGAAAAGAGACCGTTTTGCCGCCGTCGGCGTTTTCCCGCTCAGGAGCGGGCGTCCGTCTCTGCCAATCCAGATCGCCCCATCCGGCCAGTCCCTTTTCCCGGGGGACTGTCTGAAGCAGACCGACACCGTTGGTATCATCAAAAATGACTTTTCCGTTCCGGTGCAGTTTCACGCCGCCTTTGTAATCAAATTCAGGATAGATCACATCTTTCTGCGGCTGATTGCCCTTGATGTTCCAGATCTTGTTGGTCTCCATCACGGCAAGGGTTTTTCCATCCGGCGGATTGATGATACATTTTCCCCGGGAAAATTTGCCGGGGGTGGAAATTTTATTATCCTTCAAAAGGATCTTTCCCGACTGCTGTACGCAAATACCGTAACCCCGGAGAAGGTTGTTGAGATAACCGTTTTTTCCGGAAGAGATCGTATTGTAATTTTTGATGGTATTGCCTTCTATTTTCACATTGCCGGCCCCGGTCAGAGAAATACCGTCAACGCAGACATCTTCAATATGATTGTTCTGAATGAGGATATTTTCATGGCATACCGGATATTTCCGGGGGGTGAATCCCCGGTACTCGACCCGGGAGGCAATGGCGCCGATATGCTCAGTTCTGTTGGGATGCTCATTCACACGCCGGATACGGTTGCCGCGAATGACCACATTGCGCGACCAGCCGGACTCTCTCCAGACGCCCATAGAACAGGCAAGTTCAATGGCGCCGAAAGCCAGGCGTTCAAAACGGTTGTTTTCCACCAGACCATCCTCGGCCATAAGTCTCAGGCCCACGGCACGGTGATCGTGGAAATAATTGTTCCGGATAACAAAACCTCTTCCGTTGCAGTCGGGGAAATACACGCCGTCCCCCACACGCAGCGCCGCAGGCAGAGGCTCTTTGAAGGTCAATTCAAAAAAGCTTTGCGGCCCTTTGCGCAGACGCCATTGGGCCGCCAGTTCCTGCGGAAGAAGCGCCGCAGATCCTTTGATCTTTTTTATGCCGGCGATCTTCGGGGAACCGATCAGTCCCCAGGTCTTGAAATCGACAAAACGGCCAACGCTTTCTGAATTGAAATGCGGATCGATCAACTCAAGGCGCATATCAGGATAACGGGCGGCGACAATGATTTTTCTGCCGTCGATTTTCAGGACGGGATGCACATGACTGCTGATATTGATGGAATCATCTCCCATAAAGGAAAACTCACTGTTTTCGAGAATGGGTCCGGTAAAGGCGTAACGGTGAGTAAATCCGTCAGCCACGGCGGCGAGCAGACGGTCCTCCGAAGCGCCCCGGGGTCTTTCCCCGCGGACGATCCTGATATTGCGGTAACGGTGATCCTTGGCATACATGGAGTAATATCCCATGCCGGGAGCCGTATAGACGGTCAGATTTTCAAGAAGATAACGGCTGCACTGCTCCATGCGGAAAGCACTGATGCTGCGGTAACCGAATGCGGCAAGATCTCCGACTTTGATCTTATGGATATTCCACTGGGGATAAGCCGCTCTTGTGCAGAGATAAGTCTCCTTATCCTGAATGATGCATTTGTAGTAATTTTCATACACATCGGGTTTGAAACGGCGGGTCTTGCTGTCAAAGATCAGGACCCCGGAAACATTGCCTTCCGTAAAAAACCGGTGGGCCCGGGGATAACCTTTGTGCAGTTTGAGGACGAATTCCCGTCCGCCCTGACGCACCTCTGTAATGGTTCCCTGAACAAAAGGCAGCGGATCAAAGTCAACGGCCAGATCCCGCAGCTGGAAATCGGCACATCTTTCCAGATAAAATCCGGCACAGCCGCCCTCGACCTTCCTGCCTTTGCCTTCCAGGACCGGTTTCAGATGTCGGAAAACAAGCGTTGTCCGTCCGGCTCCGGCGCCGGAAATGACGAAACCTTTTTTTCCGGTAATCACGGCGCCTTTATCGACCATGAATTTTCCTGCCGGAAGAGTTATCTTCTTTTTACCGGCCTTGAAACAGGCGGCAAGATAGTCCTGCAAGGCGAGATACCTGCCATCCGCACGCTGCCGGATAAATTGGCTGACATCCGCAGAGGCCCACAGGGAAGAAGAAAGTGCGCAAAACAGGGCAATGATCCACTTCATTCTCATTTTTCAATTTCCTTCCATTGTTTTTTTATATTTGAAAAGCGTTCAGCAACAGCTGTTTTTGTCAAAGGTGTATTCAGCATACGCAGCAGAGCCAGATCGCCGTGGAAGAATGATTGGTCGTTTTTGAAATAATTTTTTCCGACCAGTTTTTCATCGCATCTGGAAACCCAGCGTCCGCCGGGGATATAGCGTCCGCCCATGCGGCTGGCATAACCGATCTCGGCCCGTTCATCGGAACGGAAACCGGGAACAAACGCGGCCTTTCCCTCCTCTTTTCCATTGACAAAAAGCCGCAGATACTCTCCGTCGAAGGTGACGGCGGCATAATGGAACCTGCCGGGTTCAAGGGAAGTTGTTCCATGGACCCAGGTATCCTTGAGGGAATCGCCCTCACGGAACGCATGCAAAGTTCCGTCCGGGAAAAGGCAGAGACTGAAAGCCGCGCCGTAGGACTCGAAAAGAAACTGCGTCCGGCCCTTGCTCAAAGGACGGAAAACCACTTCAAGAGTTCCCTGTCCGACCGGAACATTCAAAGCCCCGGCAGAGGTCAGAGAGGCGCTTTTGCCGTTAAAATGCCACCACGCGCTGCCGCTGGAAGGATCACGGATAAGCTCCGGCGCATTTTTTCCGGCCGGCCAGAGACGGCGGCGGGGACCGGTGTCTCTGATAAAACTTTTTTTGCCGATCTGAACAGCCGGCGCCGGAAGCAGCTCCCATTCGCAGGTGATATCCGGACGGGGGGCCTTTTTCACCAGACAGCGGGCATAGGCAAAGGTATTATCCCGATAGCGGATGACCGCGGTGTAGCGGTCAAGCTGATCCAGCATACAGCGCTTGATGTATCCGTTTTCAAACTTGTTGGGAGACCATCCCCCTTCATCAGTCACCATATCCAAGACCCCCTCCCGCAGTTGACTGACCGTTTTGGCACAGTGGAACGGATTGGGCCAGCGTTCCAGGATCCCTCCGGCAGCCTCCTTTTCGTCAGGCAGTCCGGCAAGACGCACCCGGCGGATCATTTCACTGCCGCAGGCTGAGATCACTTCAAGCGTCACCTTGCCGGGACGCAGACGGTGCAGCGGAACATTGAGATATTTGCGGCACAAGGGTTCCGGATCTTCCAGCAGAGCCGCCGGGGCAGTTCCGGCAGCGGGAAGCATAAGAGCTTTGTTGTCAACCCAAAGGGCAACATAAGGTTCGGCAAAACCGCTCTTTTTGACCGGTGCAGCGGTCTTTAAGATCCAGATGACATGTCCCGGAGCAAACTCAAAACGGCTCTCTTCCAGCGGCATTTTTTCTTTGCCGTTGACAAGAAGATATCCCCGGACACCAAAACGTTTTTTCAAGTCTGCCGCCTTTTCCCTGCCTGTGATCTCCGGACGCAGAAGCAGGACCTCCACCTCAAAACGGTCTCTGAAATTGAAGCCCTTGCGGTAACTCAAAAAAACCTGATCCCGCTGGGCTGCCGGAAACTTGCCTGTTTTCCAGCGGGTACTGAAGTAGCGGTTGAGATCAATAAAACTGAACGTGGAGTTGGAAGAACACTCCATCTCGGACTCGGTGTAGTCATTGTTGGTGGTCAAATGGACAAAATCCGGATTTTCACGGATGATCTCCAGCCAGCTCAAGCGGAAAGCCTCTGTCCCCCGGGGAGAAAAGAAACTGCCCACCCGCGTGGTGCTGATAAATCCCGGTAAAACAGAGACGCCGACGACCTTTTTTCCGGGCAGAGATGAAGCAAACTTTTTGACAGCCGGCAAAGTTCCCCTGCCCTTGTAGATCCGGAGTCCGGCGGCATTATTGAGAAAGCCGTACATACCATCGGCAAGCTCTGCGGTTTTCCGGACTCTGGAAACAACAAAGTCCTGCAGCTGACTGACACCGGAAAGATCGGTTATGATAAAAAAGTCTCCGCCCACCTGACGGAAACGCTCGATCCGCTCACGCCAGGCGGCCTCCGGATGGGTTCCGAAAGTGATGACCACCGGACGGCGGCCGACACGGAACACAGAGGGGTGTTCCGATAATTGTTGATTGAGATGAAAACGGCGGAGAAAATCTTTTCCGTCCGGCCCCATGTTATCCATACAGGGCATGACCCGGACGCCGCTGCCGCTTTTCCGGGCATCCTCCGCCTGGGCCAGGATACGCTCCGGCCCCATGTTGCGGAAAAGACAGTAATTGACGGCATCCACACCCGCTTGCTGCATATCCAGAAAAAACTGTCTGTTTTCACTCTTTTTTTCACCGGCAATGGGAGTTATCAGCGATGTATTTTCCAGATAAGCATTCCGTCCGCCGGTAAAATCCCGATCGTCTCCGGGACGGAAACACAGCATGGAATGAGCCAAAAGCACTTTGGGGAATTTTTGCGGCCCGGAACGTTTCACCGCAGTCTTTACCGGTTCGATCTGCCGGGGAACAGCAAATTCGATCAGCGTAAAAGAGTTTTTGAATTCACTGTTGCAGCGGAAACGGATCGTTGAACAGGGTTTTCCCTGCGGCGGATTTTTCTGAAAAATGATCCGGCCTTTTTCCTCAAGGATCAACTGCCGGGAGGTATTGCGGGAAAAGACAAATTCCCAGGGGGCATCGGTTTTGTATTCACCTGAAAAAATCATCCATTTGGGCAGCTCCTGACAGGCCCGGAAACTGCCGGGATAAAGATTGACGCCAAATCCCTGAAGAGAGGAATTGTAACACCCCAGCAAAGCGGCGCTCCACCCTCTGTTATCCTGACGCATGAAACGTTTGACAGTACAGACAAGTTTTCCCCGGTCTTTTACAGTCAGTCCCTTCAGCTCAAACATGCCCCGTCCGCCCCAGACAACGGCCAGAGAACCGTCTTTTCCTCTTGCGGCAACGACTTTACCGGCTTTACCGTGGGCAAGAGACAGCTGTGCAGGTTCCGTTTGTATCCACTCCACGGGAAAGTTCACACTTTCCCAGCGGATATCTGCGGCCGTCAGACACAGGGGCAAAAAACACAACAGAAAAAAACGTTTCGACATCTTGAAAACCTCCCTTTTCAGGTTTTATGGATAAAGCAATTTGATACGACGCACGCGGTAAGTGATTTTTGAACACTTCTCAACGGTATTGAGTCCAAAACGCAGATAACAGGCATCCGCAGGTTTGACGATGGATTGGGAATCAAACCAGACGGTCCTCTTTTCCCACTTTTGTTTATAGGGGGGAACCCGCAGGGAGACGTATTTTCTCTCTTTGTCCGCCAGCTGGACTCCGTTGACAAAAATCCCTTCGGGATCGTCAGTTCTGCATTCATAAGTAAATCCCAGCGCACCGGCAAGAGACTCCTGAGGCAGCTGAAGAAGATATTCCGGCGCCGTCCAGCGCGCCTCTCCCGGTTTGAACTTCACCGTAAATACAAGAGCTCTTTCTTTTGGATCAAGGGTGCAGGTCATGACCCCTGCGGTATTTTTCACGTTCCACGCCCGGGGATCCATCAATCCCGGAAAAGCCGCTTCACGGCAGTTGGCTTTCCGCGCAGATGTTGAAGAAAAGGCCACAGAAAGAACGCTGCATTTTTTGTTGTTGAACTCCCCTGTCACAAGCATACGCCCGAAAAAGTTTTTATCCAGCTTCGGGAAAAAGTCAAAAGTGACCCGGCTCTTTCCCATGGACGGAACCGTCACACTCTTTCTGATATTTCCCTCTTTGCCGCCGGAAATACAGAGCGTGCCCCTCTTTTCTTTATCGGAAAAGTTGAATACATCCACAGCAAACGCTGCGGCTTTTTCCGGAACTTCCAGATAGATCCGGCTGTCGGCCAGTTTGAAGGCCGCCGAAGGTGCGGCTTTGAACACAATGGTTTTGTCATAATCATGTCCCGCTTTTTCAGGACTCCTTTTAACGGCAGGCACAGCGGCGGCAAGTCCGGACAGCCCCGTCAGAATACGGATATTGCGGCAGGAGGTCAATGAGATCTTCCCCTTGACGCTTCTGACAGCAGAGGGTGTACCCACTTCATTGAAAAGCGTATAGACGCCCTCTTTCTGCGGCAGGAGAAATTTTTTTTCAAACTTTTCAGTCAGCTCAAGGCGGGGCTGGGAAACAAGCGTATCCAATTCCGACTCACTCCAGAAAACGAGGGTCTGTTTTTTCTGAAGATCCTCATAAAGGAATCCTCTAATCCCTTTTCCCGGCTCAAAAGTCCCGACATACTTCAGACGGCCCAGACGGGCGGTCAGATTGGCAAACACAGCCAGTGCCGGTTTGACGGTATAATCTCTGCGGAGCAGTCCCCAGTCTTTTGTTCCGGCATTTTCGTTATAGGCGGATAAGGAAAAGGCAAAATCCCGTTCCACGCCGTAAGATTGAAGCAGAATCATCATTTTCGGCAGAAATTCCGCCATGATCCTTTCCTGCCTCCCGGAGTGGGCTTTTGTTCCCCGCATGATATTGTCACACTCCGCCAGTCCCTCCGGCCATCCGCCGTTCTCAGTAAACCAGATCGGCAGATGGGCAAGGCCGTACTTCTCAAGAGTCAGGCGGATCTTTTTCATGATCCCCGGATAATCGCGCAAGTCAGCGTAGGTGTGGACATTGAAAAGATCGATATAATCCCCCATGCCGTTATTGAGCATTTCAATGGAATAGGCATTAAGATCAGCGAAGGCAATGCCGCCGTTGGTCACTTTGACATCGGGATTGCCGGCTTTGTATCCGAGACAGGCGGCCTTCATGGCAGCCACGTAATCCCAGGGGGGCTCTTTGATCCAGGCAAGATCCGGTTCATTGCTGTATTCAAGCACCTGGATCATTCCGTTGAAAGTCCGTGCCATTTCTCTGCTGAAACGGAAAAGTCCGTGAAGATCCTCCGGCAGAGTGGCCCCCTTCCGGGTGTAAAAGGAGGGCTGATAGGGGATCATTCCCACAAGTCCGACGCCGTTTTTCCGCATCGCCTCTGCGCAGGAAAAATAGAAGAGCCAGTCAAATTTGCCCGGAGCTGGTTCGACCCGATGCCAGTGCAGGATCTCCCGAACCATGGAGACCCCCAGTTTCCGGGGCAGCTCAGCCAGCAGACGCCGGGCTTCAGCAGGATCCGGACAGCGGGGATTGTCACGCATCAAATTCAGAGAATAGCGCAAAACTGTGGAAAACGAAGATCCGCAAAGCGCAAAATATCCCTCCGGATTTCCGGAGATCTTTTCCACCACAGCAAAAGAACGTTTTCCGGCAACGCCCTCGTGATGGAGATAGTAATAGCCGACGGGCAGAGGCGGAAGCCCGATCTCGCCCCAGCGGTTGATCCCCGAAGCACAGATACGGCCGTTCCAGTCTTTCACATGCCAGCGGGCAGGAAGCCGGACTTCCGGACGGGTGGTGAAATGCAGAGTCTCTCCGCGGAGAAACAAAGCCCCTGAAGCGGAGGCTTTGATCTTAAAGGAAGCCTCTTTGAGAGTTTCCGGCAATCCGGCAGATACAGAGACTGTCAACAACAGAAGAAAAAATAATAGTGAACGCATCCTACCCCCTCATGAAATTCCGGAAAAAGACACTAAAACATCTTTGAGGAGCAAAACTGCGCCTCATTTTCACCCATCGGTCATCCAAAAAATTTGTATCAGTAGATCTTTTTCATCGCCCGGGCAAAGTCAGCATATTCATCTGTTTCATCCATGCCCAGAAGCTCTGAATATTTAGCAGCCTTGACGTGACCATCCACGTAAAGCACAGTGGTGTTGCCGCCGTGACGGCTGGTAGAAAGTCCTGTGACACAGTTGACTTTAGTATCATCGGCAAAATTAACGACCGTCTGCTGGTTATCTTTTACAACGCTGCCTTCTCCCAAAGCGGTATTATCGGCAATGTAACGGTTTCTGCTGGGCTGCTTCATCCGGGTGACCTTGTAGGGACCGCGGTTGGGACCGCCGAAAGCGCCGGGATAAGCAACGTAATTCATGCCATAACCCGGTGCGTACCAGGAATAATGATTTTTCCAGGAAAATCCGTTGGGCTGAGAGGGACAGAAAATACGGGGAGAAACCGCCTTGTTGCTGTCAGTATCATACTCTGCGGGAATTTTGTCAATGATACGGGAAATATAGATCGTCCATGTGGAGTTAGACATCAGACCGCCGTCGGGCTTGACCATGCGGTAGGCAGGAATGTATTCATCGTACTGCTGAGAATACTGGAAAAATGCCGTGCCCATCTCTTTAAGCACATTGGCACAGGAAATACTTCTTGCCCGCTCACGCGCCTGCTGCAACGCCGGCATGAGCATCGCCGCCAATATGGCAATAATGGCAATGACGACCAGCAGTTCTATGAGAGTAAAGGGGTGTGATGCGAGGGGAAAAGACAACTTTTTTTCACGAGAAAAAAAGTTTTCTTTTCCCCTCGCGCTCCCCTTTTCTTTCAAAAAAAGCGGCGTATTTTTGAGAGCGGCATTCTCC
>JAFVYP010000133.1 GCA_017508555.1 Lentisphaeria bacterium
GCTGGGGAAGCATCCGTATCCGTGAGAAAAAAATGCGGAAAACCATCCAGATCAAATCGCCGCGCCAGGGCGTCCATCATCTGCTCTGCGCAGACGGCCTCAAAGCGGGGACAGAATATGAATATCAGCTGGGTTTTGCAGGTCGGCGCGGAGAATCTGTCAGGAGCAAATGGTTCAGCTTCAAGACAGCTTCCCGAAGCTCTCAGCCCCGCCTGATCCCGGTCGATCCGCAGAAGATGACTCTGACAGAAGCGGGGGCTGCCGCCTCTCCCGGAGACACCCTTATCCTTCTGCCGGGAAAACATTATGGCCAGTTCATTCCTCTCCGCAGCGGACTGCCCGGAAAACCCATTACGCTGACGGCGCAGAAAGGGGCTGTAATCGACGGTATGGGATTTCACTCTCCCCAGATCGACTTGTCGGGCAAAAAACACTGGGTGATCGACAGTGTTGCGTTTTCCAAGCCGGCACCGACCGGCCGGCGCGGTGTTATTGCGGCAGAGAGAGCCGCAGATCTGACGATCCGCAACTGCCGCAATCTTGAGGAAAATCCCTATACTGCCGGTCCGTTTATCAGCGGCTACGGAGAGAGATTTGTGATCCGGAACAATATTTCATGGGGCGGCAGTTATCCTGTGATGATCCGCGGCAACGATCATGTGATCCAAAACAATACGATCGTCAATGCCACATTTTACAGCATTTTTGTTCCCAATATCAAAAATATCACCATTACGGATAATATCTTTTACCGTCCCTGTGTGAAAGAAAAGACCAATCCGGCGATCCTTTTTCAGAACAGCAGCGGCAAAATTGTTTGTGACAGAAACATCTATTACTCTCCTTACAAACACCATCCCGGCGGCGGCAGGATCCGTAACAAAAACGAAAAGATCATTCTGCAGGCAAAGGATTTTGCCGATTGGCAGAAAAGAAGCGGATGGGATCAAAACAGTATTTGCGCTGATCCGCAGTTTGTCAATGTCAAAACGGGGGATTTCCGCTTGAAAGAAAATTCTCCCGCCAAAGGCAAAGGAGCTTTAGGAAAATGAAATTTATCTCAGAAAACCACGAGAATTGCTGGAAATCGGCGTTGAAACTGCTTGATCCGACCCCCTCAGAACTGGAGCACGGTTTGGAACTGCACCAGAGTCTTTTTGCCATGGATCACTTCGGTTTTCTGCCCTACGGAACATGGAACGAGGCTTTTGTGGATCTGTGGAATGAACTGAAAGCCAAAAATATCGGACAGCGTGAACTGTCTGAACGGATGAGCCACATCCATTACCAGCAGTGCTGTTTTGATCCGGCGTGTGCGGCGCGCTTCCGGGAGATCATGCGTGCCAGCGGCTTGAAGTGCATGGTCCATACCGTTGCCGAGGGCAAGAGCCGGGAGGCGGATTTCAAACGTATGGCAGATAATCTTCAAACCATGCGTGTTTTCCGCGATACCATCGTCCAGGCCGGAACGGTTGCGGATATCAAAAAAATCAATGAAGAGGGAAAAATCGCCGTTATCTGGAGCGTCAACGGTCCTCCCTTTGCCGGACATCTGGACAATCTGCGCGATGAAGTCGAATGGGTGGATGTCTGGGAACGGATGGGCGTCCGTCTGATGCACATGAGTTACAACCGCAGAAACTTTGCGGCAGACGGCTGTGCAGAAAAAGCCAATGCCGGATTGAGTTCTCTCGGACGGGAGCTTGTCCACTATCTCAACAAAGCCGGTATCATCGTTGACGTGCCGCACACCGGAGAGCAGAGCAGTATCGAAGCGGCTCAAATTTCCGGAAAACCCATCATGGCTTCTCATACGGCCAGCCGTGCGCTGTTTGATTTTGTCCGCTGCAAGGAGGATAAAACGCTCCGGGCGATCGCAGAAAATGATGGATTGATCGGTGTTTATGCCAGCTCCCGCATGCTGGGCGGCAGCGGCGATCTGCTGATGATGCTCAAACATATCCGTTATATCGCCGATCTGGTGGGCAGCCGCCATGTGGGTATCGGAACGGATACGATGTATATGCATTTGTGGCCCACGAGCGACCGGATAAGCAATTATGAAAACGCGGAATATTCCGACCGCTGGTGGGGAAATTGGAGTGAGTGGCCCAATCCCAATAAAAATGTCCCCATTCCCAACGAGACGCACTACGGCAGTCTGGGCTGGCTCAACTGGCCGCTGTTTACTGTGGGACTTGTCAAAAACGGATTTTCCGATGAGGAGATCGGCCATATCCTCGGCCAGAACTTCCTCCGTGTTCTGGCGGCCAACCGTCCGAACGAGCGGGGATAATAGAGCGGCAGGATTCCGGCTCAGAGGCTTTGGGCCAGCTGGCAGAAGCGGTCGCCGCGTTCCTGATAATTTTTGAACATATCCATACTGGCACAGGCGGGAGAAAGCAGGACACACTCTCCCGGCTGTGCCATTTTTACAGCTGCGGCAAAGGCTGCTTCAAAGTCGCTTCCGCAGGCGGCCAGGGGGATCTTTCCCTCAAGGACTGTCCGGATCTTTCCGGCGCTTTCGCCGTAAAGGACAGCGCCGGACAAGTGGGGAACAAGAGCAGCCAGAGGTGTGAAATCCATACCTTTATCCAGTCCGCCCAGCATGATGACGCATTTGCGTCCGATGGAACGCACGGCGGCCAGGACGGCGGCGGGATTGGTCCCTTTGGAATCGTTGACAAAAAGGATGCCGTTTTTTTCTGTGACCTGTTCGATCCTGTGCCTGCCGGGAGAAAACTGCTGAACAGCCCGGATGAAACGCTCCGACAGAAGCTCTTCTTTTGTGATGACCCGCAGAACCAGCTCCGCGGCCGCCGCCAGATTTTCCCGGTTATGAGGCGCCCCGAGGCGGGTGGTGCGCAGATCAAGGAATTTTTCTCCGTCAAGGCAAAGATGATCCTCCCGGACCGTTATCCGCCGGGGCGCGTCTGCAAAAGAGAGGCCAAGGATACGGTTTTCTTCGGGCGTCCTGCGGAAGATCCTGCGCTTGACGGCGCAATACTCTTCAAAACCGCCGGGATATCTGTCCTCATGGTCAGATTCCAGATTGAGCAGCGCCGCGGCGAAGGGGGCAAATGCGGGGGCCAGTTCCAGCTGAAAACTGCTGACCTCCACAACGGCTGTGTCTGAATATGCCTCTGCGGCCAGTTCCGACAGGGGACGTCCGATATTACCGGCAAAAAGAGCCGTGTGTCCCATGGCGTTGAGCAGATGGGTCGTCAGCTCCGTTGTGGTGGTTTTGCCGTTTGTCCCCGTGATGGCCAGAATCCTGCCGTGAAAATGGCGGAATGCGAACTCCATTTCTCCAATCAGTTCTACGCCGGAAGAAAGCGCCTGCTGATAGAGAGAGGAACGGGCGGGAAAGACGCCGGGACTGGCAACAATCAGATCTGCCGGAGGAAGCACGGAACAGGTTTTATCTTCAACGACAGTACAGGTGTATCCCAGTTTCTTCCCCAGTTTTTCTGCGGCGCGTCCGGAAACACCGCCGCCGATGATAACAAGCTCCATTCAAACATTCCTCTTTTTTTCTCTTTTGCGGGCGCGGATGAAAAAATCCCTGATGATCTGTGAACAGGCCTCCTCCAGGACGCCGCCCTCGATTTCCGGATGCCAGAGCAAACCGGGCAGGGCGGGCAGATCGACGGCGCCGCCGCAGCCGCCTCCCGCCGGGTCGCGCAATCCGAAGACGATACGGGAAAACCGGGCGTTGATGAGCATGCCGGTACACATGAGACAGGGTTCTTTGGTCACATAAAGGGTGCAGCCCGTCATGCGCCAGTCGCCCGTTTGGGCTTCCAGCTGACGGAGAAGCTCAAATTCAGCATGGCAGGAGACGCTGTGATTGGCTTCGACACGATTCCGGGCGCGGGCGGCGATTTTTCCCTCTCTGACTGCCACGGCTCCGATGGGAACTTCTCCGGCAGCGTCAGCAAGACGGGCCTCTTTCAGGGCCTCCTGCATGAAAAACTCATCTTCAGACGTCATTTTTCAGTGATGTCCGCCCTGAGGACAAAGGTCCGGAATGTCCTGAACTGGAAACGGACATAGTTGTTTTTGTACTGATAATTGAAGGAGATATTCCGGTCCTGCTGTTGGGGAAAGTCGATCAGCGCATCGCCGTGATAAAAAATATCATTGATGGTTTTGGTTTCACGGATGAAGGAAAAATCCACCTTTTTAAGCAGTTTTTTCGCCGCTTCATATTTTTCTTTGCTGTTGGCGGGGAGCGTCGGATTTTTCAGTACACGGATGATATCAGCACACACTTCGGGAACTTCAAGGTCTTCCGCCGGGAGCCGTTCCGGGGCACATCCGGAAAGAACAAGCAGCGCTGCAAAACTTGCGGCAAGGAAAAGCATCTTTTTCATCCGGACCTCCTGATAAAAAAATGGAGCGGGTGACCGGAGTCGAACCGGCGTCGCCAGCTTGGGAAGCTGGAGCATGACCGTTTTGCTACATCCGCAAACGTGAACATTGCTTTAATATATACGGTCGAAACGATTTGTCAAGTGTTTTCAACAGAACTTACTGAAATTCCTGATAATATTTTCCACAATGGCGGCAGATCTTTCCAAGCCCTGCACATCCAGATACTCCCGTTCGCCGTGGGCGTTGTAGCCGCCGTAACCGATATTGGGGCAGGGCAGGCCCATGAAACAGAGCCGCGCCCCGTCTGTGCCGCCGCGGATGGGTTCACGGCAGGGGAGAAGTCCTGTACTGCGGATGGCTTCTTCCGCCAGCGTCAGCAGGAAGGGGTATTTTTCCATGATCTCAAACATGTTTTTATACTGATCCCTTAAAACGACAGTCGCACTGCCCTGACCGTATTTATCATTGATCTTCCGGGCCGTTTCAAGGATCTTTTCTTTGCGCTGTTCAAAAATGCACGCATCGTGGTCACGGATGATGTAATGCAGTTCCGCGCTGCTGACATTGCCGGAACTTCCTGTCAAATGATAAAAACCCTCGCGTCCCTCTGTGGCAGAGGGCGTTTCATTTTCCGGCAGAAGGGCATCGAATTCCATGGCAAGTTTCTGGGCGTTTATCATGACGCCCCTGGCGTATCCCGGATGGACAGATAAGCCTTTGAAGGTGATGACGGCAGAGGCGGCGTTGAAATTTTCACATTCGATTAGATTTTCTGCGCCTGCATCGACCGTATAGGCGTACCGGGCACCGAAGTTTTCCACGTCAAAAAAGTCGGCACCGGCACCGATCTCCTCATCGGGCGTGAAGGCGATACAGAGTTTGCCGTGGGGCGTTTTTTCTCTGATGATTTTATCAACGGCCGCAATGATAGCGGCGATCCCGGCCTTGTCG
The DNA here is from genome assembly GCA_017508555.1 of Lentisphaeria bacterium. GTDB lineage: Bacteria > Verrucomicrobiota > Lentisphaeria > Victivallales > Victivallaceae > UBA1784. The sequence goes on from JAFVYP010000133.1 coordinate 5,329, forward strand.
TCCGCGCCCAGAAGCGTTGTGCCGTCCGTCGTGACAAGGGTATGGCCTTTCAGAGAGGGCAGGGGCGAGAGCAGGATCCCGGAGCTGCCCAGAGGAATGGGGGAGCCGTCCCAGTTTTCGATGATCTGCGGTTTGACATCCGTTCCGGAGGCGGCGTCAGAGGTGTCCATGTGGGCAATCAGTCCCAGTCCCGGCAGGTGTTCCATGCCGGGGGTGCCGGGAAGTTCCGCGTAAACATAGCCTTTATCCGTCAGGCGGATGTTTTCAAGACCTGTTTCCTTGAGTTCCTCCGCAAGAAAAGCCGCCAGAACCAGCTGTTTTGCTGTGGAGGGATGGGTCTGACTTGTTTCATCGGAACGGGTGTCGAAGCTTACGTATTTCAAAAATCTTTCAAGAACTGTTTTTTTCATATTTTTCCTGCTTTCACGGTGAGAAGAGAGCTGCTGTTTAATATAGTCTCTTCAGGGATGAAAAAAAAGTTGAAAAATTCTTTTTTTTTGCCTTTTTTTGACTGGAATAATCGGCAGTGTGGGTTATATTTATCCCAAGACAAAACAGGAGGGTAAAATGTTTGAAAAAAGCAGTCTGGAATTTCTTGAAAAATTTTTGAATTCCCCCAGTCCGTCAGGGTACGAAATGGCGGCGGCAAAGGTCTATCGGGACTATCTTTCGGACTGCTGCAGCGTTGCCACTGACGTCATGGGCAATACCATTGCCTCCCTCAATACCGGCGCAAAAATGCGCGTCATGCTGGCCGGTCATTATGACGAGATCGGTTTTCAGGTTGTCCATATCGGCGACGGCGGAGAGATCTATTTCCGCAATGTGGGCGGGATCGACAAACTCAATATCCCCTCCTCCGAAGTGGAGATCCTGACGGAAAACGGCCGCGTGCCCGGCGTCATCGGCAAAAAGCCCATCCATCTGCTCAAACCCAAGGAGCGGGATACGGCTCCTGAACTGTCGGATATGTGGATCGATATCGGCGCTGAAAACGGCGAGGAGGCCCGCAAGGCTGTCCGTGTGGGAGACAGTGTGGTCATCCGGGCCAATTTCAAGATGCTCAATGCCAACCGTTTCATTTCCAAAGGGACCGATGACAAGATCGGGGCCTTTGTTGTGGCTGAGACCATGCGCGCCCTTGCCAAACGCAAGCTCAATGTGGCTGTGTACGGCGTGGGAACTGTTCAGGAAGAGGTGGGGACAAGGGGCGCTTACACCAGCGCTTACGGAATCGATCCTCACGTTGCCTTTGCTCTGGATGTGGGCTTTACCACCGATCTGCCCGATATCCCCAAAAAGATCCTGGGGGATCTCAAGCTGGGGGCCGGTCCCATGCTGACCCGCAACTGTGACAACAATATCGTTCTGGGCAGACTGCTGCGCAAAACGGCTTTGGAACACAAGATCCCCTATCAGGAGTCTGCCGCGCACAGGGCGACAGGAGGAACGGATACGGCGGCTGTTCAGCTGACCCGTTCCGGCGTTGCCACGGCGCTTTTGAGCATCCCCAACCGCTACATGCACTCAGCGGTCGAAATGTGCGATCTGCGCGATGCGGAAGCTGCTGTGCAGATCTTGACAGAAACCATAGCCTCCCTCAAGGGAGATGAATCTTTTATTCCTGTGATCTGATGGAAAATCGAGGCGTGACAGGCAGACATATTTCAAGGACGCACCGGTATCCTGCTTCCGGCAGGGGCCGGAGGCGTACCTATACCCTTGAAAAGGCAGTCATGCCTGTTTCCTCCGGCCTTTTTGAAAAGAAAAAAGATGCTGGCAAGACGGCGCGTTCCGTGTTGACCGGCAGAGCAGTGTTTGTTTTTTGCGGACTGCTTTTTATCGGTACGGGGCTCTATAATGTTTTGTTCTGATTTTTTTCAGAGGAACGCATGTCTTTGAAATTTTTTGCAGGCAACCGGCTGGAAGAGCTGGCCGCAATTTTCCGTGAACAGGTTTTCAACCGGGCGTCAACGGATATTTTTAAGCCGGAAACGGTGGTTGTCCAGACCCGGGGCATGGAGCTTTATCTGCGCAAGTTTCTGGCGCAGGAGGGTGGGATCTCCGCCAATTTGGAAACGCCTTTTCTCAACCGTTTTCTGACTGTTGTCATGCAGGCTTTTCTGGATAAAGAGAGCTTTGAGCGTTTCAAAAACGCCACAGAACAGTATCAGCCGGAAACGCTCAAATGGCATATTTATTCA
>JAFVYP010000134.1 GCA_017508555.1 Lentisphaeria bacterium
GAATGACCGGAGGTGATCCCCCTTGCGCTCATGCCGGGCACATGGACCTCGGCTACACGGATTCGCAAACCTTATTTCTAATTCAACTGACAGGAGAGATGTTTTTCATGAAAAAGAAACTCTGCTTCGTCGCTCTCTTTGCCTGCATTCTGAGTCTTCCGGCGCTGGATATCGTCAAAAACAAAAAAGCCTGCGCACGCATCGTTGTCAATCCCGCCGCCGGAAAACTTGAAAAGATGGCCCTTGATGATCTGAAAAAATATCTGGAACAGGCAGCAAAAGTCCGTTTTCAAGTCGTTCTGGAAAATAAAGCGGCCAAGTCCGGTCTTCACACCATTTATCTGGGCAGCACAAAATTTGCAGAAAAAAACGGTTTTCCCCAGTCAGCACTGAAAAAAGAAGAGTGGGTCATCAAAACAGTCGGTAATGATCTTATTATTACAGGCGCCCCTCCGGCGGGAACCTTTTACGGCGTTTGGGCCCTGCTCAACAAACTGGGGATCTATGCGCTGACGGCGGAACAGGATGCCGTTCCGTACCTGCGCAGGATCACACTCCCCAAGATGAATATCCGTCAGAAACCCGTCTTTCAGGGACGCATGATATTCACCGATATCCCCATTGAACAGGGGCGGGCCAAGGTTTCGCCTGAAATGGTCCATAAAATCAACATGTTCACCCTGCGCAGCGGTATCAACAACCAGGAAGGCCCCCGGATAACCCCTTACTACATCGGTCAGTTTTTCCTTTCGCCCAAAGCCATCGGCACGCTGGTGAGCCACACGCTCTGCGTCTATGTCAGTCCTGAAAAATATTTCAAGACCCATCCTGAATATTTTGCCATGAATGAGGAGGGAAAGCGCTTTGCACCGCCCCCGCCGTATATCCGCGAAGGTTCTGTGTGCATGTCCAACAAAGATGTCTGGAAAGTCACACTCGACTCTCTGCGCAAAATGATCAAAGAGGACAGGGTCGGCAAAACACCCGACACCTGGCCTATCCGTTACGATATCAGTATTCTGGATAACGTGAAGTATCTCTGCAAATGTCCGGAATGTGTCAAGATCAGCAAAGAAGAGGGTTCAGAAAGCGGTCTCTACATGCGTTACATCAATTATGTCGCAACGGAGATCGCCAAAGAATATCCGGATATTCTTATCAAATGTTCCAGTTACTCAGTGACCTCGATCCCGCCCAAACATACGCGGCCTGCCAGGAACGTCCTGGTCCAGGTATCCAACTCACTGGGACAGTCCGATGCCTTCCGTCCATTGACCCATCCCATCAATGCCCATCGCCTGAAAGCGATCAAAGAATGGACGGGCATCACTCAAAATTTTGCCTTCAGCTGTTTCTGGAACATCGGCAGACGTTATTTTTCTCCGCCGCGTCTGGAAGTGCTTGTTGATGCCATCAAGCCCAATCTGCAGCTGGTTGCCGAAGAAAAAGCCATGAGTGTTTTCATAGAAAACGAAAAGGATTTCATCGCGCCGCAGCCGTTCTATGACCTTCAGGTGTTCCTCGCAACACACCTGATGATGGATCTTGACCGCGATGTGGAAAAATTGATCGATATCTATCTGAAACATTACTATGGCGCCAAGGCGGCCCCGCTCATGCGCGCCTATCTGACGGAATTGCGCGAAGGTGTCAAAACACACCCCGACCGTCAAACAACCATTGCCTGCGGGCGCTGGCATTTTTTCAATGCTGACTTTGCTCTCCGTAACTATCAGCGTATCAAAAAGGCGATCGGGATGTATCCTCCGGGCAACCCCTGCCGTGACCGCCTTGAACAGGAACTCATCACAGTCATGTGGTGCAGTCTGCTCAGCCGCCGCGAAGTCGGCCCGACCTTCAAGAAGGCGGGAATCGATATGAAAAAGATGCAGGAAGAGTGCCGTATCCTGGTCGATCGCTATATCCGTCATTGGGGCGGAACAGATCTCACCCGCATCTACAAGACCTTCGATGACCGCTGGGCCGCCATTGAGGACAATCTGCCGCGACCGGAAAAGTTCAAAGATGTCCCTGATAAAGACATCCGCATTGCCGGAACGACTTTTGCCAATCCCTTCCCGCACATGGGTTCTGCCATTGTGGCAGATCCTGAATCGATCACCGGAAAAGCCATGCGTTCCTACGGTCCCCACGAGGGTTTTCATTCAGCAAAGCCGGTCAGCATCCCCCGGAAAAACAAGCCCAGTTTGCGGATGTCGCCCATGCGTTTTTCCTTGAGCAACAGTACCGGAAACAAGAAAAAGATCTCCATGATATTGAACAATCTGCCCACGGATGAAAAATATCACTGGTACAAACTCCCCGGCACTCTTGAGCTGGCCTCCCGTGCCTGGTTTACCGGACACTGCTGGGCCATCCAGTTCCAAATGAGCAGCTTTTATCTTCTGGCCGACGGAATCAGTAAAAACAATCTCTGGGAGTGCTGGTTCTCTGCCAAGTTTACAGGACCGGCTTATTCTCCCGGTTCCAAAAAGAAAAATGCTGTTTACATCGATATGGTCGTTCTGACCCGTCCCGGAACAAAGGGGATCAAAAAATAAACGCAGCCTCTCAGGGGCAATACCGTATCCCGGTTTCAGCCGGACAGGCAGCGCTTACGCTGACTTGTCCGGCCGTTTTTTTGCGGATATCCGCCGCTGCGCATTTGTACGGATGGGGACTTCAGTATCTGATCTCGTTCCCCTTCAGGTCAAACACTTTGAGTTCTGCCGGAGCCAAAGGAAATTTCAAGGGGTTTTTCAGGCCGTCGATCGTCAAAACGGCATAGCGTTTTTCCCGGCAGTCATTGTAAACGGTCAGATACTTGCCGAAGCGTTCCACAAGAATATCCTTTGAATTGCTGCGGGCAAGGGTCTCGGGTTCCCATCCGGCCATGGAAAGCCGGGCGGCAAGCGGCACATAGCGCTTGAAAAGCGCCCGGTCGCGGTTATAGTATTTCGGCTGACGGAAATAATTGGTTCCCAGATCGTTGAACACATTGGGGATATGTCCGAAAGCGATATTGCGTTTCAAAAAGATCTCCAGCTCCTTCACGGAAAGTTTTTTCATATCCGTATTGAGATGGGGGGAGTGGATCTTGTTTTTGCAGAGCGCCCGGTAAAAAAGCAGTTCTTCTTTATCCTGAACGATCCACTTGCCGCCTCTTTTCCAATTGGCTTCGCTGCTGATGGTATCAAAATACGGCGCAAGCAGCGGCGACCGCACGTTGTTGGCTCCCGTCAGCCGCCCTTTAGCCCTGACTTGAGCGGAACTCCACGCGCTGTACTCCGCCTGCATGAGCAGCAGGGAAACAGCCGCGCGTCCGGTGACGGTATCAAAGACCGCAGGGACTTTGGACGCAGCCAGGGACTTGCGGTTGAAATCCAGAGGATCACGCATATACCCGCCCATGGAGTCGTACATTTCTCCGGCCAGATCACGGCCGATATCGTTGTCATAGGAGTTGATCTTCTCTTTTCCGATCAGATAATGGCATCTGAAACGGGCGGGGGCATCCATGCCGGGTACAGTGGATATGCTCCACACACAGCCGTCGTTCCACGTTTGCCGCGAAAAGGTCAGCATCATTTTGCCGTCAGCAGTCATCAGCGGAGCCTGCAGAACGGCCTGCGCACGGGGATGTCCCAGAGCCGCCAGTTCCCGCAGCTGTTTTTCCGCATTTTCCCTTGTTCTGGGAGAGCCTTTTTTAATGGGCATCCACCAGTTGCCCGGCTCGTGATAACGGAAAGCCTGCACATTGTGTTTCCGGCCGTAAGCAAGTTCCTGAGCGATCCGTTTCTGATGGGGCCAGTGCATCCTTTTGTTTTTCTCATCCCAGGTGGGTTCGTAATAGGTATCCCGCAGACGGATATGGAAATCCTCTGCATCTTTGATCCCTGAAGTGGCGGCAAAGGCGACGAACATGCCATGTTCTTTGATCCGGTTGACGGAAAAATCCGGAAAGATCCTGTAATACTTTGCCAACGCGGAGCGGAACCCCCAGGTGTTGACGAATTTGAAAAAGGCAAAACGGAACTTCACCTGTTTGTGTTCCGGAACTGCGGCAAAATCAAAATGGATGTTGAACATCTCCTTTTCAGCATCATATTCAATGCGGTATTTGACAGGCAGTTTCCAGTCGATGGCAAACGCTGCCGCCTCTTTGCCGCGGGCGACGGCCCCCACAGGATAACGGGAAAAACGTCCATCGGGGCCGCCTGTGATGTTGTCGGGAAAGTATTCCGCATAAATGCGCGGGACGTTGACCTTTTCCGTCACATAGGGCGTGCGGAGAAAATCCGCGCCCTTGCGGGAAAAAGGGATCCCCGCCGTAAAAACAAGCCCACGGTCTTTGGAGACGCTGAAGTTGACCGTCACGGTGTAAAAATCAGCCTCTCCGGTCTGTTGGCGGGAGTAATCCCAAAAGATGCCTTGCACTTTTTCTCCGGGAGCAGTCCCCAGACGTTCAAAGGTCACAGCATCGCTCAGGCTCATGCGGGGGACTTCAAGAGCATGACCCACGCCGCAGAAAAAGAAAATCAGACACAATAACAACTGTTTCATCATCAATATCCTCCTGTTCTCAATAGATCTCGATCTCACGCACCCAGAGAGAACCGTTTTGGGCCATTTCAAGCACACGGATGCCGCAAGTTACTGTTCCCGCAGGCAGCGGGAAAAAGCTCTTCTGCTGATTTTTCTCCAGTTTCACAGAATTTTTCCGGATAATGGCTCCTGTTTCATTATCCTGATGCAGCGCATTTTCCGTTCCGGCAGCCGTGACAGCCAGAGGCACATCCGCCCAGCGGCTGCTGGAGTCCATGATCTGCAAAGCGGGCTTTTTCGGAAAAGCCTCCCACCAGACAGTGACCATCCTGACAGGCCGGGCCACGGGAAAGGTAAAAGCGGCAAAACGGGGAAAGGCACTTTGTCCGGCGGCAAAGGACTCGTAACACCAGTGGATGCGCCGCGAAGTCTGTCCGTCAACAAGAGGATAACTTTTATACTGGGGATGACAGCTGGAAACACTGATCTGCGTCTCCTTTTCCGCCGCCAGATTCCCCGGACGCAGAACCGGCAGGATCTTGCCGTAAGTGGGCATCACATCCCCGCAGTTTCCTTTGGGACAAAGACTCTGGAAACGGAAACGCATCCGGCCGTGACCGTGGGGACGGATCTTCTCAAGAGGCACACGCCAACGGAGCGTTTTGCCTGTTTTTTCAAAACTCACCCGCCCCAGCGTCTGCCATTTCCACTGGTTGCGGCTGCTGCCGGCAAAGCGGGAAAGTTTGTGATTATCCAGCATAAAATCCACACCGTCACCGGAATAACCGCTTTCAGGAAGCGTATCCAGCAACACCCGCATATTGCACCGGACATCCTGACGCAAAACAGCTGTGAGGATCAGCTCTTTTCCCTCCACACAGGCCGCGCCCGAAACAAGATCGCCGCAGCAGCTTTTACTCACATCAAAGGAGGCATCGGAAAACACAAGCGCCCGGTTGCTCACCTGTTCGAGGATCGTTCCGTTTTCGTCGTTCCAGGAATATTCTTTTCCCTTTCTGCCGGAAACAAGCAAAGCTCCACCGGAAGCATCCGGCAGAAGCCGTCTGCCCTCTGCAAAACGGGCCGTCACCTCAAGAAAATCCGTATCCCGGACTTTGGAAACACTGTCGGGAAGCGACCAGACGGTCAACTTCTTTTCCCTGAAAAGACGGAATTCCGGTTTCTCTGTGGAAAACTGAAACAACTCCTTCCCTCCCTTTTGGACTGTGACCACTGAGGGACGGGCGGCTTCAAGCACAAACACATAGCCTTTCCCGCGACGGAACACTTGCAGCAGCCCCGGCGCATCCGCGCCGCTGCCTCTGACGGAAAAATCACGGTCAAAAGCAAAAAGACCGCACACCAGCAGAAAAATCCCTGCAAACAATACTTTTTTCATCATTGATCCTCTCTGTTCAAATAAGGTACATCCTGCCACTGCCAGGGCCTTTGAGCATTTTTGACGGACCAGGCGGCGGCAAGACCGGCAACTTCTCCCAGGGTCACAGCTGTTCCCGTCATGCGGTAGCTGGCATGAGAGGCAAAATCACCGCTGATACAACGGCCCGCCAGAAGCAGATTTTCCACGGACTCGGCACACTGAGCCAGAAAAGGGATCGGCAGACGCGGCACAAGCTCCCGCTCCTGAGGCAGGACCCCTTTACTTTTCCGGGGATCGGGCGCATGGATATCCGGCAGGACCGTTGAGGCACAGGAACTTTTTCCCGCAACCGGCTGAGAACCGAATGTCTCAGCTTCCACACTGGCCCTGCCGCGGATACGGCGGGCTTCCCGACACCCCAGGCGCTCCGCCGTAACGACCAGATGCAGATCTTTCCAGATACCGCCCAGAGAACGCAGTCCGGCGATCTGACGCTGAAGCTCAGAACGGCCTTCAAGGGTCGCCCGGGTGAGTGCATCAGCGTCAAAAGCACAGACATTGTAGGCATGATGGGTCATCCAGCCGAAAACATCCTCTCCGAAAGGAAACAAAGAGGGCATGGCATAACTGGGAACGATGCCGCATCTGGCCAGCTCCTCTTTCAAAGGGATCTTTCCTGAAGGAACGAAAAATTTTTCCACATCCGCATATTTGATCCCTGCGACGATGGCGTTGAGAGAGGCGGGCTGGATCTCTCCGGCAGCGTTGCCGTAATCAAAGGCGCATCCGGCAAAGGCGGCCAGATCCCCGTCCCCCGTACAGTCGATAAAAACTTTTCCGCGCCAGGCTTCCCGGCCGGATTTGGACTCTGTGACCACATGGGTCAGCAGCCCGTTGTCTGTGACTGCCGCCGTGATCTGGGTCCCGTAACGGAGAAATACCCCCGCTTTCACCAGCTCCTCTTCCAGAAAAAATTTAAGCGTTTCAGGAGGAACCCCCAGGGTCCGGCCGCAGTGCAGATGCCCTCCCCGCGCCAGAAGCGCCTCTTTCCATTTTTCCATCAGTCCCTTTTTGCGGACGCAATCAATGATCCAGGGCATCAATCCGGCACTCCAGATGCCGCCCAATGCCTGATTGCGTTCCAGAAGCAGCGTTCTGGCTCCGGCGAGCGCGGCGGCCGTCGCTGCTCCGCATCCGGCCGGCCCCCCCCCGCACACGATCACATCAAAGTCGCCTTTGACTGCCAGCGTACGGGCCGGTTCTGTAATAAAATGCTCCATAAAAACTCCGTATCTTTCGTTTTGGATTTATGATTCAGCGTCGATTTTTTCCGCTTCCGCCCGCTGCCACGAACGGGGCCCCATACCATAGAATTTGGAAAAACAGCGGATAAAGTAGTGTTCATCAGAAAACCCCACCATCCGCGCGATCTTCCCCGTTGTCAGGTGAGGATTGGAATTGAGCAGATAAACAGCCCGCCCCATCCGCTCTTCAAGCACAGCCTCTTTGAAAGTTTTTCCCAACTGCTCACAGACGGTATGGGAAGTCCGTGAAACGGATAGATTCAAGTGTTCCGCAAGCTCCCTGACCGTCACCTTCCTGTGGGCATTTTTTTTGATGAAGTTCAGGATCATCTGCTCCCGCGTCCCGGATTTGGAAACGGCGTCGATCTCCTCCAGCTCCGCCAGCAGCGCATTGCCCAGCAAAGTCAGCAGTCCGGTCAGCTCACGGATCTTTTTATCCGTCAGTTCCGGGAGGCTCTTGTAATATTTGAGGTAAAAATCAGGCAGCGTCCCGGCTCTTTCCGGAACGATCCCTCCCGGAGAACGAAAAACTCCCGCAAACAGGACCAGCATGATCCGCCCCTGACGCATCACAGGTACAACCAGTTCCCGGACACCCTTCCAGCAGGTTTTCACAAAGGGCCCCGGATGACGGTGCAGCTCCTCATACACACTGGTCTTACAGTCAAAGGTACAGCGGTTGTTCCATACCGGACGCTCAAAACGCTCCCGGCGGCAATAGAGGCCGTTATGCAGAAAACGCCCCGGCAGGATCATACTGCTTTCCTGCGTGCTCAAGATCCCGCGCACATCATGGATCGTCAGATCCACCCCAGCCATACGCTCAAAGGTATTGACCATCCCCGACAGCTTCTGACGGAAAACGACAGGCTCCGCTTTCATCTGGCAAATTATTCAAACAGCCAGTTGCGCAATTTTCCGCGCATGGAGGGACGGGTGGGATGTTCCTGATTTTTCCAGGCGATCTCCTTGGGATTTTTGACCCGTCCGATGGCGGAAACATGACCGTCCACAAAAACCACGTTATACATGTTGTTGTGCCGCCAGTCCACTTTGGGCTGATCCGCCAACTCCGGAGAAAGATACATCACCTGCCAGAGCGTTGCATAGTACGGATTCCCCGTGGAATCCCCCACCCACTGCATATTGCCATCCGCCAGCAGAAAAGTCCGGGCATGCTGCTTGAGCATCGTCCGTTTAAGCGGGGAGCCGAAAAGCGCCGCATTTCCCGACGTGTTCGCCGACATCAACGCACCGTTGTTGATGTAGTTGGTCGTGTAATTCGTCCCCAAAGTGGAACCGATCGTATCCGAAGAGGGACACTTGAAAACCTGCCACTTGTTCCTGTTCCGCGTGGGATCGCTCTTGTAGGCACGCCCCTTGAACGCCTCCAGAACGGTGCTGAAGGTCCCCAGATAGGGCGCAAGGAACTTGTCGAACGTCGCATCGGTATCTGGCTCCATGTAATCTTCAAATACATGATAGGTGAAGTAATCGTTGTTGTTGTCCGTATAGAAAAACATCGCCTGTCCCTGCTGACGCAGATTGGAGGCACAACTGGCACTCTTTGCCCGCTCACGCGCCCCCTGAAGCGCCGGCATCAGCATCGCCGCCAGAATAGCGATGATCGCAATAACGACCAGCAGTTCTATGAGAGTAAAGGGGGAGAGCTTGGGGGACAGCGAAAACTTTCTTTTCACGAGAAAAGAAGGTTTTCGCTTTCCCCCAAACCCCCTTTCACTTTCAAAGAAAAGCGGGGTATTTTTGTTGTGGGTGATACCGGTTGTTTGCGGCTGGGTCTGGCTCCGTACTCTTCCGTACTTATCCGTACCTCTCCGTA
>JAFVYP010000012.1 GCA_017508555.1 Lentisphaeria bacterium
AAGTAATTCAAACCGTTCTCGAGCTTATCTAATATAGCACAAAGTTTGAATTCTACACTATACTGACGCGGTTTCTTTTGTGTTTTCTCCATAAAAAAGTACACCTCAAAAGTTGTGTCCAACTTTTGGGGTGCACTTCATCTTGCAGCAGCCCTTTTTTCACCTTGTCCAGCTGATGAACAACTGTTGGGATAACAGCCCCAGATCAAGTTATTTGCCGGGATATCCCACCGGCTGGGAGAAAATAACCATCTGATTTTTTTCAAGTTTCAGGATCTTTTTCAAGCGTTCCCTGTCGAGCAGCCCGCAAACGACCGTGGAAAGTCCCCGGGAGGCGGCGTAAAGATAGACGTTCTGGGACGCACTGCCGGAATGATTGCCGGCATACAATGCCTGCAATTCAGGAGTATTGCCGACGGCGTCCATATCGGAAACGAACACGAGGACCAAAGGCGCATAAGCGTGAAAGTCCTGTTTGCCGCAATACTTGCGGAAATCTCCCTTGAACACAAGTTCAAGCGCATGCTTTTGGGGATCGTAAAGATAGATCCCCTCTTTTCTGAAAGCATAGATCCGCTGGTTCTGTTTGTTGCGCGCCGTGGGGACCGTCTTTTTACCATCTTTTCTGGTGATGCCGTCGGCAGAAAACAGAACTTCTGAAACGATTTGCGGAGGCAGTTCCTTCGCACTGAAACTCCGGGAACTGCGGCGCAAAGCCATACATTCCATCAGCGGTTTGCCCGCTTTCAAATCAGGTTTTGGCAACGCGATCCGCTTTTGGGGAGCGGCATAAAGAAGACTTCCGGAAGCCAGAAGAAAACAGACAGCAAGAGTCCTTTTTTTCATCTCTCAACTCTCCCTGATTTATTTTGCGGAAGCGAAAATCAACAGATGGAACCAGTCGATGGCGGCAAGACCATGCTCTTCACTTCTGCGGTAGTAGGCCAGATCCCGACCGATGGCAGAGGTCTCAAAGGAGGCGGGGAAAGTGCCTTCGGGCAAGCCCTCTTTGCCGAGAAATTCCCAGACACAGCTGGCTGCTTTACAGGCAAGATACTCTCCTTCCGTATCAAACCAGTTTTTATTGAAGCCCTGGATAAAAAGTCTCCGGGGGGCAACAGCAGCCACAAGAAGATGCTGATCGAAAGTCAGCAGCCGCGCCGGATTGCGTTTGTATTTATCATAAGCCTTGCAGTACCAATGAGAAAACATATTCATCTGGGTTGCAATGTTTTCGCCGAAATCTCTCTTGGCAAGCGTAGCCCCTCCCCCGCCGCACTGATTGGGAACACAGACGGCAAAGCGCTCATCACGGGCAGCGGCAAGAAGCGCCGCTTTTCCCAAACGGGAACAGCCGGTGACAACAGCATTGGCCGCATCCAGCTGCGGGATCCTTTCCGCCAGATCAAGTCCGCGTGAAAGCGCCCAGGCCCAGGCGCCGAGGGCGGTGGTATTATCCGTTCTTGTCTCATCCCGTTTGCCCCAGAGGTCAAAGACGCCGGTGTAGGCGAAAGTTTTCTGGTCGAATTCGCCCTTTTCATTCCAGTCCGGATCAGGAGAGACCTCGCAGTAATTGGCGGACATAACCGCATAACCGGCACTCAGCAGCATGCCAATTGGCAGATAAGTCGCCTGATTGGGATTCATCATGATGCCGCGTCCGACAGGGGCTTTGTGATCCCCTGTGAATCCGTACCAGACGTCATTGACGGGAATCTCCTCATCCGGCACAATTTCCTGATTGCCGCGGTAGTTGAGGAAGAGAATGACCGGAACCTTTTTATCAACATAGCGGGGACGCAGCAGAAGCCAGTCGATACAGGGGCCGGATTTATCCTTTTTGAACCACATTTTGTACTGACTTCTCACGGCAAAACCGCCGAGCGCATCCTCTTTTTCTTCAAACAGTTCAGTAACAAGCTCTTCCGGAACAGGCGGCTCCTGCCCGTACATCTCGCTGGCAAAGATATCCAGGATCTCACGGCGTCTGCGCTTCCAGTCCTCCGGAGAAGCAACCTTGCTGCCGTCAAGGAAGGTCAACGGATCTTCAAGCGTATAGGGTGCGATCTTTTCAGGATCATAATTGGGGGCATTGTAATCGGGACGGATATCCGGGATCGACTGATTTTCCATGACGTATTCCTTTATGTTTTGAAATATTTTTTCAGGATTATGGTAAATATACAGCCTGCCAACAGATAATACAAGACGGAATATCTTTTATTTTCCTCTGTATTGAGAAGGCGGCATACCGAAGTAACGTTTGAAGGTATTACTGAAATGGCTGGTATCGCAAAATCCCCAGTCCTCAGCGATCTCTTTGACGGCAGCTCCGCGGGAAAGATCGGCGACAGCTCCGTTGAGACGGAAATACAGTTCATACAGAGAAAAAGATATTCCCATGCACTCTTTGAACAGATGATGAAAGTAGCTTTCGCTCAAGCAGCAGCTCCGGGCGGCCTGCGCCGGAAGGACCGGAAACTGCCGGCAGTTGCCCAGCAGCTCAAAAACAGGACGGAGTTTGAGAAATTTTTTATTGTCAGCACGAAACTCTCCGGCAGCAGTATCGGCCAGATCTCCGATAAAATCAGCAATGGCAAGCCAGGTTTTTCTGTCAGCCGCAGCCGGAGTATATCCGTCAGAAAATCCCTGTATCCTGCGGACAAATGCCTCAGACAGCTGCCTGCATGTCTCATTGCGCAAAACAAGGAATCCGCCGGGGCAAGGCATATAGAGCAATGTCCGCAGCAGCTCCTTGTCTCCGGTCAGGGTATTGAGCAGCGCATCCGGCTGAAAAGTGACCAGAAGCAGATGGGCGCCCCGTCTGCTTGAAATATTGCCGTGCAGCTGCCAGGAGGCTGTCACAAACACCTCGTATTTTTCTTTCAGAACCCCCAGTTCTCCATCCAGCAGGATCCCCGCATGGACCGCTGCGTGCATGTCATAGGCCGGATTGAGGAAATTTTCAGGAATCCTCTGCTCTTCAAGCGCAAAAGGTTTATGCAGATCCAGCGCCCAGCGGTATAAAAAACGATCCATTGTTTTCCTCCTGTTTCAGTATGAATATACATGGCGATTTCCTGTTTTACGAACTCGAAAAGCAACCTGATACAAAAAAAGCTCCAAATAATACATGCGGGAGGGATTGAAAATAAGAGAGGCGGGATTCATATTAAACACTGTCAGGAAATCATCAGAAACTCAACAGAACAAGGAGCCGTTATGCAGGATCAGTGGATCATCAACTCAGGAGAACTTGAGATCGTTTTTGACAGAAACACCGGAATTCTTCCCCGGCGTGTTTCCGTCAGGAACTTTGCAGGAACTTATGAACAGGTCATCGACGGAAACAAAAGCTCATTTTCCGTCAGAAACCGGAAGGGCGTGCAGATAACGCCGGTCATTACCGGAACACCTGATATCAGTCATCCTGAAGAAAACTGCACCCGGGTCGTTTTCGATGCCCTGCAGTTCAAAGACAGCAGCGGCAGGATCATTCCGGGCCTCAAAGGATATGCGGATTATGATTTTTTTGAGGATGGCACTGCTTTTGCGGGCCTCTGTTTCCTCATTCCGCCGGAGCCGGAAAGCATTTATCAGGACCTGATCCTTGAACTGGGAACAGATACAGAACGTTTTGATGATATCCGCTGGGCGTGGCTGCACCGTCTTGAACAGATCGACGGCGCCATTATCCAGACCCTCGGCCCGGAACGCTATCTGGAACGGGGACTGGATAAAACATTTGATGAGATCGCACCGGTCATCTCCTTCAACGGACGCCGCAACGGCGGAGAGTCTTTGTATATGGAGTTTTTCATGGAGGGGGGCGCCTCTCTTGACGGCCAGCGGGACCGGGGCAGAACAGAGGTCAAATGGCAGGGAAATACCCCTTCCGTCCGCTGGAACTTCCAGAAAGTCCCGGCAAGCAAACCGCAGCTGGGGATGCAGTTCCGCAATCACTGGGGATGGGTCATCAAAACACCGCCCAAAACACGCCATCTGCCGCCTTTGGTCATGTATCACTATCTGGATAACAGTCTCCATTATCCCTCAATGGAAGAGCTGGACGCCATGGCTGATTCCGGCTGCCGGGTGCTTGTCATGCACGAAAACTGGCGGTATGATGTGCAGAACGGAGGCATTCCCTATGACCGGGAGCGTTTTCAGGCTCTGGTGGAAGCCGCCCACAAACGGAACATCCGCATCGCGGTCTATATCCGCGGCAACGAAAATTCCGTTCAGGAGTGTGCCTGCAACTGGTTCGGACGCTATCTCAAAAAAGATTTTGACGGTCTCTATATCGACTACGGCAGTCCTGTGTGTTATGTCTCGGCCCCCGATGAGACCTATCCCAACGGCAGGATCAACTTCAGGACCCATTACAACTATTTCAAAAAACTGCGGGAACAGGTGGGCCAAAACGGCTTGATGTACTCGCATACAGGTCCCGTTTTTTCCGGCGTCAGCATGAGTTTCTCTGACGGATACGTTTCCGGTGAGGGGGAAAAAGGCCTTCTGATCGCAAGCCGCGCGCAGCACGAATACTTCAGCATGGCCCCCCTCTGCTGCGGCACCATGTGGACAGCGGCGTTCCCGGAGTATTCCACTGAAAAAATGATCCCCTTCCTCGCCGCGACCGGACAATATCCCCACAGCACGCTGGGCACTCAGGTCAGCTCATCCAGCCTGACCCATCCGGGAGAACCGGGGATCAACGACAGATGTTTCCGCCCCCTGTGGAAGTTGTGGCAGCTGATGGAAGATGAAAAAGATCTTTGGATCTGCAACGATTACAACTCGACCGGTGTTTTTCCGGCAGACTCCCTTTGCGGACACGCGCTCCTGATCGGCAGAGACCGGCAAAAGGCCCTGTATGTGGTCTCGAATTTTTCTGACAGGGAACAGACATTCGACGTAACGCCCTGCTGGGAAAAAAGCGGCTTTGATCCGGCAGGGAAAAACTGTTTCTTCCTCGCGCCGGAAAAAGAGACTCCCGGCTGTGAAGTTCCTTACAGCAAAAGCGTTCTTCAAGTCACCCTTGCGCCGTACAGCTGTGCCGGATTTTTCTGGAACAGCGGCGAAACGGATTTTTCTCAATTCCGTAAGCCTTACCATCAGCCCTGTTCAAGCGGGATCGCTTATCTGAAGGATGTTGCCCTTCAGAAGGAACTGCGGCAAGATCCGCCCCGCTGGAAAGATATGCTGCTGACCGTTCACATGTCTCCCATGGATAATTTCGGCTACGAGGACTCCCTGATCGTTGACCTGTTTGACAATGACTCCTATCTGGTGGAATTCGATGACAGCGGCAGCATGCGCAAACTTGTCAAAATCACGACAAAAGAGGGCAAATCTCTCTTTGCCGGAGAATCCTCACAGGTCATCGACCTCCAAGCGCTCCTGAGCCCCGGCAGACATCATCTGGGGATCTATGCGACCCATCTGGGAGAGGATTTCTATTCCTTCTTTTCTGCCGTTCTGTCAGATAAAGAGGGCAACGCCTGTACGCTGCTTTACCGCAACGACTGCGAACCGGACAGAGCTTTTCTGCACTTCGACGTGATAATTCCCTGACAGTTCCTTGAAAAAACAGATGGATTATGCTATATTCAAGCAAAAGACAACGTCTGAAAAGAGGGAAAATCATCATGGATATTGCGCTCAACACCGATTATCTGACCAGCAGAAAATCTCCTGAAAAATACCTGCGTCTGGCTGCGGAGGCGGGCTTCACCCATCTGCACTGGTGTCATCAGTGGAACACCGATTACCTTTACAGCACCTGGGAGATCGCCCAATACAAGGCCTGGCTCAAACAATACGGTCTTGCCCTGCTGGATATCCACGGCTCTGCCGGACAGGAAAAATGCTGGTATTCCCCCGTTGAATATGAACGCAGATCCGGCGTCCTCCTTGTGCTGAACCGGATCATCATGCAGAACGAACTGGAGGGAACAGGCTGTATTATGATGCACGCCCCCGTCTTTCATACCCGCAGCATGACGCAGGAGGCGCGGGAAGTTGTCCAGACGCAGTTTGAAGCGTTGAAACGCTCTCTGGATGAACTTTGTCCGTATCTTGAAAAATACAAAACGCGCATTGCCATTGAAAATGTTCCCAATGATGATTTTTCGATCATCGCCCGGGTGATGGAAAGCTATCCGGAAGAGCTGCTGGGGATCACCCTCGACAGCGGCCATGCCCACATGGGAGACGCCCGGGGACTGGACTTTATGGAACAGCACCTTGGCCGCCTGCAAGCCCTGCATCTTCACGACAACAACGGCTCCGCCGATCAGCACCAGCCGCCCTTTTACGGCACACTGGACTGGGAACGGGTCGCCCGTCTGGTGGCCAACTCCTCTTACGCTTCCAGCGGACGTCCGATCAGTTTTGAACTCGCCATGCGCAACACGCCCTTTTTTGAAGCGGAACTGGAAACAGAACAGAACGAAAAAAATATCCGGTCCTTTTTGAGCGACGCCGCCGAACGCTGCCGCCGTGTGGACCGGATGTACCGGGAAGCCTGCCGGAAAAATATCACCGGACTTTGATCTTGATGATCACATTGCTGTCCAGAGTGACTTTTTTATCAATGGGCGAAAGGACTTTGAATTTCACCAGGTGAAACACCTTATCGCCCACGGCAGTACGGGAACGGGTGACATCAAAACTCCTGGCCTCATACCACTTGCCGGAATCGTTGCTGAAAAAACGGGCCATGGTCCCGTTGGGGATATGGATGACATCCTTTTCTTCAAAGTAGGAATAGATATAGTATCCCCTGACGACTTTGTGGATCACAGCCGCCGCCGTTCCCGCATTATCCCACAGGTGAACGGTATCGGAATTGGTGACGATCACACCGTCATAGGGAGTGACGATCTTGTAAAACTTCTTTTCCTCTTCCAGAACGGCCAGATTTTTCCGCAGTCCCTCCAGACGGGTCCGGGCGGCTTTGACATTCTCTTCGGCCTGACGGATCTTGAGCTTGCGCAGCCCCCGGTTGATCCGTTCCTGATCGTGAACAACGCTTTCATAGGAGGCCAGTGCATCCTGATACTCCTGTTTTTTGCTGCGCAGATCAAGCTCTGAGACGCTCTTGTGTTTGAAAAGACGGTCAAATGTGCGCCATTCGTTTTCTGTTTTCACCAGCAGCTCTCTGGCCCGTTTGATCTTCCAGTGGATATTGCGGTACTCTGAAGGAAGGGGATCCAGACGGACAAGCTCAAGATCGGTCAGGGCCTCCGCAAGAGCCCGCTCGGCATTGGCGATATCGACTTTCTGAGCAACGATCTTTTTCCGCAGATCAAAGTCATCATATTCAAGGATGCAGTCTCCCTTTTTAACGGGTTTGTCGGAATAAATATGCACCTTGGAAACATAAGCGCCGTATTTATTGGAAAGCGTCGTCCGGCTGGTGCCGCGGATATAACCGTAACCGGTAATGATCTTTTCTTCCGGCTTCCCGGGGGAAGCACAGGGCTCCTTTTCCCTGCCCAACGCCCCCATGCAGACAGAGACTGCAAGGCCAAGGGTAAAACAGACGACACACAACAAAACAACTTGCTTTTTCATTTTTCCGGAAATCCCCCTGATTCTATATTACTTTTTGGCAATATTGTGATATAATATACACGCCGCTTTGCAGATATCAAGAGGCTTTTTTAGAAAAATCAGAAAGCAAGAACGGCGATATAGCCGATATACCCGGCCAGAAGGACAGCGCCTTCGATCCGGCTGATCTGATATTTCGTCCGCATGAAGGGAATCAGCAGAACGACAGCGGCTGTCATAACAGCAAGATCCAGGGGACTGATCCCCGGCGCTTCAAAGGGACGGACAAGGGGCGCGATCCCGAGAATGAAGAGGATGTTGAAAATGTTGGAGCCTACCACGTTGCCGATAGCGATATCCCCCTCCCCTTTGCAGGAGGCGACCAGACTTGTGGCCAATTCCGGCAGACTTGTTCCGAAAGCCACGATGGATAAACCGATCACGGCTTCCGAGACGCCCAGCAGACGCGCTGCACAAACAGCGCCGTTGACAAAAAGCTGGGCACCACCGATCAATCCGATAATACCACCGGCAGCCATGAGAATAAGAACGGCGATGGAATACTCTCTGTTTCCCGCACTTTCCTCCAACTCAGCCTTGAGAGCTTCGGCCTCTTCTCTGTTTTTCAGAGCGGCACGGCACTGCCAGGCGACAAATCCAGCCATCAGCAGAAGGAAGATAAAACTCTGCCAGCGGTTGACGCCGCCTGAAAAATAAAGGAATCCCGCCAGAAGAAGCGTGGATACGGCCAGGATGGGGATATCCATCTTGAAGAGTTTTCTGTTGACAGCCAAAGGTTTGACAAGAGAGCAAATTCCCAGGATCAAAGCGATGTTGCAAATATTGGACCCCACGATATTGCCGACAGCGATATCCCCTTTTCCGGCAAAGACAGCATTGAGACTGACCACGAATTCCGGGGCGCTTGTTCCGAAAGCAACCAAAGTCAGACCGATGACAAGTTCAGGGATATGCAGTTTGCGGGCGATCCCCACACAGCCTTTGATAAGATAATCTGCACCGTAATAAAGCAAGGCGATCCCGGCGATCCCGCCGGCAAGTTCAAGAAAGGTTTTCATATTGTACGGATCCTTTTTTTGATTCGCTCTGTTCCCGAATTTGAGGAAATATTTTATTAATATAGTCCGGAAAAGAAAAAATTTCAACAAGAAGAGGCCGCCAGTGGAGAAAAACGCTCTTTCCGGGTTGATAAATAAACAGAGAAGATGTATATTATCTCCTATTATGGATACGCAGAATACACAACAGCAAACGATCTTGATCGCGGGACTCGGCCTGCTGGGCGGCTCTCTGGGACTTGCCCTGAGCCAACTGCCTGTCAGGCGTCTGGGCTGGGCCCGGAAGGAGTTGACACGCAGTCAGGCTCTTCAGAAAAATATCGCTGACGAAGTATTTTCCTCTCTGGAAGAGGCTTTGCCTCAGGCGGATATCGTTGTTCTCGCGCTGCCGGTCCCCGTCATTATAGAGATGCTCCCCCTGTGTGCAAGAGTATGCCAAAAGGGAGCCATTGTCACAGATATCGGCAGCATCAAGTCCAGGATCATTACTGCGGCGGAACAGGTTTTCACCTCCCCGGAGGGTCCCTTTTTCATCGGTTCCCACCCCATGGCCGGAACGGAAAAAAGCGGAATCGACGCAGCCTTTGCTACGCTTTATGACAATGCAGATGTTTTCATAACCCCCTGCAACCGGGCGCCGGAGGAGGCTGTTTTGAAGCTGGAAGGCGTATGGCAGGCGCTGACCTGTCACACGGAACGGATCAGTGCCCTCCGGCACGATCAGCTTGTGGCGGAAACAAGTCACGCCCAGCACGTTGTGGCTTCCGCGCTGAGTTTATCCATCCTCGACCACAGGG
This sequence comes from Lentisphaeria bacterium, assembly GCA_017508555.1. Taxonomy (GTDB): domain Bacteria; phylum Verrucomicrobiota; class Lentisphaeria; order Victivallales; family Victivallaceae; genus UBA1784. Next base: position 9,437 of record JAFVYP010000012.1, read on the forward strand.
ACGAAGCGGAAAAAATGGCCCGTTACCGGGGCTGTGCCACGGGATTCAAGGACACCAGCCGGATCGCCTCAAGCAGTCCGCTCATGTGGCGCGAGATCGTCGAACACAATGCGCCGGCCGTTCTGGAGGCATTGGACGCTTTTGAAAAAAGCCTTCAGGAGTACCGCCGTCTGATCGAAAGCGGCGACTTTGACGGATTTGAAAAGAGATTTGCCCGGGGCAAAGAGCTGCGGGACGCCTGGCTGAAATATAAAGGGATGAAGTAGAAATGAGACTGGTCAGCAGAAAGTCAGTTTTATCAGGAAAAATAGCCGTCAGCGGTTCCAAATCCCACACGATCCGCGGGATCGTTGCCGCGCTTTGTGCGGAGGGAACAAGCGTTCTGCATGCGCCTCTTGAGTCGGAGGATACGCTTGCAGCCCTTGAAGCGGCGGAGCTGCTGGGAGCCAAAGTCAGGCGTTTCAAAGACCGTTGGGAGATCGCCGGAACGGGGGGACGCTTCACCGATCCCGGCCGGGTGATCGACATGAAAAATTCGGGAACGGGTCTGCGTCTGCTTTCCGGCGTCTGTGCGCTTCAATCCTTTGCCATTACATTTGACGGCGACAGCTCTCTGCGGACGCGGAAAATGTCCACACTGCTGGATTCCTTTGCGCAGCTGGGAGCATTTATTGATGCTCCGACGGGGAAATGTCCCTTCACTCTGCGGGGACCGGTCACCGGCGGCAGAACAACGGCGGACGGGGAAAGCTCCCAGTTTTTGAGTTCACTGTTGTTCTCTCTGCCGCTGGCTGAAAAGGACTCTGTCATCGACCTGGAGTTTCTCAACGAACAGCCTTATGTGGGGATCACAACGGCCTGGATGGATGCTCTGGGATTGAAATACACCTGTTCAAAAAATCTGCTGCATTGGGAGATCCCCGGTGGTCAGAAGATCAAAGGCTTTGAAAAAGCTGTCGCGGCGGATTTTTCCACAGCCGCCTTCCCTCTGGTGGCGGGGATGCTCTCCGGCAGGGGCATAGATATCCTGAATCTGGACTTCAACGATCCTCAGGGGGATAAAAAAGTTTTTGATTTTGCGGAAAAGCTGGGGGCAAAACTTGTGCGGAAAGAAGAGCTGACCGTCCTTGAAAGCGGTCCTCTCTGCGGCTGTGAGCTGGATCTCAACAGCACGCCCGATGCGCTGCCCATCCTGGCTGTTGCCGGAGCCTTTGCCCGGGGGACGACCCGTCTGGTGAATGTACCGCAGGCCCGCATCAAAGAGACCGACCGCATTGCCGTCATGTCCAGGGAACTGGCGAAGGTGGGGATCCAGACAGAGGAACTCCCGGACGGGCTTATCATCCACGGCGGAACCGTGCGCGGGGGCGAGGTTGAAAGTTACGGCGACCACAGGATCGCCATGGCCTTTGCCGTAGCAGGACTGGCCGCAGAGGGGCCGATCACCATCAACGACGCCCAGTGCGCGGGGGTCTCATATCCGGGATTTTTCGCTGATTTCAAAGAGCTGGGTGCCAACTTCACGCTTGAATAAACAATGAAAAAGGGGTTGTTATTTCTTTGCCTTCTGCTGTTTTTGGGAACAGGCTGCCGGAGTACACAAAGTATGCCGGAAAACAGTCCTGTTCCCGAAAAGATCACGCTTTCCGTCCTTGAAAACCACCTGGCGGGCGAGGATCCCTGCGAGGGGTTCAACCGCTCCATGTTTGCCGTGACCTCCTGTCTCATGGACTATCTGGCGGACCCGCTGGGCAGGATCTACTGCTCGATATTTCCCCGTCCGTTTATTGAACACTTCAACAATGTCTGCGTCAATCTGGAGTTTCCCGCCCGTGCCGTCAGCTGTCTGCTCCGGGCGGAGTGGATGGGGGCGGGACATGAAACGGCGCGTTTTCTCATCAACCTGACCGTAGGGATCGCAGGCATTTTCGATCCGGCGGAACACTGGTGGAAGATCCACTCCACAGACTCAGACTTCGGTCAGGCCTTTGCGGTCTGGGGGATCGGACCGGGGCCGACATTTATTCTGCCGGTCTCTCCTGCGCTGAATGTCCGCGATACCGTGGGATTGCTTTTTGATGCCGCCTTTGACCTCAAGACCTACATTCCCTACTCCGGCTGGGCAACGGCGCTGAACCGCATGGTCATCGCCCACCGGGCCTATCAGCAGGTGGTGGAAGGCAGCAATGACCGTTACAAAAATTACCGGGAACTGGCCCTGATGGGACGGGAACTCAAATTGCGCATGTGGCGTTACCGCACGCTCAATGCCGTTGACAAATTGATCGAAGAGGGCAAACTGCCCCTTCCCCTTGCGCCCACGCCCCAGGCGGTCAAACCGGACTGGATGCAGGGCAAATGGCTGGAACTGAAAGATTTCGGTCCGGGGACGCCCATGCAGGATTCTCTGCGGACGGTATTTTTCAGAGCGCAGGAGGACGATCACTTCTGGTATCTGCGTCTGTCGGTATTCAATCAGGATTTTTCCAAAAAGCGTGAAGAACGCGACTTGCGTCTTTCTCCCGGCCGTCCGGCCTTGACCTATGCCTTCTGGCCCATGCCTGATCCGGGCAAAGACAAGGAGGGTTCTCCCCTGCCCCCGCTGCCGGAAAAGCTGGCCATTCTGCTGCCGGGCATCGGCGGGACCTTTGCCGGAGCAACGCCCACAGCTTATGCGGAGCTTTTGAACAGAAACGGTTATGCGGTCCTTGCCTTCGACAGTACCTTCACCTGGCAGTTCGTCCGTTCCCGTTCGGGGTGCCGTCTGCCGGGATTCCTGCCTGCAGATGCGGCGGCACTGCGGAGGATCATCCAACTGGTCCTGAAAGACCTGAAGGCTGCGGAACGCATCAACGCGCCGGAGATCGTTCTGACGGGATACAGTTTCGGCGGTATGCACACCCTCAAAATCGCGGAGCTTGAAGAAAAAGAGCCGACCCTTGGGATCAAAAAATATCTGGCGGTCAGTCCTCCGGCGGATCTTTCCTGCGCCATAGAACAGGCGGATAAAGCCGCAGCGGTGATGAACGGCAAAAAGCCTCAGGAGGTCATCGACGGATTGATCGGCACAGCCGGAGAGATCGTCGGCAAAATGGCGCAGATAAAAGCCCCCTTCGATCCGGAAATGACGGATGATATCAAAAGAAGTTACCGGATCGGAGCGGATGAAAAAAACGTCCGTTTTCTGGCGGGGCTTTATTTCCGCTCCTCACTGCGGAGCATGCTGTTTGAGGCCCACCGGGAACGGGGGTTGATCCCGTTGAAAACGCCGGCGGGCTTTACCA
>JAFVYP010000135.1 GCA_017508555.1 Lentisphaeria bacterium
CCAGACGCTGCTCGAGGCTGCGGAACAGCTTTTCGTGGGTCTGGCCGCTGCCCATCTTGGCTTTGGCATAAGCGATCTGAAGCTGTTTCTCGCTGATAGCATAGTAGTAACGCAGTTTCTGCTTTTCAAGCTGCAGTTCACCGTAGGTGGAGAGCTTGCCGCGACGGCCTTTGCCGTGCGGTCCGGCAGGATACGGACGTTTGACAGACGGACATTTCGGATCACCCCAGAGGCACTGGCCGATCCGGCGGCAGAACTTGTGTTTCGCTTGACTTGCGGTAGGCATAACCCATCCCTTTCTTTTTATTTTTGTTGATATCCATACTGCGGGTGTCAAGCCTCAAATTTACATTATGGGGCCCGCAATATGATTGCTATTTGGTTAATATAGACCTTCAATAAAGATTTTTCAAGTGCAGAACTGGTAAAATTGCATCTGAGATACTATATTATATAGAAAATAAATCAAATCTTTACGGAGAATGTCAAAATGAAGTCTTATTTCCGTCCTGAAATCGACGCGATGGCGGGCTATGTTCCCGGTGAACAGCCCAAAATGGCAGATTTGGTCAAACTCAACACCAATGAAAATCCCTTTGCGCCCAGTCCTGAAGTGGAAAAAGCGCTGAAAAACTTTGATTGCGGCAAACTGCGCCGTTATCCTGATCCCATGGCGGATTCTTTCCGCGATGCCGTGGCCTCCTTCTGGGGTGTGGAGCGGGGCAATGTGATCGCGGGCAACGGGTCTGATGATCTTTTGACCATGATCTTCCGTGCATTCACCTCTCCGGAGCTGCCGGTGGCGGTGCTTGATCCCAGTTACTCCCTTTATCCTGAACTTGCTGCCATGCAGAATGCGCCTGTCATCAGGATCAAACTGGCTGAAAAAAACTTTGCTTTGCCGGAGAATCTGCTGGCGCAGGCTCAGGAGGCCAATCTGCTGATGATCGTCCGTCCCAATGCGCCCACCGGAACGCTTTTCCCCAAAGAGACGGTCAGGCACATCTGTCAGAAATTTGACGGGATCGTGGTCATCGACGAGGCTTACGCTGATTTTGCCTCTGACAACTGTATCGATTTGGCAAAAGAGATGGATAACGTCATCGTTATCCGCACCTTTTCCAAAAGCTACGCCATGGCGGGCATCCGTCTGGGATACGGACTTGCCTGCAAAGAGATCATCAGCGGCTTGATGAAACTCAAAGACTCCTACAATATCGACATGCTGGCCCAGCTGGCGGGAGAGGCCTCTTTCAGAGACCATGCCTATTTTGAAGCCCGCCGGAAAGAGGTCATCCAGATGCGCCGGGAGCTTGCGGATGAGTTGAAGAAACGCGGGTTTTATGTGCCGGAGTCTGAAAGCAATTTCCTCTTTGTTTCTCCTCCGGACGGCAATGGAAAAGGTCTTTTTGAAGAGCTGCGCAAACGGGCTGTGATCGTCCGTTACTTCAGTGCGCCGGTCACGGCGCCTTATCTGCGCATAACCATCGGCAACCCGGAGGAAAATGCGCGGTTGCTCAAAGCCATTGATGAGATCTATGCGTAAGATCTTTCTGACTCTTTGCCTGCTGTCAGGTGCTCTTTTGCCGGGAGGGGAGGGGGCTCTGCGGATCGCCGATGCCTCCCGGGCCGGGATCAATGCTCTCCAGGCCGCCGCTTTGACACTGGCGCAGGAAAGCCGGACGGCTGTTACCGTTGACAGGGTTCCTCCCCGGGAGGCCCTGCGGCGTTTGAAGGCGGGACAGGCGGATCTGATCGTGCTTGAACACGGCAATCTGCCGGAAAAAACGCCGGCGGTTTGCCGGTTGTTTGCGGCGGAAGTGCTGGCGGTTTACGTCCACAGCTCCAATCCGGTAAAAGGGATCAAACGCAAAGAGCTGAAAGAGATTTTGACGGATAAACGTCCCAACTGGCTCTCACTTCATCCGCTGCGGCAAACGGATATTCACCGTTACGGACTGTCGCTCCGGGCTCCGGGGAATGGACTGGGGGAAAGTCTGCTGGGTGTGGAAAATTTTGCGCAGGATATTTTTCGGCTCAACAGCACCCGTGAAGTCATTCTGCTGACGGGCAGTGATGCTGAGTCTCTGGGGATCGGGCTGCTGATGCCGGATCTGCCGCCGGAAGTCAGGACATTGCGTATCAACGGCGTGCTTCCGCTTCCCGGGACTGTTGCTTCCGGAAAATATCTGCTGTGCTGGCGCTATTATGTGCTGGCTCCCGAAAAGCCTTTGGCCGCCGCCGGCAAATATCTGGAGCTGATGAAAAAAATCTCTTTTGCGCGGGAATTGGAAAAATTCGGTTTTATGGCTCTCTAAATCAAGGAATCAAAAATGAAAACAAGATCTTTTTTCGGAAAAAAATATCTGTCTCTGGATCTCAGAGAGCTGACGCTTGAACCGGGACCGGCGGATGTGATCGTCAAAGTCCATGCCTGCGGCGTTTGCGGCACGGATCTCAACTTTCTCAGGGATTGGGAGGAGGAGGCCATGCCCCTTGGACATGAGATCGCCGGAGAAGTCGTTTTCTGCGGTCCCTCTGTCCGCAATGTCAAAGAGGGCGATATGGTCACTGTGGAGGATTGCTCCATGTGCGGCAGCTGTCCTGACTGCAAGAGCGGTCATCCGGAGTTCTGCCGCAATCTGCATACGCTGAACGGTTTTCCCGGTATGGGAGAGTATGTGATGGTCAACTGCGGCAATCTCAATGTCTATACAGGACTTGATCCTCTCCATGCCTGTCTGACGGAACCTCTTGCAGTGGCGCTGGCCGCCGTCAACAAGGCGGATATCCCTGTCAACGGCAGTGTGATGATTTTCGGAACAGGCCCCATCGGTCTGCTGACAGCGGCTCTGGCCAAACACCGGGGCGCTGGATTTGTCGGGATCTCCGGCCGTTCTGCCGATACGGTCATGAACCGGGCCCGTCTGGCTCTGGCGGAAAAGATCGGCTGTGATCTTGTTGTCACAACACAAACGCAGGATCTGGTTGGCGAAGTGAAAAAACTTTATCCCGCCGGTGTTGACCGGGTGATCGTCACCAGCCCCCCCGCAAGTGCCGTGGATGCCTTTGAGATCATCCGCTTCGGCGGCGCGATTTCCCTTTTGGGCCTGAGTTTCAAGGGTGACTGTGTCATTCCTCTGGATGTCAACGCAGCCATTTTCAATAAGACCGCCATCAATACTGTTTTTGCCGAGCCTGCCATCGGGTTCGGAACTGCAACGGAACTGATAAAACGCGGCGTGATCGACGCCTCCTTGTTTCAGACCCATGCCTTTGGTCCGGATCAGGCCCAGGAGGTGTTGAAAGCCAATTTGATGGGCACTCTGCCCATTATCAAAAGCGTATTTATGCCTTTTGCCTGATATTCGGCGGCAGCGGGGAAGATCCATAAGAAAAAGGAGACAGGACCATGTATAAGTGGATGACCGGAATTCTTTGTGCCGGCTGCGTTCTTCTTCAGGCAGGCAGTGAAAAAATCCTGCATATTGATTTTGAAAAACCTCTGGCAAAGAAAGATGTTACCGGCAGGATCGCGTTGAAACTTCAGGGAACGCCTGAAACTGTTCCCGGTGTCGTCGGCAGCGCGCTTTTTTTCAACGGAAACAAACAGGCTCTTCGCAGTTCTTCCAAGGCTCTCCGGTTCTCTGAAAATGAGAGCTTCACTGTTGAGTTTTACATCAAACCGGAACGGAATCCCGGCAAGTACTGGCCCAATCCCGTTTATGTAAGCGGTTTGCGTTTTGCCGGAAGGCCGCATATCAACTCTCCTTTTCTTTTTATGTCCGACGGCAAAAAGCGTCTGATCGTAACGGGGACCGGTACATCTGATTTCAACGGCGGCAAGTGGCATCATATTGCTCTTGTGCGTGATGCTGCATCGCGGCAGATCACCTATTACTGCAACGGCAAGCAGGTCAGCCGGATCCGTGAGACGTCTCGGATGACGGCTGTTCTTGCCCGTCCGGACGGCATTTACACCGGATCCGGCGGCTGGATCAATTATTTCAGAGGCGCCGTAGATGAGTTGATCGTGTGGAAGGGGGTGCGAAAGAAATTCGATCTTTCCGCAATGAAAAAAATCAACAGGTGCGAGCAGCCTGCTGTCAAAACAGATCCGGGCGTTGCCGCAAGCTGGAAGATCCTGAAAGAGAAAAAGCTCTCTCTTGTGCCTGCGCCCAAATCACTTGAGATCACCGGAAAAGGCTTTGCTTTTGTTCCGGAAAAGTGGCATATCCTCCGGAAAAATCCTGCTGACAGACCGGGGTATGAGATTTTTCTCAAACGTCTGGGCCGCTGCGGGCTGAAAAACGGTTTTACTGAAAATGGAAAAAAATATATCATTGCCGGATCGGCAAAAGAGGTTGCCGGTGAACTTTCCCGCAAAATATCTCAGCCTCCCAGAGAGGGATATATCCTTGAAGTGACGCCGCAGAAGATCGTCATTTGCGGAACGGATGACAACGGTTTGCGTTACGGCTGGCTGACATTGGCGGCCTTGCTTCGTGAAAACGGGACGCTTCCCTGTGTGTTTATCAGAGATTATCCTGATTTCAAAATGCGGCTGGGACATTATTCTCCCATGCACGGAACTGAAAAATCTCTTAAAAAGTTGATCGACGAAGTCTTTATGATGCGTCTCAACTGTCTGACGACAACGCAGATCATGGGGCTTATCCGATTGCCGGATCATGTGGCGGAAGTCAATGCCTATGCTGCTGAACGGGGGATCATCTGCGGTTTTACCGGTGTACCGAGTGTGGAAGATATTCCGGATCACAAAAACAAGATCCCCAAAGGACAGGATTCTCATGCCTATGACTACCGCAAAGCCGAAGGGATGTTCGGCTGGAAATCTCATGCGATCTCATGGAGCCGGGACGATCTGGCCGCAGAACAGGCCAAACGCGTTGCCGCCTTTATGAAAAAATATAATTTCAAACACTGCATTCTTCATCCTGTGGATGCGGGGGGCATTGATAATCCCAGCCGCTGGAACTCCCGCAGTCCCCGCTGCCGTGCCAGGTGGGGCAATGACTTTTTTGCCGCGCAGGAACATCTGATCGGAATTTATTGCGATACGATCAAAAAACACGCGCCTGGATGTCTTATTTCTTATGTGGCTTATCCCTATGCCCCCCGGATGCTGATCCTGGAGGATTGGCAAAAGCACTTGCAGAAGATGGAAAAACGCCTCGGTAAAGAGGTGATGATGCTGGTGCGCGAAGGGGTGAGGCACGATATGGAAAAACTGCAGAAAACGGTCTCCAATATCATTACGGTCTTTTATCCGTTCCAGTATGATTATCTTAATCTGCACAGCAACGGCGCACGGCATTTCTGCACCTTTTATACAGCCGGACTTGAGAGTAAGACCGGGTATGAGATCTGGGCTCCCGCCGGACCGACGGGCCATGCGTCGCGTTATACCTGTACAGAATACATGTGGAACGCTTTTGCTCCCGGTGCGGAAAATATGCCGGAAGGCCTTTATACCTCTTTTGAATTGACTCTGGCCCGTTCAAAGGAGATCGAAGAGGAGCTTCTTCCCCGTATCTGTGCCTGGATCTACGGCGAGAAAGCCGCTTCCGTGATGGCGGAAGTTTTTGCCGCCAGGCTCTCTCTGCGTCATGGTGAGCATCCCTTCAAGATTCTGCCGGGTTCCGTTGATCCTGAAAAGTTTTTTGCAGAGGCCTCTGCTGTGACGGAAAAACTTTCTGCCGCTATGAGCCGGATCAGAAAAGATATCCCGGCAGAGAGAATGGCTGATTTTATGACAAAATTCACCTATGTCCGCCGTGTCCATCTGATTTCCCGTGCGCGTCTTGACTGTATCCGGGCCAATAAACTTGCGGATGAGGGCAAGATTGTCCGTGCGCAGGAAACAGCGGCAAAGGCGATGGCTCTGCTGAAGGCTCCTCTGGTCAGATCGCTGTCGGCGGCCAAAATCATCCGGGGAGAACTGGATATTTCAGAAAAGATCAGATCCGGCCATTTGAAACGCCGTTATGCGCTGTCACTGCCCCCCTGCCGGGGAACTGTCGGATTTTATCAGTACATCGGAACAGGAAACGGCGGAACGCCGATCTCAGTTCCTCTTATGCAGTCTCTGGATAAAATCGGGGGCCTCAGGACTGTTTCAGTCAGTGATCCCACTGTTCAGGCTCTCCGTCAGGTGGATGTGATGGTCTTTGCCGCGACGCATTATGTGGGAGATACCACTGAGAATTGGCGCAAAAATATCCGTGATATGGTCGAAAAAGAGGGCAAAGGCGTGATTTTTATGCACAATGCCGTCGGCCGGAACCAACGGGGAAATCTTGGGAAACAGATCTTCCCTGAAATTTGTTCCGGCTTTGACGGACGTGTTGCCGCTTATCCCCGCCTGACCGTAACGGATGATGCTCTTTTCGGCGGATTTTTGAAAAAGGGGGATGTTTACACAGAAGTTTACGGCGACCATCTGGCTGTTGTTCCCGGTAAAAAAGCCCGTGTGCTTTTGCGGGATTCCTCCGGCAAGGCCGTTGCCGTTGCAGGAAAGGTCGGGCGGGGATTTGTGATTTATACCGGGGAGATCTTCGGTATCAGTCCCCGGGATGTTCTCGCTGAGCCTCCCTTTGAAAACTGGAAGATGCTTTATCACCTGATCCGGTATTGTTTCGGGAAATGATTTGTTATTGTCCCATTTTTTGTGAAAGTTGTTCAAACTGCGGCGGCGCGTTTACATAAGGAGTTCCCCCGGGGGATGGTGATAAGACAGCACGTCTGCCAATTTTTTACAATCGTGTTTTACCAGAACCGGGTGGGGAGCCCCAGCGCTTCGGAGATCCTGTCGCGGACCGGGTGCAGCGGATGCGAGGGCAGGGGACGGTTTTTGACAAAACAGAGGACAAGATCCAGAGATCTGCAGTAAAAAAGTTCCGATCCCGCCGCGCCGCCGTGACCGAAGATGTCGTTTCCGTTTGTTTCCCAGTTGGGCAGAGCAAAGCCGAGACCGAATTTTTCCCACGAACCGGGCCGGATGGGATCCTCCGGGTGACGCAGCAGCTGCGTGGCGTTGTCGATGGTCTCCGGACGCAGAAGAGGCGCCGGGCCGTGATAAAGGGCATTGAAGATCCTGGCGGCTGCGCCGGCAGTGGCGATGCCGTTGGCGCTGGGAAAGAAGGCTTTTCTGAAAGTTTCCTGAACAAAAACAGCTTTTGTCCAGGTGTAGGCCCCGTTGAAAGCTGTATCATCCAGCTGGACGAGGCGGGAGGCGGCGTCATCGGTGATCCCGAAGAAAAAATCCTTTTCCAGCCCCAGGGGCCTGAGGATCCTGTCTGTGATATACTCTTTGAAGGGGATACCGCTGATGCGGTAAGCAAGTTCTCCAACAAGCCATGCAAAGGTCAATCCCTGATAGCCGCAATTGGTACCGGGTTCCCATTTGGGTTTGGCCGCGCAGAGATTTTTGCACATGAGTTCCCAATCGGCCACCAGAGGGGATGTATCCGGAACACCGGGCAGAAAGTGAAGCCCTGTTCTGTGAGAGAGGATATGGCGGATCTCTGTCTTTTCTTTGCCGGATCCGGTAAATTCAGGCCAGTAGTCAACGACTTTTTCACTGTAATCGAAGCCGAACTCCTCCTTGAGTTTGTGGAAGGCGATGGTCATGACGGCTTTGCCGCTGGAAAAGATCGGAAAAAGCGTTTCAGCCGTTACTTTGCGGCTGCGGGTATTGTCCGTCCAGCCGGAAACAAGATCGGCGGCAAGACGGCCGTGCTGATAAATAACAAGCTGAAGACCGCACTCTTTTCCGGAAGAGGTGCTTTCGTCGAGGATCTGCTGTAATTTTTCCACCGGGATCATTTTTTTCTCCTTCTGTCGGTCATTTTTCATCAATACTGCAATTATGGAAAGCATCTGCTGCTTTGATTCAGAAATTGCCTCTGTTGAAAAATTTTGATAATATAGACTGTAAGCTGGTGTTTTTCAACTTGTATTTTCTGTGAGAACATATATTTTAAGTGCAGCATGAAGTTATTTTTTTGGATATATTCAAAGGAAAAGAAAAATGTCCTCCTCCATCATCAATACGCTGCGTTACTGGCAGGACCGTATCGGCCGTCCTGAAAAAGATTACACCTTTGTTCCCCATTTGGAAAAAATCGGCGCGTATTCTTATGAAAAGTTTATCTGTGAAGAGTACCGTCAGCAGAACGGTCCGGATACTTTTCAGCGTGTTTTGATGTGCGTTCCCCGGGACCGGAAGGGACCTCTGCCCGGCGTGGCTGTTCCCTTTTATTATCCGGAGGCCATGCTGGGGGATGTCCCCAACGGTCAGGAGCCGCTGCCGGAAAGGTATGATGTCACCATTGCCATGATGCGCCATTTGGCAGAGCGGGGATATGTGACTGTTTCCGGCGAAGCGTCCCATCTGACTTATCCCCGATGCGCGCTCTCCCGGGGGGATTGGAACCGCTGGCATCTTTTCGGAGAACAGCTCAAAGAGGCGCATCCGGCATGGACAGGGATCGGAAAACTTGTGTTTGATACGCAGACCCTGCTGGATGTATTGAGCAGTGATCCCCGTGTGGATGTTTCCTGCATCGGTATAGCGGGCCACTCCCTCGGCGGCAAAATGGCCTTTTACACCGGCTGTCTGGATCCCCGGGTCAAGGCGATCTGTGCCAGTGACTTCGGCCTGATCTGGGAAAACACCAACTGGAATGATATCTGGTACTGGGGCAGCCGTCTGGATGAACTCAAAGCTGACAGTGCCTGTCACGATGCTTTTCTGCGGGCCACAGGGGCAAAACCTCTGGCCGTTCTGGCGGGTGAGGCCGATAATGAGGCAAGTCTCCGGCTTCTTGAGCGTGCCGGATATACGGCGGATTCTCCGCGTCTTTGCTTCATCAACCACGCGACGGGACACCGTCCGCCCGTGGACGTGCTGTATCAGGGATATGATTTTCTTGACCTTCATCTGAAAAAACAGGCTTGATATTTTACCGTCTCCTCTTATTTTGGATATGACAGAGGAAGAGGAGACGGAACTGATGCAGCTGTTTATTCTTGATTATGATCCGGAAATTTCCGCCCGGATGCTTTGTGATGTCCATTTGCGGAAAATGTGTCTGGAAACGGCCCAGATCCTTTCATCCGTCCTGTTTTTGCAGGGCAGGGCGCCGGAGGAGGGGATGCCCCGGTATTACAATTTGAAACACCCGGTCATACAGGCCGTGGATACGCCGCCGAAGATCAATTATACCGTTCTTTACAACGGGAGTCTGCACCGGGAATATTTTCAGCGTTTTCAAAAATCCCATGCTTACAGCTGCCTGGCCGGACGTTATCATGCGCTGCTTTATCAGGAAGGCGTCGTTTTGACACCGGATTCTCTTGACTTTGCCCGCGCCTTCAAAGGGATCGAGATCACCGGGAGGGGGGATCTTGTCTCAGCTTACCGGCAGTATTACCGTTTCAAAAAGAGCCGGATACGCCATTGGCGCTATACCAACCGGGAAGAGCCGCTGTTTTTACTTGAGGGGGAGTGAGCGCCGGCGGATGAGCTGCGGCAAGATCAGGATTTTTTCCGGGAGCGGTTTTTCTTCCAGCAGATGTCCGATGATCCTGTCGATATTCTCTCTGAGGGGGATTTCAACAGTCGTGAGGGGGATCTTGGCATACGCCGAAAAAGGAGAATTGTTGAAACCGGCAATGGCAATATCCTCCGGGATACGGATCCCCCTGTCCAGCAGATATTCCATAACGCCGACAGCGATACTGTCGTTTTTGAAAAGGACGGTCCGGCAGAGTCCTGCGCGGAATCTTTCTTCGATCTTCCTGCCGAAACGGAAACCGGTTTCAAAGAGATCTTCTGTTTCCTGGACCTTGAGATAGAGTGCTGCCGGATCTTCAGGTTCCGGCTGTGTTTCATCCAGAGACTGGACCTCTGTTACAGGACCCCAGCCGGCAAGTTCCAGTTCCTGAATAAGTTTTTTATAATACGTTTGCCTGTCAAATCCCATTTTGATCCTGACAGACGGACAGAGGACATCATTGGCGGAAAACTGATAATCCGGTACATAAAGATTGATATCCGGCAAAAGGGAGAAATTTATCTTTGCCGTATCAGCGGAATCCATATAGCCGATGATAATAAAGTCTTTGATGCCCAGTCCGATACCGTTGCGCAGCGCATCCTCCAGTCCGTGAGGTTTGGCGTAAATAACGGAAAAATCACAATCGCTCCGTTCGCCGAGGGTTTTTATGGCATAGTCCAGGATCGGCTGCGTCCGCAAAGTGGCTGTATCCCGTTTGAAAATCAGTCCCAGATATTTGCGCTTGCTGCGTTTGAAGATCCTTCCGGCAAGCTGGTTGGGGATATAGCCCATTTCTGCCGCTTTCTGTCTGACCTGTTCCGCCAGTTTTTCCGAGATCCGACGCTTGCGGTAATTGCCCGCAAGACAGCTGGATACGGTGGAAGAATGGATTTTCAGCGCCTGGGCGATATCATGGATCGTTACACTCACTTTTTACGGTTCTCCTTGGAATGATGCTTTTTTCTGCTGCCGCCGGTTGTGTTTTCATAAAAACCGGGCAACGCCTGTAAATTTATCCCGTCAATCGGAATAATGCAAACTTTTTCAAAAAGAAACCTTGCTTTTTTTTCAAAAGGCGTGTATATTACACGCACAACAAGTTGTGCAAAAAGGGGCTGTGCTGTGTATATTTTTCATATCGACATGAATTTTTCGGCGTACCGTCCTGCTTTTTTGAAGGAATTGCTTCAACAGGCTGCCCATATCGGATTTGATACGGTTTTGTGGG
>JAFVYP010000013.1 GCA_017508555.1 Lentisphaeria bacterium
CGGATAAGAAATTTTTCCGTAGATGTGGGTATCGTCTATGAAAATGGCAGAAATAAAAGCGGGAATCCGGTCAAAATCCAAAGAGAAATCGATTTTATTGCCTCCAAAGGCAACCGGAAAGTCTATATTCAATCCGCATTTGCCATGCCTGATGCAGAAAAACAATCTGCCGAATTGAAGCCTTTCAGTTTGACCGGCGATTCATTCCCCAAGATCATCATCCGGAATGATATCGGAAAATCCTGGTACGATGACAATGGTATTCTGAATATAAATCTGATTGATTTTCTGCTGGATGATTCGGTGATTTGAGCCGTTAAAAAGTCATCCTGCGGTGAAATTTGCGGAATATGTACGGTGTGTAAATAATTACAGATGCCTGATCTGCGGCAGCGGAGAAATATCTGCAAGAGAGGATCGACGCCGGACAGCGCAAAAAAAAGCGGTGCAAAAATGCACCGCTTTCCGGAAAAACATCAAATTCAGCGTTCTCTTCTGTCAAAAACGCGCTTGGCTTTGCCTTCGCTGCGCTGAATGAGCTGGGGCGCCACCAGTTTGACTTTGACACGCAGACCGATGAGGGACTCGATCGCATGCGTGATCTCTTTCTGGAGAGATTCAAGGCCCCGGACTTTGTCGGAAAAGATCTCTTCATTGATCTCCACATCAACCTCAATATTATCCATGCCGTTTTCGGTATAAAGGATGATATTGTAATGGGGACTTGTTCCCTTGACCGACAGAAGCGCCGTTTCGATCTGAGAGGGAAACACGTTCACGCCGCGGATGATGAACATATCATCACTGCGTGAGGCGATCCGGTCGATGCGGCGGATGGTCCGTCCGCAGGCACAGGGCTCGGAAATAATGCGGGTCAGGTCGCGGGTACGGTAACGGATCATGGGCATGGCAAATTTGCTCAATGTGGTGATGACCAGTTCGCCGACCTCTCCGTCAGGAAGGACCTCTCCCGTATCAGGATCAATGATCTCAGGATAAAAACGATCTTCAAAAATATGCAGACCGCAGTGCTGATTACATTCGATCGCCACACCGGGACCGATGATCTCAGAGAGTCCGTAAATATCAAAAGCCTCGATACCTGCCTCATCTTCGATCCGCTGTCTCATGCCCGCGGTCCAGGGTTCTGCGCCGAAAACACCCACGCGGACAGGCAGTTCACGCAGATCGATCCCCTCCTTGCGGCCCTCTTCGATCAGATGCAGGAAGTAACTGGGCGTACAGCAGACAGCACTCACACCGAAGTCACGCAGAAGCATGACCTGACGTTTGGTGTTGCCGCCGCTGGCAGGAACGACCGTCGCGCCCAGAGCCTCCGCGCCGTAGTGGGCGCCGAGACCGCCGGTGAAAAGACCGTAGCCGTAGGAGACCTGAACGATATCTTTTTTGGAAAGTCCGCAGCTGGCCAGAGAACGTTTCATCACCTCTGCCCAAACGGTCAGATCATCCTGTGTATAGGCGACAACGATGGGTTTGCCCGTGGTGCCGCTGGAGGCGTGCAGACGGACGATCTCACTCTGAGGAACGGCGAAAAGACCGAAGGGATAAGTGTCGCGCAGGTCAGTTTTGACCATAAAGGGGAGTCTGGCCAGGTCGTCCAGACTCCTGATGCAATCGCGGGAAAGACCCCGCTCGTCCATTCGGGAACGGAACAACCCGACATTATCATAAGCATGCGCCACGATCTTCTGAAGGCGCGCCAGTTGGAGACTGCGCAGATAATCTTTGTTCAGATAATCTGCCGCACTGACATTGTCATTGGTTGCCAAAGTGTTCATTTGTTTGTTGCCATTCTTGTTTTGTTGATAAGAATACGATTCCGTTAATGTAGCATAAATTTTTTTAATTTTCAAATGATTACAGAGATTTTCTTTCCAGAACTTGCCGTAAAATCTGAATTTTTTTCTTCAGCAGCGGGATTTCAGACTCTCTGACCTGTGCCAGAGCCTTTTCCGCCTCCGGAAAGTTTTTCACAGCAGTCCAGATGACGGCCATATAATAATGATAAATGGATTTTTCCTGAGCCGGTCCTCTGATCCCCTCCTGACAGGTTTGCGCGGCCAGTTTCAAATGGCCGCTTCTCAGGGCGGAACTTATCAGATTGACCGCAGCAGCCCGGTCGGAACAGCCGCTTTTCATCCAGGCTGTGTGAAATTCCTTCAGCGACTCTCCGGCGGGACGCCCGTTGTTCCGGATCTCAATGGCTCTGCCCCAGGCCACATGGTCGGATACTCTTGTGAAGGCGGGCGCAGAAAAATTGAAATTGACCGCCAGAGCCAAAGCCAGCGCTCCTGCGCAAAGCCAATTTGTCCTTTTGGTATTTTTCTGAAGAACGGTAAAAAAGCAGGCGGCCGATAAAACAAAACAGGGGATCAGGTGAAGTCTGTACCGGCCGATGGGGTCCCGCGCCGCAAGAGGCAGTGCCAGCAGAACCATCACAAGCAGCAGCAGGCCTTCCTTATATTTTATCCGCAGCAGCATCAGAAAGATCCCGGCCAGGGCAACAGGCAGCAGCAGTGCGGGGCCCGGAAGATATTTCAGAGGAAATATCCGGTTCCGCAGAAAGTAATAATTAATGTTTTCAGGCTTCTCATGGATCAGGAAAAATTCGGCCGCCCGCCGGGGCAGTCCGCAGATCATCCGGCGGATCCCTCGGGACTGCGGCGGCCCGGCCTCAGAAGAGGCCGCGGCTTTTTCCGTATGAAAGGCAACTGTATAAGTGACTGCATTGAAAAAAGGAGAGAAATTGCCGGCAAAACAGCCGTTGAAAAGAGCCGCCGTCAGCCAGAGCGTCAGCACCCCCGCTGCCAGAAGAAGCGCCGCTTTTCCGGAAAATCGTCCGTGAGCCGGGGCATGGAACCATTTCCCTTTGCCGGAAACAAAACATCCGGAAAAAAATGTTTTGACGGGTAAAGTGACGGCCAAAAGGGCGGCGACCGGACGGCCTATTGAGCTTAATCCAAGCAAAATGCCGGATAAAAACGTCAATTTTGACGGAAAGTGACGGATGCGGCATCTGACGTAAGACCAGAGCGCAAGAAGGATGAGCGTGGTCGTGATGCTTTCCTGAAGGATACAAAAATCATAAAGCAGCAAAGGCCCATAAAGGCCGTAGAAGATCCCGGCGGCCAGAGCCGTTTTGCGTTTTCCCCACAGCATGAGACAGAGATCCGCAGTCAGAAGAGCCCCCGCCGCTCCGGAAAGGCACTGGAGCAGGATGAGTACGGGAACACAATGGACTTGTCCGTTCAGAAACCAGACAGAAAAAATCAGCAGCCGGTGGACGACGAAAAGCGGCGGAAATTCCTGTCCTGTTCCCCACTCTGAAAAACGCAGAAGCGTTTCCATATCCAATCCGGGCACCTGGTGAAAATGACGGAAAGGGCTTTTAAGAAAAAAGAAAAAGCACACGCCCCGCCCCCCCAGAGCAAAGAGCGTGACAAGGGTCAAAATGAGCTTGCGGGAATAGAATCTACGCATTTTTCGTCAAATCTTCCGTCATATTTCCGTCAAACCGTCACTTGAGGGTGATGGCTTCAACATCTGCACCGATGGTGTGCAGTTTTTCCACCAGATTCTCATATCCTCTGTAAATGATCTCCGCATGGTCGATGGTACTGGTCCCCCGGGCGCACAAAGCGGCGATGACCATGGCCATGCCGGCCCGTATGTCAGGACTGGACATGTTTTGGGCATGAAGTTCTGAACGTCCTGTGATGACCACACGGTGAGGGTCACAGACAATGGCATTGGCTCCCATGCCCATAAGACGGTCGGTGAAATAAATGCGGCTTTCAAACATTTTTTCAAAGAACATGACCGTTCCTTCGCACTGGGTGGCGGCAACGATGGTGCAGCTCATCATATCCGAGGCGAACTGAGGCCAGGGACCGTCAGAGATCTGGGGGATGTGGCCGCCGTAGTCACACTGGATACGGGGCGTCTGTCCTCCCGGCAGGAAGATATGGTTTTCATGCAGAACCAGTTTGACGCCGAGCCGTTCGTAAACGCGGCGGAGCATCCAGTGGTTGCGGGGCGTTGTCCCCCGGATGGTCATTTCTGCGCCCGTGGCGACCCCGAGAGCGATAAAGCTGCCCGCTTCGATGTGGTCTCCGATCACAGTATATTCGCAGCCGTGGAGTTTTTCCACACCGTCGATGGTAATGGTATTGGTCCCCTCTCCGGTGATCTTCGCGCCCATGGCGTTGAGCATGCGGGCAAGATCGCAGACATGGGGCTCGCCCGCGGCGTTGAAAAGGGTGGTCCTTCCTGCGGCGGTAACGGCGGCAAGAAGGATCTGTTCCGTGGCAGTGACGCTGGCTTCATCCAGAAAAAGTTCCCGTCCCTTGAGCCCCTTGGCGGCACGGAAACGGTAGGTATCCCGTCCCGACATGACAGCGCCCAGAGTTTTGAGACCGTAAAAGTGTCCGTCCAGACGGCGGCGTCCGATAACGTCCCCTCCGGGAGGATAAAGCTCCGCCTGACCGCAACGGGCCACCAGAGGCGCGGCAAAGAGGATGCTTGTCCGGTTTTTGGCACACAGTTCTCTGGGAATGAGCGTGTCGGTGATCCGGGCGCATCTGGAACGCAAAGTTCCCTTTTCAAAGGTGTATTCCAACCCCAGAGTCCCCGCGATCTCAAGCATGCTGCGCACATCGCGGATATCCGGAACGTTGTGCAGTGTGATCTCCTCATCGGTCAGCAGCAGAGCCGCGATCATGGGCAGAACTGCATTTTTGTTTCCGCTGATGGTGACTTCCCCGCCCGTGACCCGGCCGCCGTTGATTCGTAAAGTTTCCATGTAAAAGTATTCTCCCTGATGTTCAGGGGTAATTTATCCGTTCTTACAGCAAAATGCAAGTCCATTTTTTACTTTCGGGTTGAATAAAGGAGATAAACATGGTATATTCATAATTGAGAAAACGAAAAATATCAGGAGTATGCCGAAAATGAATGAAAAAATCATGCTCTGGCCGGATATCAAATCCGCCGGAACCGGAAAAAAAGAAGATGATTTTCAGCCTTATCTTGTCACCAGGTTGCTGGAAAACACCTCGTCCCCGCTGGGCGCCGTGATCGTTCTTCCCGGAGGCGGATACCGGATGAGAGCCCCCCATGAAGGACTTCCCGTCGCTCAGAAATTCAACGCCCTCGGATTCCATGCCTTTGTTCTTGAGTACCGCGTTGCTCCTTATGCCTGGCCTGCGCCTCAGCAGGATGTTATGCGGGCCGTGGCTCTGGTGAGGGCCAATGCCGGAAAATGGAATATCGACCCCGAACATATTGCCGTCGGCGGCTTTTCCGCCGGAGGACATCTGGCCGCATGCGCCGGAACACTGGCGCTGGATGTGGATTTTTCCGCCGGAGATGGATATGACAGTGTCTCTCCCCGTCCGGATGCCCTTATCCTCTGTTATCCTGTGATCTCAAGCGATGCCGCCATCACCCATCAGGGCTCCATGCAGCGTCTGTCGGGAAGCGAAACGCCTGATGACAAATTTCTGGCTCTGGTCTCTCTTGAAAACCAGATCAGAGAAGAGACGCCTCCGGCCTTCCTGTGGCATACGGCTACGGACGGCTCCGTCAATGTGGAAAACTCCCTGCGCTTTGCAAAGAATATGTGGGCGCGCGGTAAACGGGCGGAGCTGCATGTGTTCCCCCAGGGCTCTCACGGCCTCGGTCTGGGAGAACAGACGACGGATGTTTCCATCTGGCCCGAGCTTGCCGCCAACTTTCTTGAAACAGCCGGCTTTCCCCGGCAATAACTGCTGATCCCATGAAGAAAAAACGCAGCCTGTTTCAAAACAGATCTTTTGTGCTTTTTTTCGCGGGCATATTTCTTGCCGCAGAAGCAGCCGATCTGTATTTTTCCGCAGCTGGGAAAGCCTTTGATTACGGTCTTGTGCTTGCGCTGTGCGCCGCGGAGCTTTTCTGCGGTTTTGTCATCGCCGCAGCCAACAGAAGGAGCAGCAGCGGATTGACGGCGGTATCCGGCGCTCTGCTGCTGACTTTGCGTTCCGGCGTTGTTGCTCATCCGGCCGCCGGAATCTGCTCTTTTCTCATTGCAGGCGGAACGGCAGCTTATCTGACGGGAAACAGACGCAAAAATTATTTTCTGCCCTTTGCCTCTGCCTTTGCCGGAATGCTTGCTCTGCTGCTGCTCTTTCCTGCCTTTGCCTCAGAGGCGGCGGCCCTTTCGGGTATATTCCTGACAGGTGTACTGGTCCTCAGCGCCACCCGGCTGGGACATGGACGCTGGCTTTTTCTTCTGCTTCTTCCTCTTCAGGGATTTCCTTTTGCAGCTGATGAAAAAGAGGATCCGCAGCTGGAAAAACTGACCGCGCTGCATTGCACGGCGGCCTCGGCCCTGCCGTCGGCCCTGCTGCCGCAGACAGAGGGGGGGAAGGTGAGCATCCTCCAGGTGACAGCCTTTCCTCAATATGCCCACCTCATCCCCTGGCGGCATATACCCTTTGCGGAAGAGCCTTTTCTGCTTGATCTGACCTTGACTGAACCTGCGGGAAAACGCTTGAAAAAGATGGATACAGCCTTTGATCTTATTTCCCTTGAACTGCTTCCCCGCTGGCATCCCCGGGCGCTGGAACAGCTTTTCAAACGGCTTTACGCTATGACCGATCCCGGGGGAGGGGTCCTGGTTTTTCCGGGGGAACTTCTGCCGTTTGTGCCGCCAGCCCTTCAGGCAGTTCCCGTGCCGGGCGGGGAAAACAGACGCTGGGCCGTCGGACGCAGTTCCCTTGATCTCTCTGTGGAAAAGCTGGAAAGCCGTTTGCAGAAATATCTGGCCGCCGCCGGAGAAACGGATCTCATGCCGCCGGGCGTCTTTACAGGACTTTACAAAAATGCCCTGTTCCCGACAAGGGTCGATGGTATCGCGGGGAGGGGAAAAACCTCTTTTCGCGGGAAAAGAGGTTTTTCCCCTCCCCGCACC
>JAFVYP010000136.1 GCA_017508555.1 Lentisphaeria bacterium
CAACCGGTATCACCCACAACAAAAATACCCCGCTTTTCTTTGAAAGTGAGGGGGGTGTTGTACGGAGAGGTACGGATAAGTATGGAAGAGTACGGAGCCAGACCCAGCCGCAAACAACCGGTATCACCCACAACAAAAATACCCCGCTTTTCTTTGAAAGTAAGGGGGGGCGCGGGGGGGAAAGGAAACTTTCTTTTCACGGGAAAAGAAAGTTTTCTTTCCCCCCCGCACAGCCAGCCTTTACTCTCATAGAACTGCTGGTCGTCATTGCCATTATTGCGATTTTGGCGGCGATGCTGATGCCGGCGTTGCAGAAGGCAAGAGAGACGGCCAAGTCGGCCAGCTGCATGAGCCAGAAGAAACAGATCGGCCTGGCACTGGGCATGTATTTGCAGGATAATCAGGATCATTTTCCCGGTGTCTATATCTGGACGCCGGAAGCGGTCATGTCCTGGATCCAGAGTTTGAGTTTTTATGCGCAGATCTTTTCCAACGTCCCAGATATGCAGAACAATTCTCCCGGTTATACGCCGGGAAACAACACCTGGAACCAGAATATCAAGCGTTATAAGATATTCATGTGTCCCTCTCAGCTGAAATCCATCATCAGTGTATCGACCTCCTGGGGGCCGTATTTCACCAACTACTGTGTCAACGGCGCCCTGTCCTACCGTCTGACGTACGGAACAGGAGCCATTTACAACAACTGCCGCGGCTTGAAAATAAACAAGTTGAAGCAAATTTCCAAAACCGCTTACAGCTGGGACAATCGTATCGAACCTGTCAACAATCTGAAAACCTATGTGGAAGCGACGACCATATCCCAGGTTTCCAACTACTTCCATATAGGCGGCGCCAACTATATCGAATACCGCCACAACAATCAGGCCAATGTGCTTTTCGTTGACGGGCACAGCAGATCGATCCAAGATCAAACAACGCCGGATTTCGCCCATCAGACCGCAAGTGTCCCCCATTTGGATGGCCGCGGCTCCGGCAAGTGGCTTTACTGACAGCAGATCCGGGAGAACATCATGAAGTATTCCATATCAGCAGTTGTTTTGTTCCTTTTTCTGACCGTCTCAGCTTCCGGCTCAGAAACGTCCCAACCGGTATTTGCCGCTGATTTCAGCAGCGGTTATGCGCCGCAGATATCCATCCAGCCCTGCCGGACCGATGCCGCCCGGGTGCAAATCGTGGATATCCCGGGCGGAAAAGCTCTGCGCGTGGGCAAAAAAACAGGCACACGGGCCGGACGGGTGGTCTATACGCTCATGCCGAAAATCAAAGCGCAGACCCTTGCCAATAACCATCATCCCTTCCCCATGCGTTTCGGCAGTCTCCGTTTCCGTTTCCGTCCCGTGGGGTGGAGTTTGAAAGATTCCGGCTACAATATGCTGCTCCGGATCGAAGGCCCCAGGGGAACGCTGCTGCATGTGATCTATCTGCGTCCCAACGGAGTTCCCAGTATCCAGGTCGCCTACGGCCAGCAGAAAAACCCCAAAGTCAGCAAGGGGGAACTGCCGGTCATTTATCCTTATACAGCCCTGGATGCGTCCAGGGAATGGCACGATGTCGCGGTCAGCTGGGATCCCGCAGCCGTCACGCTGACTGTGGATGGAAAAAAACTCGTGATGCCCACCCGGACTCTGGCCGCTCCTGAAAAAGATTTTTATGCAGAACGCCTGTATCTGGGATACGGTCTGGCCAACCTGTCTCTGGGAGAAACGGATATCGCCAGCTTGGAGATCCGCGGGGAAGAACCGGAAGAAAAGGGAAAAAAAAAAGAGAACGGTTATCCGGAACTGACAGTCAATCCCATGCAGGCTCCCGTCATTGACGGAAATATAACCTCTGCGGAATGGAAGCAGGTTTCCGCTTACACGGGATTTCTGAAACTCCCCAAAGGCAATGTTTCAGACTATCAGCCCGCCATCAAACTGGGATATGACAGCCAAAATCTTTATATCGCCTTCCAAAGCCGGGGACATAAACGCCCTCCCGTAGCCAATGAAACTGTCCGGGACGGCAGGATTTGGAAAGATGACAGTATCGAACTTTACTTTTCTCCGGAAAAGGCAGGTGATAACTACTACCATATCATCGTCAATCACGCCGGAACTGTCTTTGACCAATTCTGTCACAAGGATAAAAACCAATCTGACCGTGCAGCGTGGAACTGCCGCGGATTCCGCTCCGCAGCCCGGGTTTCCGGCGGCACCCGGAGTATGGAGATCGCCATCCCCTTTGCAACTCTTGGAATGAAAGCCCCCGCCAGAGGAAGTTCTCTTTTTTTCAACATCTGTGAAAACGTCATCGGTTCCGGATATTTTTCTCTGGCTTCTGTCAAAACAAGATTTGCAGAACGGGAATCTTTCGGGATCCTGAAATTTGCAGGAGCAGGTGATCCTGTGGTCGATTTCACCAGTCTCGGTCCTCTTTTCGGCGGAGAAGCCGCTTTCCGCTGCGGCGCAGAAGCCTCAACTCCGGTCAAAATGGAAATCACAGCCAAGCGCTATGACCAGACGGCTGATACGGAATTTGCCCTTTTCAGTGAGATCGTTTCAGTTCCCCGATCCCCCGCCGTCTGTTTCCGTGCAGATGCCGGACGCCTGAAAAAAAACGGCATCCTTTACGTCCGTCTGCGCCAGCAGAACAGGACTCTCTATGCCGGACGTTTCTTTTATGAAGCGGCCATGACTGCAGAAATAGAAAATCTCCGCCGTACAGTCATCAACGGAAAAAATCATCTGCGTATCATATCCGTTCACCTCAGTGACGGCAAAAGCCGTCTGCGTCTGAAGATTTCCGGCAAAAACGGAGCAGTGCAAGCCGCTGTCACAGTGCCTGTTTCCGCCATGAAACAGACGACTGTCATGGATATCAGCAAACTTGTTCCCGGCAGCTATCAGCTTTCAGGAGAACTCCTTGACAGCAGCGGCAGCGTTTTCCAAAAACTTGCCCCGCGTGACTTTTCCGTTTACGGTCCGCGCCCCCCCTGGCACGGGTTCGTTAAAAAAAATATCAAGCCGGATCATGTGCCTGCCCCGTGGACGCCCCTTGCTGTCAGCAAAAACGGTCAGCATATACAGGTTTCCTGCTGGAACAGGTGTTATACTTTCGGTCCCGGTTCTCTGTTTGCTGAACAAATCACAAGTTCCGGAACAGCTCTTCTCAAAGCACCAATCCGGCTTCTGCTGAAACACAACGGCAAAACGGCCGCACTTTCCGGCGTCACGCAAAAAATCATTTCTGCCGGAAAAAGACGCGTGGTCATTGAGTCCGCAGGGACACTCTCTTCCGGCGGAAGCATCAAAGTCAGGACAACGATCGATTATGACGGTTTCATCTGGTTCGACATGGTTCCGCACATTCCCCGGGGGTCTCTCATCGAACATCTTGCAGTTCAAGTTGATATGCCAAAAGAAAACGCCGCGTTGCTCAACTGCGGTTTCCGTGATCTCAATGACACGGGCAAAACACCCGCATACTGGCAAAAATCCCTGGAGGCGCTTTCCGGCCCCTTCTGGGTCGGCATGGAAAAGGGCGGTTTGAGTTTCGGTATAGAGTCCGCAGAAAACTGGTCCAATAAAACCATCACCTCACAGGCGGAAGTGCAGCGCAATGAAGCCGCAGTCCGGATCCGGCTCAACATGGTCGATCTGCCCTTCAAAACGGAAAAAGCGCCTGTTTACGGTTTTTATATCCATCCCACACCTGTCAGACCGCGTCCGGCGGGATTCAGACAGCTGCGGGCTCAGGACTGGTTCGCCTTCAACAGGACCGCCGCACGGAAAAATACCTTCTATCCCGCCAACTTTTCCTGGTGGAGTACGACCTTTTACTATCAGGGACACCCCGATTGGGCCGTCGAACAAAAAGAGATCGCCCATGTCAGCCGGCGTCTGCCGAAAGAATACGCCAGAAACGGCCGTTTTTTCAATTATGACGCGCTGAAAAAAGACAAGATCCGTTCCGCCTGGTACGCCGCCTATTCCAGCATCGGCAGAAACGCTCCGGAAGTCATCTGGAACGGAGAACAGTGGTTTGCCGGCCCCAGGGAACGTCTCTACGGCAACACCTTTTACGGCTACGAGATGGATATGATCGAAGTCTGCAAAACAGCGGATTACTGCGACTTCTACCTCTGGTGTTTCGACAAAGCCAAAAGGGCCAAACCAGTCATCGACGGTCTGTACTTTGATCTCTGGGGCGCTCCCTCCTGCAACCGGAAAGACCACGGACACGGATACACTGATAAAAACGGCACACGCAAAGCTGTCCGTCCCCTGCGGGAACACCGCAGATGGATGGAGCTGATTTATCTTTACTGCAAAGAAAAAGCCCAAAACGCCCCCATCGTCTGCCATGTTTCAGGAGCAACTGCTCATATTGCCGGTTACAGCTTTGCGGATTATCTGCTTGACGGTGAACTCTGGTTCGACAAACTGGCTCAGGACAGATCCTACAAAGCCATGAGTTTCGATATGGCCCGGGCAGAGATCCTCCCCCATATCTGGGGCCCCGGAGTCATCTGGCTTTCGGAACTCCACAGAGCCAGAGGCTATGTTCCCGCCGCCCAGCAGAAAACATGGGCGCTCGAACCCTGGGCCATGCGGCATTTTTCAGGCCTGCTCCTGCTGCATGATGTGATCCCCGACAGGACCTCTCTCTTTGAAACGGCACGGCAGATCTGGTACGCGCTGGACCGTTTCAAACTTGCCGATCAGGATGAATATCTCCCGTACTGGGAAAACAGCGGCCTTTCAAGCAGCTGTGACGGCAAAACGACTGCCGTGACCGCTTATCTGAAAAAAGCGGAAAAGAGAATGATGCTGGTTGTTTTCAACAACAATGACCAGGCACAGACTATCACGATCACACCGGATATGAAAAAACTTTTCGGTTCCAAAGGCAAAATCTCCGTCACCGATCTGGAAACAGGCAAAAGGCTTCACACAGGCAACGGGCGCTTTTCCGTTCCTGTCAGCCGCCGCAACTTCAGATTACTGCAGCTGGCCGCATTCCAATAAACGCGGCACCGGACTCCCCAAAGTACAGAGGATATAAACATGGTCATCATCGGCAATTATCAGGGATTCAATATTTTTGAACCGGCTCCTGAGATCATTCCGGCAAGCAGGGAAAAAGTCGATGCAGGCATTGCCGTCAACAAACGTGTGCTGCAAAATCTTTCTGCGGAGGAAAAAGCTGCGCCTGCCATGCCTGTCACAGGCACTTTTCTCTGCGCACACGCTCCCGATTATGTGGGGACCCCCACGCTTTTATGGGATACGGCTCAATGGAAAACGGCTTTGGAAAAACTCCGGGAGAAAAAAATAGATACGGTGATTTTTCAGGCCTCCGTCTGGAACGAACTCCATGAGGTCTATTATTCCAGCAAAAAATTTGCCTCCTTCAGAAGCTGGAATGTGGTGGAACCCATGCTCCTTGCCGCCAGAGACTGCGGCATGACCGTTTTTCTCGGCGGATACGGTTCCGTTTCAGGCTGGAGCCCCCTGTTGACAGAACAGGAGGAAAAAGAGGAGATCGACCGGCAGTGCGGCTGTTTTGAAGAGCTGATGACCTATAAAGAACTTTTTGACGGGATCTATTACGCTCCTGAAACCGCCTTTTCCGGTGTCCGGAACCGGCAGAAAGAGGAGCGCCTGCACAATATTTATCAGACATATTTCCGCAGGATCAAAGAGCTGGCACCTGAAAAAAAGATATTGATCTCCCCCGCCAGCCGATGGATCCCCCGCAAAGAACAGGAGTTCTTTGAAGCCTGGACCTCTTTATTTGAGGATGTGCCGCTGGATATCCTTGCGCCGCAGGATTCCATCGGATGCGGCGGCTGCACACTGGAAAACATCTCCGCAATGTGGCAGCTGTGGCGGCGCACCGCCGACAGCCTGGGCATCACCCTCTGGGCCAATACGGAATTATTTGAACGCCTCACATTCGGCGGTCCGGAGCCGTTCAAAAATGCAGAAAAAGAACGGATCTTCCAGCAGCGCAGAGCAGTTTCCCCCTTTGTAGAAAAGTGCATCTGCTGGGAAGCCCTTTATTTTGATCTGCCCTGACAAGGCTTGACAAAAGAGAGACTGGAGCTATATTATTCCTTCGATACGTATGTTCTGAAATCGTCGTCCCCCTGCCGGGAACAGAGCGTAAAAAATAGAAGGAAACGCAGCGCCGATGACAAAATTGACGGATATAGCCCAAGCCCTGAACCTGGATGTTTCTGTGATCTCCCGGGCGCTCAGTCCGGCGCCGGAGAACCGCCGGAGGGTCAATCCGCAGACCCGGGAACTTATTCTTGAAACAGCCCGGAAAATGAATTATGTCCCGGATCGCTCCGCGGCGTTCCTGCGCAGGAAAAAAGCGCCCACGCTGCTCTGTTATCTGCCCGGCTACACAGACCGTCTGGTCGGCAATCTTGTCATGGGGATCTCAGAAGAAGCCTCCCGGCAGAATTATCCGGTCAACTTCTTTTTCGGTAAAAAAAACACCGATTTTGAAGCGTTCTGCGGCATGCTCAAGCAGATCAAACATTCAGGTGTCATCACCTATCCGCCCCAGCAGATGCCGGATAATCTCCGTGAAGAACTGCTGGCTTACCACCGGGAAGGAGGACATATCCTCTTTCTCAATGCCTGTTCCAACGGCGGTATCCGCGATGAACGTTTTGCCGATATCCCCCAGCTCCAGATCAACGATACCTACGGCGGCGAACTGGTGGCAAGACATTTCATCAGTCAGGGCGTGACCTCTTTTCTTGCCACGACACCCGCCTCCAGCTTTTACTGCCGCCATCAGGGATTTCTTGAAACCCTTGAAAAACATGCGTGTTCTGCGGAAGTCTATTCCGTTGAAAACTTTATCCGCCTTTATAAAACCGGACAAAAAACAGGTATCTTTGCCGTCGCCGATGCCCAGGCCGTCAATATCATGCTGGAACTTCAGGGACTGGGATATCAGGCCGGACGGGATTATCTGCTGGCAGGACATGACGATCAGTTTATGAGTATCCGTCTGCATCCTTCGCTCTCCACTGTCCACCAGCCGACGCGCGAAGAGGGCGTTCTGGCTGTCCGGAAAGTCATCAATCTCATCGGTGGCGGTTCGGAAGAAAATGAACAGCTCAACCCCTGGCTGATGATCCGGGAATCCTCCGGCGGAAAAGCACCTGTCCTGGAAAAACCCGATTTGGAAGAAATACTCTACTGAGTCCTTGTATTTTTATTTTCCCTGTGCTACATTATCCGTATTCTGTCATTTACTGTAAGGAGAGTTTGACCATGCTTGATTTTTCTGCCCCTTTTCTCGCCAAAGGCGATAAACTGATTTGTTTCGGAGACAGCCTCACGGCACAGGAGGGATCCTATGTCGGCCATCTGCAAAACGCCCTGCCCGATAATGAGATCATCAATGCCGGCAGAGGCGGAGATAAAACCACCTGGGCGCTGACACGTCTGGAACAGGATGTTCTTTCCCAGTCTCCCGATGCCGTGCTCATTATGCTGGGAACCAACGATGCTGCCGTGGGACGGGCCGTCTGGGCTGATGAACCGACGATTCCTCCCGAAGCCTATCTCTGCAATCTCAAGTGGATCGCCCACTTCTGCCGCCTGAAAGGGATCCAAAAGATCTCCATCGCCACCCCCTTCGGCTTTGAAGGTCCCTCTTTTATTGAGCAGGGACGCATTATGGAACCCTACGCCCTTGCCGCAAGAGAGGCCGCCGATCAGATGCAGGCCCGGCTCGTTCCCCTGGATGCCCTCTTTGACAAACTGCGCAAAGGCGCCCCCCTCTCGGATATGCTTGTCACACGCGACGGAACCCATCCCACGCCGGAGATCCAGAAAGAGATCGCTCAAACCATGCTGAAAGCCTGGTCCATGGATATCTGATTCTTTCCCGCTTTATTTATCCTTCTGTGCCCGACAAGGGTAGGTGGCTCTTGGGGAAGGGGAAAACTTCTTTTCACGAGAAAAGAAGTTTTCCCCTTCCC
>JAFVYP010000137.1 GCA_017508555.1 Lentisphaeria bacterium
CAGCTATTACACTGATCTGCAAAAAAAATACACCGGACTGCGGGATCTGTTCCTGAACGGACTGGATCAGGCAGGCATCCCCCACACAACGCCGCAGGGCGCCTATTATGTGCTTGCGGATATTTCAGAATTCGGCTACAAAAGCGATCTTGAATTCTGTGAAGTCCTGGCAGAAAAAACAGGCGTGGGCGCGGTTCCCGGTTCCAGCTTTTTCAGAGAGGATGTCAACCATCTGATCCGTTTTCACTTTGCCAAAAAGGAATCCACGCTTGAGGCGGCGCTTGAACGGCTCATGCGTATCAGAGAGACCATTCCTGCCAGGTAACTCTTTTTCAGCGGGGCATGCGCAGCGGCACAAGGAGCTTGATGTGTTCTTTTTCAGTTCCGGCAAGCTGCCATCCGGGAAAAGTCCGCACTTCCTCTTTTTTGTCCCTGTAAAAGGTCAGGCTGATTTTTCTGTTATCAAAAGAGAGGGGTTCTCCTGAAACAGCATCTTGGGGCAGAGGGATCTTCAGCTCTTTCAAATCAGCCGGCAGTCTTTTATTGACGAGGCGGAATTTTTCGATTTCCAGAGCAGTCCGGCTCATACGGACGCAGGTCACCGCATGATAGAGCTGAATGACAGCTGTCCGTGCGGCATTGTAATTGAGCATGACAAAATAGCTTCCGTTTTTCAGGAGATATTTTTCCAGTTCAGGAAGAGATTTTTTCCATTGTGAGCAAGTTGCTTTTCCCTCAAGAGACTTCAGGAAAAAGTCAAATTTGAAGCGGCTGCACTCCAGAGCTTTCCTGTTCATGACCGCATTCCAGACGTGCGGCGGCAGCGGCAGATTGCCCCTGAGAAGAAATTGCATAACGCGGCTCTCGTAAAGCGCATTGCCCTGTGTTTCGGAATTTTGCAGCCAGGGATAGACCCGGGCCATATCCAGAATCAGTTCTCTTTCAAAAACCGCCTCCCCCTTGAGGGCCGTGAACAATGCGGCACGGAGTTTTTCTTCACGGTCTCTGAAAAAAGGCGTCAGTTCCGCCAGATCCTCAAGCGTCAGCATACGGCTGCCCAGAACGGCTCCCAGCGTGCAGGAAAAATTCAATTCGTTCAGGAAGATGTAGCTTAAACTGATAATGAAGTCTCCCCGCTGAAGTCCCTCATACAACCGGGCCAGACGGAGAAAATTTTTCATCATCGCTCCTTTATCCCTCTTTTCGATCGCCTCGAAAACGAGAGAGGAGTAATAAGCGCCGGCGATCCGGCTGAAATACCAGTTGGCGCCGGGATGCCAGAGATAGGGACGATCCAGCTGAAGATCAAGAACGGCCGTTTTTCCAGCATCCAATTCAGCGGTCAGCTCCTGAAAAAAGGCGTGCAGTTCCGGCGTTTTCAGCACCTGGGAAACCTTCTGTTTCCACGACTGGTGGGCTGTATAAAAATGCTGGGCTTCAATGAGGTCTTTCAAGAATTTCCTGTTGGCGGGCAGATTGGCCGTTTCCGCCAGACGGTTGTAAACAGTTCCGGGGGTCTCCTTCTGATAGATGAGCTGTTTCAGCTCCGCTCTTCCGGAGGGGATCCCGTGGGGAGACGTCTGTTTTTCCAGACTGTTCAGTGCGGCAAAGCCGTCCATGCTTGAGAGAGAAAATACGATCAGGAGAGCGGCAGTCCATATTTTCAGCGGCGCAGAAAGTTTTTCAGGAGAAAGTTTTCCGGCAGAGGCAAAAAAGAGCAGAACTCCCGCCAGAAGGAAAAAGGGCGGCAGCGGCGAAAGAAGTCCCCAAAAGAGATAAGCTCCCCAGAAAAAGAGAAAACACCAGCCGCTGGCCTTCAAAAGCGGGACATCTCCCAACAGGCGCCGGATCTCTTTCTGACGGCAGAAAGGCAGAAAGAGACGGCGCAATTCCGCTTTTCCGATCGCGTGCCCCCTGTCCTTGGCGGCAGAGGCCAGAAATTTATTCTGCGCTGCCGAAAAGAAAAGAGCCGTCACCATCGCCCCCAGAGCAATAAAAAGCGGCGCGAACGTGACCATCGTCTGCGTTTTCAGACTTTCCACGCCGCACTCAAGGGTTCCCGGATTCATCCTGACGGCGATCCAGGGCAGCTGCATAAGAAAAAGGATAAGGGAAAATCCCCACAGGGCAATGGCGGCACACCGGGCAAGGTACCGGGGCGGACGGGAAACAACGGCAGTATTTTCCGGCATAAAAAAACTCCTCCTGAATTGAAATTTGTTTACTATACCTCCCCTCACTGTTTTTTTCAAACCGCAAATCACCAAAAGAGAAAACTCCGGAAAAAAATTCAACTGAAAATTTCAAGACACAGCAGCGTAAAAGAGGGCAGGTTTTGAAGATAAACTCTTGACTTTTTGGTGTTTTGGGTGTATCTTTTTCTTTTGGAGCATTTTGTTGAGAATTTTACGATTTGAAAATTCAACTCCAAAGATCCTCAAAAGCGGGCGCACGGTTTTGAGGATGGTACAAAGTGCGCGCAGATTCAAGGAAAGAAGAAGAAAAGAAATGGCTGACAAAAAGTATGTGTACAGCTTCGGTGGAAAGGCCACCGACGGAACAGGAGAAATGAAAAACCTGTTGGGCGGAAAAGGTGCAAACCTTGCTGAAATGGCGAATCTGGGGCTTCCCGTCCCCCCGGGCTTCACAGTGACGACCGAGTGCTGCGTGGATTATTTCAAGAACGACAGCAAACTTCCGGCAGGTACTGAAGATCAGGTTCTGGCCGCCCTGGCCGGTGTTGAAGAAAAAATGGGTATGAAATTCGGAGATCCCGCCAATCCGCTTCTGGTCTCCTGCCGTTCCGGTGCCCGCAGCAGTATGCCCGGTATGATGGAAACCGTCCTCAACGTGGGACTTTCCAGCGCAACGATCCCCGGACTGATTGCCAAAACCGGCAACGAACGCTTCGTTTATGACGCCTACCGCCGCCTGATTATGATGTACAGCGATGTGGTGATGGAAAAGGCAGAAGGTATTGAACCTGAAGAGGGCAAAGCGATCCGCCGTCAGCTGGATGAAATGATGGAGGAACTCAAGAAAGAACGCGGTTATGCCAATGACACCGATCTTTCTGTGGAGGATCTCAAACAGCTCTGTGCGGCCTTCAAGATCCGTATCAAAGAGGTTCTGGGATGCGAATTTCCCGA
The DNA here is from genome assembly GCA_017508555.1 of Lentisphaeria bacterium. Classification (GTDB taxonomy): domain Bacteria; phylum Verrucomicrobiota; class Lentisphaeria; order Victivallales; family Victivallaceae; genus UBA1784. The sequence goes on from JAFVYP010000137.1 coordinate 3,150, forward strand.
TGACGCCATGGCCCAGCTCTGGGGCGGCATCAACGCCGTTCTCAAAAGCTGGAACGGCAAAAAGGCTGTCTCCTACCGCCGCATCGAGGGTATTCCCGATGACTGGGGTACCGCAGTGAACGTTCAGTCCATGGTCTTCGGCAACATGGGTGACAGCAGCGCCACCGGCGTGGCCTTCACCCGCGATCCCGCGACCGGAGACAACAAATTCTACGGCGAATGGCTCATCAATGCCCAGGGCGAAGACGTGGTCGCCGGCACCCGGACCCCCAATCCCCTCAACAATGACACCAAAAATGAGCAGAACAAAGCGCTGAAATCCATGGAAGAGCTTTATCCGGCCATCTATGCGGAACTCTTTGATATCCGCAACAAGCTGGAAGCTCATTACAGCGACATGCTGGATATCGAATTCACCATCCAGGAAGGCAAACTTTTCATGCTCCAGTGCCGCGTCGGCAAACGCACCGGAACCGCCGCCCTCAATATGGCGATGGATATGCTGGATGAAAAGATGATCGACGAAAAGACCGCTGTCATGCGTGTGGCGCCCACCCAGCTGGATGAACTGCTGCATCCGATCCTGGATCCCGCTGCTGAAAAGAAAGAGACCGTTATCGCCAGGGGTCTGCCTGCCGATCCCGGCGGCGCCGTCGGACGGATCGTTTTCAACAGTGAAGATGCCGTTGAAGCCGCCAAAAAGGGAGAAAGCGTCATCCTCGTCCGCGAAGAGACCAACCCCGAAGACGTGGAAGGCATGCGTGCCGCCTCCGGTATCCTCACTGCCCGCGGCGGTATGACCAGCCATGCGGCGCTTGTCTGCCGCGGTTGGGGCAAATGCTGCATCGTGGGCGCCGGAGCCATCGAAGTCGATGAAACGGCCCGTATCTTCAAAGTGGGCGGCGTGACGCTCCGCGACGGCGACTGCCTCTCTCTCAACGGTACCCGCGGTTATGTCTATGCCGGAAAAGTGGCCACCATGGACTCCAGCGAGAATCCCCGTCTCCGCAAATTCATGGAACTGGTGGACAACTGCCGCAAGCTCCGTGTCCGCGCCAACGCCGATACGCCCGAAGACGCGGCCGTTGCCCGTTCTTTCGGCGCTGAAGGCATCGGTCTTTTCCGTACGGAACACATGTTCTACGGCAAAGACAGCGAACAGCCCCTTTTCTATCTGCGTAAAATGATCCTTTCCAAAGACACAGAGGAACGGGTCAAGGCTCTTGACGAACTGTTCCCCTATGTCAAGCGCAACATCAAGGCCACGCTGATCGCCATGGAAGGCGCTCCTGTGACCTTCCGTCTGTTGGATCCCCCGCTGCATGAATTCGTTCCCAGCGAGCCTGCCAAGCGTGAAGAGCTGGCTGCCGCCCTGAATATCAGTATGGATGAGATCACCAAGCGCATCGACGCGCTTCACGAGTCCAATCCCATGATGGGACACCGCGGCGTGCGTCTGGGCGTGACCTATCCTGAAGTCTCCGAAATGCAGATCCGCGCCATTCTGGAAGTGGCCGCTGAGCTGGGCAGCTGCAAGCCCGAAATCATGGTTCCTGTGACCTGCGACCTGGGCGAGCTGAAACTTCAGAAAGCCATCCTTGAGCGCGTGGCCGCTGAAGTCAAAGCCAAGTTCGGTCTCAAGGAGCTGGAATACAAGCTGGGAACGATGATCGAGATCCCCCGGGCCGCTCTTCTGGCCGATGAAATGGCCGAAATCGCCGAGTTCTTCTCTTTCGGAACCAACGACCTGACCCAGATGACCTTCGGTTTCAGCCGCGATGACATCGGCGGATTCCTTCCGGCCTATCTGGATAAACGCATCCTTGAAGCTGATCCCTTCCAGACCATCGACACAAAGGGTGTCGGCCGCCTGATCGACTACGCCGTTAAGAACGGCAGAGCGACCCGTCCCGGATTGAAGATCGGTATTTGCGGTGAGCAGGGCGGAGAGGGAAAATCCGTCATGTTCTGCCATAACACCGGACTGGACTACGTTTCCTGCAGTCCCTTCCGCGTGCCGATCGCCCGTCTGGCAGCTGCGCAGGCGGCGATCACAGCCGGAAAATAATTTTACCGGAAAACACGGTCCGGCGGTTTGAAAATTCCGCCGAACCGTTTACATTGGAATAAAAGAGGGAAGAGAGCAGTCGGCTTTCTCCCGGAAAACAAATGGAGGAAATTATGAAAATTGCCAAAATGATGGTTCTTCTGGCACTCGCCGGAGTCGTCGTTCTTCCTGCCGCTGCGGCTGAGAAGAAAGCCCCCGCTAAAAAAGCAGCTGCCGCCACGAAGGCTGCTCCTGCAAAGAAAGCTGAACCCAAAGTTGACGTTTGGGCAAGTCTCCCTGCCAACGTTGCGGAGATCGACGGTGTTGCGGTCACCAAAGGGGAGATCATTTCCTTTTTCATGGCCCAATTCCCCGATGGCAATCTGCCTCCGTTTTTCACGGCCGATCTGGTCAAACAGCTGGCTCCCCGTCTGGTCAAAGGTGTGGTCGCCTCCAAGCTGATGGATAAAGAAATGGCCAAGGCCGGTTTCAAAGCCACCGCTGAGCAGACCCGCAAATTCCTGGAAGAAGAGATCAAAAAAGCGCCGAAACAGCAGCTTGACATGCTCACCCAGCAGCTTTCCATGCAGGGAAAAACCCTCGATCAGCACATCAAAGAAATGGCTGCCAACCCCATGGCCCAGAAGCAGATCGCCAAGGCTCTCTTTGCTAAAAAGACCTTCCTGAAAAACATCAACGTCACCGAACAGGAAGCCCGCAAATTCTATGCGGCCAATCCCAAGATGTTCCAGACCCCTGCTGATGCTCCCGACAGCATCAGAGCGTCCCACATCCTCATCATGGTCGATGAAAAGGCCACCGAGGCCCAGAAAAAGGCCGCTCTTGACAAGATTAACAGCATCAAAAAGCAGCTGGATAAAAACCCCAAGCTCTTTGAAGCGCTTGCCAAGACTGAAAGCAAATGCCCCAGCGGTGCCAACGGCGGTTCCCTCGGCGCTTTCGGAAAAGGACAGATGGTCCCCGAATTTGAAAAGGCTGCTTTCGCCCTCAAACCCGGCCAGATTTCCGGCGTGGTCAAAACCCAGTTCGGTTATCACCTCATCCGCAGAGATGCCGCCAAGGGCGCTTCCACGATCCCCTTCGAGCAGGTCAAGGATAACCTCATCGCTTATCTGACTGAACAGAAGGCCGTCGAAGCTGAAAAGAAATATATGGATGCCCTCGAAAAGAAGGCCAAAGTCAAATACTTTGTCCAGGCTCCCGCAGCTCCCAAGGCTGCTCCTGTCAAAAAGTAATTTCTGCATCCGATCCGGCACCCCGTCCAGGGGTGCCTTTTTTTTGCCCTTTTTCCGAGTGGAAAAGTTGTGGGGGGCTTTTGAAAACAAAAGATCTCCTCTCATACCGGCACAAACCTTCCCCGTCCGGGGGGCCAGCCGCTCATTTGCAATTTATGCGCAACAGATATCAAAATACGCATTGCACAAAATAAAAATGCTGTTATATTAGAAAGAGAACAGTAGTTTTTCGGCAACCAACAATGGAGGAAAAAATATGATTTGTATTCCGAAAAGTGAATTTCAGGAGCGCATCATCCGTATCCAGGCTGAAATGGACAAAGCCGGATTGGATGCCATTGCCGTTTACGGCGATGAATACCGCAAGGAAAATCTGCGCTACGTCTGTAACTTCTGGCCCATTTTTGAACGTGGTATCTGCGTCATTCCCAAGTGCGGAGAACCTGTTCTTGCGGGGGCTCCTGAAGGTGAAAAATATGCCCGTGAAATGTCCGTTTGGAACGGCTATCACAACGTGAAGGAATTTGCCTGCGTTTCCGTTCCGGAAGAGATCGACTATCCGCTGGCCAGTTTTTCCACGCTCAAAGATATTCTGGGCAATGCTCTCAAGGGCGGTAAAAAGCTGGGTCTGGTGGGCTTCTTTGATATTCCGGCCCATATCATGGACCGCTTGAAAAAGGCCGTTGAAGGCGCCGAGATCATTGACGCGGGCAACATCCTCAACCGTCTGCGCATCGTCAAGAGCGCCAACGAGATCGCCTGCCTCAAAGAGGCCGGACGTCAGGCCTGTGAAGGATACAAAAAGCTGCTGGAATACGCTGTGGACGGCAATCCTGAATATGTCGCCGCCGGCGCCGCTGAAGGCGCTGCCCGCATGGCCGGTGCAGAAGACATCAACTTTATGGTTTTCGGTTCCGGTATCCGTACGGAAACTGTTATCGGACGTGCTACCAATAAGATCATGCGCAACGGAGAAATGCTCATGGCCGCCATGGCAGTTCAGTATCAGGGCTATGTCTCCACGGTGGAATATCCCTTTGTGATCGGTACCCCCGATGACAAACAGAAAAAGTTCCTCAACGTTCTTTTTGAAGCAGCCAATGTCCAGCAGAACTATCTGCGTTCCGGCGTCGTTTCCGGAGAGATGGTCAAAGCCGTCAAAGCCGTTTTCGCCAAGCACAACATGACAGAGTTCGACCTGTATCCGCCCATGCACGGTATCGGTCTTGCCGAAGCTGAGTCCCCCTACCCCGATGAAAATGCCGTTTATAAATTTGAAAGCGGCATGTGCGTCAACAGCGACATCAGCATCTGGGGACATCCGGCAGGCTCCAACCGTATCGAAGAGGGCTTTGTCATCACCGATAACGGTCCGGACTCCATCACGCCCTTTATCCGTGAACTGGTTGCAAAAGGAGTCTGATGATGATTGAAGGTGGAAAAAAAGTCTGGTATTTCGCTGACGGATATCTTCCTGAACCGAAAAAATCCGATAAAATGGAGTCCCACGAGGCTCTGATGATCTTCAACACCTCCGAAGAGGATGTGGAAAGCATTGTCGATGTGTATTTCAGCGACCGCGATCCCATCAAAAATATCCGGATCAAGGTGCCTGCGGAACGCATCATCTCTTTGAGACTGGATAAACCTGAAGATCTCAACGGAGCTGTTATCCCAATGCTGACCCAGTATGCCTTGCGGGTCACCTCCAGCCGTCCCGTGGTCTGCCAGTTCGGCAGACTTGATACCACGCAGGAGGCCATGGCCTATTACGTCGGCGTGGGTTACGCAGAGTGAAAAAGATTATTACAGTCACTGGTGAGGTCGATACAAAAGACTGCGGCATGGTGTTATCCCATGAGCATCTTTTTATCGACCTGACCAATCAGGCGGCGCCGGGGGCGGCAACTGCAAAAATCACCCCAGCCGACCGACCGCGTCTGCTCTGCGATCCTTACTGCATGCGCGACAATCTGCTGATTGATGAGATTTCCGCCGCAAAAGAAGAGATCCAATCCCTTCTTGCCGCCGGATGCAAGACCATTGTGGACTGCTCCCTGCGCGAGATCGGACGTGATCCTCTCAAGCTGAAAAAACTTGCAGAAACATCCGGAGCCAGGATCATCATGGGCTGCGGCTGGTACACCGGAGACACCCATCCCCGGGAAATCCGCGAGGCCTCTGCGGAAATGCTGGCAGAACAGCTGCTGAATGAGATCAATAACGGCGCTGAGGGCACGGGCATCCGTCCCGGTATCATCGGAGAGATCGGAACAAGCAAAGAGATCACCCCCTCTGAGTGGCGCTCTCTTGAAGCAGCAGCCGTCTGTCAAAAAGCAAGCGGTTTGGCACTCATGGTCCATATCTACCCCTGGTGCAGCAACGGATTGGATGTGACAAAATTCCTGACTGATAAAGGAGTTTCTCCTGACAGGATCGTCATCTGCCACTCGGATGTCACCCCGGATCACACCTATATCCGTCAGCTTCTTGAGCTGGGCGTCTGGGTCGAACTGGATAATTTCGGCAAGGAATTTACCCCTGCTCCCGGTGGTTTTGCCGCCGGCATATTTGTCAAGGATACCGAAAGAGCCGCTCTGGCCGCAAAAATCATCAATGACGGTTTCGGCAGTCAGCTCCTGCTGACCAATGATATCTGTCTCAAGTGCATGCTACGCTCCTGCGGCGGCGAGGGTTATACCCATATTTTCAACAATATTCTGCCCCTGATCGCGGCAGAGGGGATCGACTTGGATTATCTTGAAAAAGAGATCATGCACACCAATCCCCTTGCCATGCTCTCCGGCAGATGACCGTCCTCTGAAAACGGAATATTTGGAAAGGATTTTTTTCATGGAAACATTAAGAGATAATTTGTGGATCTGGGGGCATGATGCCGGTTGTCACCACCGGGGCGCTGGACTTCAGTGGAAAATTCCCGGAACCAATAACATGGGCCCCTGGGAAGGTGCTGAATATCTGGGCATCCCCAACTGCTGCCGTGTGATTTTTGAAGGCAATCCCCAACCGCCATTTGATGCTGAGTCTGAAAAACTGCGCTCCTTCAACAAGGTGGTCTGGTCCGTCATGGGCGACACCTCCTCCAGCCGCAACAACGGCGGAGCCGATGATCTGGATGAGGTCCTGAAACAGGCTGAACGTTTCCCCTTTGTGACCGGCGGCGTCCTGGACGATTTTTTCCGTCCCGATAACAAAGATGCCCGTATGACGCTGGAGCGCCTTAAAGAGGTCCATCACGCCCTGAACAACGCCCCACGTCCCCTGGAACTCTGGCTGGTTTACTACGCCGCTCTTTTCGGTATCGATTATGATGCCTACCTGAAAGAGGTGGATGTGGTCACTTTCTGGTCATGGGACAGCAAACAACTGGCTCAAGCTGAACAGAATCTGGAAAAAATCATTGCCATGACCCCCGGCAAAAAACATTATGCCGGATGTTATCTGTACAATTATGGAGATTGTTGCCCGATCACCGATGAGGAAATGAAATTCCAATTGGATCTCTATCTGCGCCTTTGGCTCGAAAAAAAGATCGACGGCATCATTGTCTGTTCCAACAATATCGTCGATACAGGCCTCAACTCCGTTGAAATTTTCCGCGCCTGGCAGCAGGAAAATGGTTCCAGAACAAGATAATCCCCCCCTCCTTCCCCCGTGCATATTTCCGCCCTTCCGGAAATATGCACTCCTTTAGCTGTGTCCAACTTTTGGGGTGCATATCATTTGCAGGGGGGCTTAGCGCCCGCCCCCCTGCACCCCCCGACGCCCGGTGCGACCGGGA
>JAFVYP010000138.1 GCA_017508555.1 Lentisphaeria bacterium
AACGATCAGCTTGTCGCCGGTATAGGAACCGTTTTCGCAATCCACCCGGAAACCGTCAGCGGTCTTCTTCACTTTCGTTACTTCCGCTCCGGTCACAAGAGAGATATTCTGCTTATCCAAGGCAAAACGCAGCACATCCACCACGGAGTTGGCCTGATCGGAATAAGGGTATACCCGGCCGCTGGGTTCTGCCACAGTAAATAGGCCCAAGCCACGGAACCACGCAAGCGTTTCCGCAGGGCCAAAGCTTTCCAGGGCATACCGGGCAAACGCCGGGTCATCCCCGTGATATCCGCCCTCCAGGGCGTGCAGATTACTCAAATTACAGCGGCCGTTTCCGGTGGCGCCAAGTTTTCTGCCCACTCTCGCCTGCCGTTCCAGCAGGATGATCTTGGCATCCGGATTCTCCGCCGCCGCCAGTGCCGCGGCCATACCTGCCGCGCCGCCGCCAATAATAATGATCGTCATCGATCTTCACCCACCTTTTTCCCCATTATACTCTACACTCACTCCGCAGACAAGAAAAACTTCCCTTGCAAAGAAAAAAAGCTGTGATATAATACATTTTGGTGATACTATGGATCGAGCAAATATCGAGAGAATCGCTCACACGCCGGAAGACCGGATGCTCCTGGCCAAAGTGTGGGATAAAATAAACGCCGGCCTGCGGCGAAATATCCCCGGCAACACCTGTTTCCTCACGCCCCGGGAGCTGGAAATGACCCGGTATCTGTTCGGTGACCTGGAAGGTCTATACGCTTTCGGCAGCTACGAGGGCGCGGAACGGAAAATGCTTGTCTTTCTGCCGGACTATCTGGAGGAAAACGCCCTTTACGAAGAGGACAGCCCCCTTGTATGCCTGCGGGCAAAATTCTACGAAGGCGACTGCCCCAGCCACCGGGATTTTCTGGGAGCGCTGATGGGGGCGGGAATTGCCAGGGAAGTTCTCGGCGATATCTGCGTGGGCAAGGACAGCTGCGACTTCTTCGTCACAGCAGAGATTTCCCCCTATATTCTGCAGAATTTCACATCTGCCGGCCGGGCAAAGGTCAGCCTGAACCGGATTCCCCTGTCGGAAGTTTCCGTACCGGAACCGGAAGTAAAAGAGATCAAAGACACACTGGCCTCCCTTCGCCTGGACAGTGTAGTCTCCTCGGGTTTCCGCATCGGCAGAAGCCTGGCTGCCCAGTACATCAGCGCGGGAAAAGCCGCCGTCAACGGTCTACCCTGTGAAAAACCGGACAAGGCCGTAACAGAGGGTGACAAAATCTCCCTGCGGGGCATGGGAAAGATCAAGCTCAAAACAGTAGGCGGACAAACAAAGAAAGGTAGAATTTCAGTGGTCATCGACCGCTATGTATGAGGTGCAATATGGTAAGCATGGATGAAGTCATCGCCCGGATCAATGTCCTGGCAAAAAAAGCAAAGACCGAAGGACTGACGGAGGAAGAAGTGGCAGAGCGTGACAAGCTCCGCCGGATCTATATTGATTCAGTCAAAGCCAATCTGATCGGTCAGCTGAATAACACCTATGTGGTGGACGAAAAAGGCAACAAGCGGAAGCTGACCAACAAAAAAGAACAATAAGCTGAACAAAAGCCGCCGGAACTCCGGCGGCTTTGTTATTTGGTTTCCAACTGGTCTTTCATGTACTGGGCCACTTCGCTTCTGGGGATCCCCAGGACCAGAGCGAATTCCCCGCTGAGCAGCCGGGTGGCATCCCGCAGAAACGCCTCATCACAGATGTGGAATTTCCGTCCCGTTTCCTCCAGCTGCCGTTTGTGACGGTAAAGGCCGCCGACCGCGGCGATCAACTCCCCCCGGTCGTTTTGCGTTATCAGTTCCCGGTAGCGTTGTTTGCGCTGATTCTCATCCTCGATCCAGACCCAGTCCCGTTCTTTCTGCGCAGTTACCAATGCTTCAAATTCATCTCTGCTGAGCAGTGGGCGCATTTTCCCCACCGCCGCCGGATTTCCCGTCGGAACATAGAACATCGTGCCTGGCTGTTCCACCAGCTCCAGACAATAATACTCTTTCTTTTCCTTACCCAAGTTTCTGATCTCAACTGCTGTGATACAGCACACTCCGTGGGCCCCATAAAGAACCTTCTGCCCTGCATGAAACATCGAAAATCCCCCTCAACCAAATTGACATATATATTTTATCACAGGATTTTCCCAATTTCATGTGGTCAAAATGATGAATTTTAATACTATACCGATTAAATCAGAATATCCACATCATACGCCCTGAGCCAACAGTCGATCTGCAGCATATACGCAATCGTCTGCGGCACATTCATCAACTGACCGTACCAGGGCCAGGCATACTCTGCTGTCAGTAGTTCTTCCAGCGCCTCCCGGCGGACGAACTGTAAAAGCGGCGAATTCCCCCGATCCAGCAGTTCCCGCATCTGCTGACTGACCATTCCAAAATACCTGGGATCAAAGGTCTTCGGATAGGGACTTTTCTTCCTGTACAACACTTCTTCCGGCAAAAGTCCCTCCATTGCTT
>JAFVYP010000139.1 GCA_017508555.1 Lentisphaeria bacterium
GAACAAACTCCGCACGGGCCTCTGAACAGGGCAGGAGCGACCGCACCAGGATCTCACCGTCAGCTGTCCGGACGATAACGATGTCCCCGGACTGGGGTTCCAGATATTTGACGGGGATCCCGATCAGGATATCGCCGCAATGGATGCCGATATCGAACATACTGTCGTCAGTGATCTCACACGCGGTCATCTCAGAGGGGTCGCAAATATCCACAGCTTCGTCAGGCGCAAGAACAAAACGCTCTTTTTCCGGCTCTGCCTGTATGCCGGCTGCAATGACTTTGATCCTTCTGAAACAGCTTTCCCGGGAGCAGGCATAAAGTTCGGAAGTGGGCAGCAGCTTTGAGGGAGGCGTCGCCTTCAAAAGTCCGTTTTCGCGCAGCTTGCGCATGTGGTAAGCCATCGTTGCCGGAGTGACACCGAATTTTTCAGCAACTTTATTGAGCTGGGGCATTCTGCCCTCTGCGGCCACACATGTCCGGATATGATCCAGGATCTGATACTGCCGTTCGGAAAGACGTGGTTTCATTACTTCACCTACTTGAACATGAAATCTGCCTTGACAATCACCGGGGCTTTGCCGGGATGGATGACACGCACCCGGTAAAGGACCTCAAAAATCTGCTCAGGCATTCGCGGATCTCCGGTCTTTCTGATAAACTTATATTTCCATATATAATCTGCGTAAAGCGTACAGTCAAGCCGTGTCAGATAACGGCAGTCTGAAAGTTTTCCGTACCGGGCAAGTCCGGTACGCATGGATTCAAATATTTTCAACGCGCGTTTTTCGTCGATCTTTGCCGGAAGGACCTTCTTCAAAAAGGCAAAATCCCCCGTGGTCAGAGAGCGGTTCAAGGCCTCGATATATCCGGAAGCAAGACGCTCCCCCGCATGGATGCGCTCACCGGACATCACCTTTTCCACCGGGAACTTTTCCGCAGCAGGCTGCGATGCAGACGCAGGAACAGACTGCGGTGTCCCGCAGCCGCACAAAAACACCAACACGGCACACAACAGCAAATATCCGGTCATTTCAAAACACTCCCTCCGAAAACAGCACTCAAAGCGCTCCGGTCTCCAATATACGTTCCAAACGACAATTTATCAAGTCCTTTTTCCTTCATTCAGGAGACGGAAGCGCCTTTTTTCCCGGAAAGATCCACATGAAGATCACAATGGGCGACCGTCGTCAATCTGTGCGCAATCATCAGCACAGTCAGTTTTCCGTGCAGAAGTTTCAGCGCTTTGACAAAAGCCTCTTCCGTTTCATTATCCAGCGCGCTGGTGGCTTCATCCAGCAGCAGAATCTCCGGATCACGGTAAAGGGCCCGCGCAATGCCGATACGCTGCCGCTGACCGCCGGAAAGCTGAATGCCGTTATCCCCCACGCTGCTGTCGAGTTTTTCAGGAAGAGATCCCACAAAATCCTCCAGCTGGGCAATGCGGAGACAGGCCATCACCTTCCGGTCGTCGATCTCCTCTTCAGGCACACCGAAAGCCACGTTGGCCCGGATCGTGCTGTTGAGAAGGAATATGAATTGAGGCACATACCCGATCTTGGAGCGCCAGGAGGCGAGATTTGTCCGGATATCCCGCCCGTCACATTTGACCGCCCCTTTTTGCGGTTCAAGCAGCCCCAGGATCAAGTCCGCCAGGGTACTTTTACCGCTGCCGGTCGTCCCCGTAAAAGCGACACTGGCAAGACGGGGAATGGTCAGATCAAAGTGTTCAAGCACCGGCCGCCCGGGAACGTAACTGAAAGAGAGATCCTCCACAGTGATCCTGTTTTTGAATTCCAGCTCTGTTTCCCCCGCCACCTTTTCCCGGGGCGTGAAAAGGGTCTCAAAAACCGTCTGGAACGCCGCCAGACTCTGACGGATGACCGTCAGATTGTAGTTGATGCGGCTGCACGCAGGAAGCATGCGGGACATGGCTGCGATCAGCAGACTGAATGTCAGCAGGATCGTTCCGTGAGGAACCCCCAAAAGGATCATGCCGCAGAAGATCAGAAGCAGCTGGATGACAGCGGCGGTCTCAAGCCACAGCCGCGGGATCTGTCCCGCCGTATAAAGCAGCATATAGTAAAATGCGACCCGCTTGCGGGCGGCATCGGAGCGGTTGATGAAATAATCTTCACTGCCGTTGACCTTCACCTCGCGGATGGCCCGCAGACCGTCTCCGGAAGTACATTCCGCCTCCATGCGGCTTTCCGTATATTCCCGTCCGACGCGGTAATTGATCTTCCGCAGCAGAAAGCAGGCCAGAAAGACATTGATCCCCAGCGAAAATACAGTAACAAGCGTCACCAGAGGCATAGAGTACAGAAGCGCACAGCTCAGCATGGCTATCACCAGGACGTCGGAGGCGACGACCATCAACGGCAGAAGCACCTGAAAACAGGCCTCTCTTGCTCTGACGATCATCACGCCCAGCTCCACATGTCCGTGCTTCAGATGCAGCTCATAAGGGGCCCGCATATAGACCTCAAAAAACCGCATGCTTGTCTCGTATTCCTTGCGGGTGGAAAACTTTGCCTGAAGAAAGATCACCAGAAGAGCCAGAAGATTTTTCAGCAGAAAAACAACGATGACCAGCAGACAGCTGACGATCAGCAGCCTGCCGGTGGAGCCGCCTCCGGCGATCCGGGCATAGGTCCGGAGAAGGACATTCTGCTCCATCAGTTCCGGTTTGGTGAAAACAGCGATAACGGGCATAAGCAGACCGACGCCGGCGATCTCAGCGGCGCCGCTTAGGGTCATCAGCGCCACGATCCCCAGAAGTTTCCACTTATCCTGCGGCGTCAGCAGAACACGCAGCTGTTTCAATAATTGCAGCATATCAGATCAAAAATAATCGTTTTCCGTTGGCAGTCGTCAAAGCGGCGAATTCAGCGGCGGACATCCCCCGCAGCTGTGCGGCAAAAGCGGCGATCAGAACAAGAAATCCCGGATGATTCTCCTTGCCCCGGTGCGGGACCGGTGCAAGATAGGGAGAGTCCGTCTCTATCAGAAGCCGGTCATCAGGAACAGAACGGATGGCCTCCCGGATGTTTTCCGCCCGACGGAACGTGACCATGCCGGTCACACCGATATATCCGCCCAGAGCCAGAAACTTTTCCGCCCAGGCCGGTGTTCCGGCAAAACAGTGGACGACAAAACGCCCTCCCCGCGCCGCGAAGGGTTCCAGCAGGGAATAAGCATCCCGGTAGGCCTTGTCAGCATCCTCCTGATCGCGGATATGGACGATGGCAGGCAGATCATGGACAAGCGCCAGATCAAGAAACTCTTCAAACACTTCCAGCTGCTCCTTTTCCGGAGAGTTGGCGTAATAATAATCCACCCCCAGTTCTCCGATGGCGACCGGAGCTTTTCCCTCTTTGAAGAAGATGGAAAAATCCTCTTTCTGCGCCAGAAAATTTTCCGCCTGATGAGGATGGACCCCCGCCGCATAATATGTATCGGGAATGACACCGGCAAACTCACGGGCCCGGAGACTTTCCACATAATCTCCTCCGACGGCCAGCAGATGCAGTCTGTCAACAGTACCTGCGTCAGACTGGGGCGGCGTTCCGAGAGCCAGTTTCACGTTGGACATGAACTCCACAGGAGTCGATTCTCCGTAATAGTGGAAGTGCGTATCAAAAAGTTCCATGTTTCACCTTAATTTCTGTCAGTGACAAGACGCCAGGCGCCGTAAGCGATAAAAGCCAGCGTCGGAGCAAGTCCCGCCACGACCGGCGGAATGAATCCGCCTTTGCCCAAAACCTGAAAGATCTGGGCAATAACGATGTAAGCAACGATGATGACCACTGCCGTAATAACGGCAAGAAGGCTTCCTGTCCGTTCGTTTTTAGTGGCGAGGGGGATCCCCAGAAAAACAGCCAGAAAACACGCCCAGGGGAAGGCCAGACGGTAATAAAAGACTGTCATATAGATATTTTTGATCCGCCGGGGAAGTTTGGGGTTGCGCTGAACGATCTCAAGAATGACCCTGGTCGGCAAGTCATCCTTTTCCTTGATGGCATTGAGAATATCTCCCGGGGTTTCGGGGATACCCTCCTTTGAAAAGCGTATTTCTTTGAAACGCAAATCCTTGTGCATGGCGGAAGTACCTCTGCTGGCGGTGAACCGGGTTTCATCGTTCCGGTCATAACTGACAAAGGTGCCGCCGTCAAAAATCCACATTCCGCTCTTTTTGTGATGGATCGTTTTATCGGCGTAGATGTCGATCTTTCTGCCGATCAGCTCCCGGCGGATCCAGGCCCTCTGCCGGTCGGCGGGCATCGCCAGGATCTTCGCCCCGTCGGCCTCAAAAATCTCTTTGACCCGCCGGATATAGCCGGGACTGCCCGCAGGACCCAGGATATTGGAAATCATCTCATCTGTCCAGAAGGTCTTGAGCGTCACGTTATGCTGGACCCGTCCGCCGGAAAAGGTGCTGAAAAGCCACCGGCGCTGGCGGTCGGTACTGCTGTAAGCCAGCAGATTCTGTACGGAACGTCTCCGGTCAGCGGCCTTGTCATAGAGCAGTTCCGCCTGACGCTCTGTACGGGAAACCAGTCCTTCATTGAAATAGATGTTGACAAAAGTCACGAGAAGTCCCATGAGGAAGATGGAGCCGCCGCAGCGGATCAGCGATACGCCGCTGGCCCGCATGGCCGTCACCTCCATATTTTTCCCGAAAGTCGCCATAGTCCACATGCACCCGAGAAGCATGGATATGGGCAGGATAAAACGGATATTTCCCGGCAGTTTATACATCAGATACTGCACGATCTCCTGTCCGGAGGCCCGGGCATCAAGAAAAGCGGATATATCACGGTACACATCGCTCAAGATGAACAAAATCACGAAAATCAGCATCAACACACTGTATTTGATGAGAAATTCACGGAGGATGTATCCGTCCAGCGTCCACAAGGGAAACCAGCGGCGGCGGAGCAATTTCAGATCCCGATATCTCAATTTCTGTTCTTTCTGCATTGATCCGGAAAGCTCCCTTTCCCTGCCGGAAAAGATACTTTCACGGTATTTTGACCATTTTTTCTATTCAAAACTTAATATACACCCTCAATTTGTGATAATCAACATCAATTCACAGACTTGTAAAAAAACTCCCATTGTGTATATTATATAAATGAACAAAAGAACAGGCTTCAACGTACATATAAGGAGATAAAGCGATGGCCTCTGAATACGATTTCTCTGCAATCGAAAAAAAATGGCAGACTTACTGGGAAAGCAACCGCACCTTCCGTGCAGAAGATCTTTCTGACAAACCCAAATACTACTGTCTGGATATGTTCCCCTATCCCTCCGGTGCCGGACTCCATGTGGGCCACCCCGAAGGCTACACCGCGACGGATATCATCTGCCGCTACAAACGCATGAAGGGATTCAACGTCCTGCACCCCATGGGCTGGGATGCCTTCGGTCTCCCCGCCGAACAGTATGCTGTTGATACGGGGACCCATCCTGCTGTCACCACGCAGAAAAATGTGGATAACTTCCGCAAACAGATCAAAGCCCTCGGCTTCAGCTACGATTGGGATAGAGAGATCAACACCACTGACAAAGATTACTACAAGTGGACCCAGTGGATCTTCATCCAGCTCTACAAGAAGGGCCTGGCCTATCTGGACGAAGTCCCCGTCAACTGGTGTCCGGCGCTGGGGACCGTTCTCGCCAATGAAGAGGTCATCGACGGCCGCAGCGAACGGGGCAATCACCCGGTGGAACGCCGTCCCATGAAGCAGTGGATGTTCAAAATCACCGAATACGCAGAACGTCTCCTTCAGGATCTGGATATGCTGGACTGGCCCGAAGGCATCAAGGAAATGCAGCGCAACTGGATCGGTAAATCCACCGGTGCGGAGGTCATTTTCAAAACCGCCTGCGGCCATGAGATCACCGTTTACACGACCCGTCCCGACACCCTTTTCGGCGCGACCTACATGGTTCTTGCTCCGGAGCATGAGCTGGTGGATGTCATCACGACCCCCGCTCAGAAAGCTGAGGTCCAGGCCTACAAAGAGGCCGCCGCACGCAAGAGCGAGCTGAGCCGCACGGATCTTTCCACCGAAAAGACCGGTGCCTTCACCGGTGCTTATGCCGTCGATCCTGTCAACGGCGTTGAGATCCCCATCTGGATCGCCGACTATGTGCTTTCCAGCTACGGAACGGGAGCCATCATGGCCGTTCCCGCCCACGACACCCGCGACTTTGAATTTGCTCAGAAATTCAACCTGCCCGTCAAGTGCATCATCGCTCCCGATAAAGAGACCGCTGAAAAAGCCGGTGCTGACATCGACGCCATCCTCGCCGGAAAAGCCTGCTGGACCGGCGAAGGCAAAATGATCAACTCCGCCAACGATCAGGGGCTGGATCTCAACGGCATGAGCGTCAAAGATTCCAAACCTGCCGCCATTGCCTGGCTGGCTGAACGCAACTGCGGCAAGGAATCCGTCAAATACAAACTCCGCGACTGGCTCTTCAGCCGTCAGCGCTACTGGGGAGAACCCTTCCCCGTGATCCACTATGACAACGGCGACATCGAACTGGTGGATGAAAAAGATCTGCCCGTCGAACTGCCCGAAATGCCTGACTTCAAACCCACCGGCACCGGCGAGCCCCCACTGGCCAAAGCCAAAAGCTGGGTGGATTACACCGATCCTGTCACCGGACGTCACGGCAGAAGAGAGACCAACACCATGCCCCAGTGGGCCGGTTCCTGCTGGTATTACCTGCGTTACATCGACCCCCGCAACAACGGCAGAGCCTGGGCGGAGGATCTGGAAAAATACTGGATGCCGGTCGATCTTTATGTGGGCGGTGCTGAACATGCCGTGCTTCACCTGCTCTACGCCCGTTTCTGGCACAAAGTCCTCTTCGATCTGGGCTTTGTTTCCACGCCTGAACCCTTTATGAAACTGGTCAATCAGGGTATGATCCTGGGTATTTCCTACAAAGATACCCGCGGCGTCCTTGTTCCCACGGACCAGGTGGAGATCACCGCCAACGGTCCCATCCGCAAGAGCGACGGCGAAAAGCTGGTGGAATTCCCTGCAAAAAAGTCCAAGAGCCTGCGGAACGTGGTCAACCCCGACGACGTCATCCGGCAGTACGGCGCGGACAGCATGCGCATGTATGAGATGTTCATGGGTCCCCTCGAAGCGACAAAACCATGGAACACCACCGGTGTCGAAGGTGTTTTCCGTTTCCTCAAACGCGCCTGGAGAACCTTTGATGAGGCCGTCATCACCGATACGCCCATGAGCAAAGAACTGGCCCGGCTGGTCCACAGCACCATCAAAAAGGTCAGTACGGATATGGAAAACTTCGGTTTCAACACCGCCATCAGCGCCATGATGGTCCTGCTCAACGATCTGGCCAAGCTCAAAGAGATCCCCCGGGAAGCCGCCGAAAAATTCGTGCTTCTTCTGGCCCCCTTCGCGCCTCACCTGGGCGAAGAGCTGTGGGAAAAAATCGGTCACAGCAATACTCTTGCCTACGAACCCTGGCCCCAGTTCGATGAAGCGCTGCTCAAGGTGGATGAGGTGGAGATCCTCGTCCAGGTTCTGGGCAAACCCAAAGCCCGTCTGATGCTTCCGGTGGGCTGCTCCGCTGAAGAGGCGGAAAAAATCGCGCTTGCCAATGCAGACGTCACCGCCGCGCTGGCTGGAAAATCTGTCAAAAAGGTCATCTATGTCCCCGGCAGACTGGTCAATATCGTAGCTCAGTAAATCCCAAAGGAGTCGCATTATGGAAAAAGTACTCGGACTTAAAGAAATCATGTCCATCCTTCCCCAGCGCAGCCCCATGCTCCTGCTGGACCGCGCACAGCAGATCGACGAAAAACACTGGACAGGTGCTAAAAACGTCTCTATGGATGAAGCCTTTTTTCAGGGACATTTTCCCGGACATCCCATTATGCCCGGCGTTCTCCAGCTGGAGGCGATGAAACAGCTGTGCGAACTGGCTGTGAGAGATGTCCTTGATCCGGCCGGCGCCGCTGATGTTTATCTCAAAGAGGTGAACAAGGTCAAGTTCCGCCGTCCCGCCAATCCCGGAGACCGTTTGAAGATCGACGCAGAGATCCTTGAGATGGAGGCCAACAATGCCCTGCTCAAAGCGGTCATTTCCACCTCGGCCGGTGTGGCCAGCGAAGCCCAGATCACTCTGGCTGTCCGCGACAGAGCTGCCGGTCCGGAAAGCATGCCGCAGCTCTTTAATGAGTATGACAAAAATGATGCCGTCCTGATGGATATTTCCAAAGTCATGGATCTGATGCCCCACAGATTCCCCTTCCTGCTCATCGACTATGTGTTCAGCATGGAGGGAGAACGGGTCATCGCTGTCAAAAACGTGACTGCCAATGAGCCGATCTTTGCCAATGATTCCCAGCTGAAGGTCCTGCCGGAATCCATTCTCTGCGAAATCGCCGCCCAGTCCGGCTGCGCCTGTGTCCTGGCCCGTCCTGAAAATGCCGGAAAGATCGGCTACTTCATGGCCATCGACCATGCCGAGTCCCTGGCGCCGGTCTATCCCGGAGATCAGCTGGTCATCGACCTGATCCTGCCCCCCGCCAAGTCCCGCTTCGGCAAAGGCGGATGCGAAATACGCGTCGATGGCAAGGTCGTTTTCAAGATCAATCTGATGTTCGCTATCGTTGACGCCTGATTATCAAGTTTCCCCATCAACCGTTACTGGAGGATATACGCCAGATGAAAAAGATCATTATCACTCTCGTCGTCATCGCTGTTGCCGGATTGTCGGTTTACAGCATCAAATCCTACATGGATAATGCCATTTACCGTGATCCCGCCTTTGCCTCCGGTAACGGAAGATTGGAAGCAACTGAGGTCAACATCGCCGCCAAAAACTCTGAAAAGGTGGAAAAGGTCCTGGTCGATGACGGAGATTATGTCAAAAAAGGTCAGCTGCTGGCAAAAATGCAGACCAATGTGCTTGAAGCCCAGCTGGCTCAGGCAAAGGCCATGGTCGCTGTGAAAAAAGCTGAGCTTGCTTCTGCCAAGGCTGTTGTCATCCAGAAAACCAGCAACCGCGAAAACGCCTTCCGCCGCTTCAAGCGTGCGGAGTATCTGGTGAGCAAAAACGCCACCTCACAGCAGACCTTTGACAACGACAAGGCCCTCTTTCAGGCCGCGGATGCGGAGCTTGCCGCCGCAAAAGCTGCTGTCACGCAGGCTGAAGCTCAGATCAAAGCTGCTGAAGCTGATGTCAGACGCATTGCCGAAGATATCCGCGACTGCAATCTGGTTTCTCCCATCGACGGCCGTATCCAGTATAGGGTGGCTGAACCGGGAGAGGTCCTTGAAGCCGGCGGATGTGTCCTCAATATGGTCGATCTGACCGACGTTTACATGACATTCTTCCTGCCCGAAGGCGTGGCCGGAAAGGTCCGTATCGGCGCTGAGGCAAGGATCCTGCTGGATGCCCTGCCCAATATCCCCATCCCCGCCAGGATCTCCTTTGTGGCCAATGTGGCCCAGTTCACGCCCAAAACGGTCGAAACCCGTATCGAACGCCAGAAACTCATGTTCCGCGTCAAGGCAAAAATAGATCCCGAACTGCTCAAAAAACATCTGGATCTGGTCAAAACCGGTCTGCCCGGTGTGGCCTGGGTCAAGTTGGATCCCAAGGCCTCCTGGCCGGCTTTCCTCACCCTCAAAGGGGCCGTGGCCCAAGAGGCGGGAGCGGTCAAAAAATGAGCAGTCTTCCTCAAAAGGAGACGCTTCCCCCTGTTGTCAGCTTCAAAAACCTCTCTCTTTCCTATGGAAAAGTCATTGGGCTTGACAACGTATCTCTGGATGTCCCCGCCGGAAAACTTGTGGGTCTCATCGGGCCCGACGGCGTGGGAAAATCCACGCTGCTGTCTCTCATTACCGGCGCTCACGCCATGCAGCAGGGGGAACTGTTTGTCCTCAACGGTGACATGCGGGATATTTCACACCGCAACGCCGTCTGTCCCAAGATCGCCTACATGCCGCAGGGACTGGGGAAAAATCTCTATTTCACCCTCACTGTCGAGGAAAATCTTCAGTTTTTCGGACGGCTTTTCGGTCACAATGCCGCAGAACGCAGAAAACGCATCGACCGTCTGACCAAAAGTACCGGTCTTTATCCCTTTCTTGACCGTCCTGCCGGAAAACTTTCAGGCGGTATGAAACAGAAACTGGGCTTGTGCTGCTCTCTCATCCACGATCCGGAGCTTCTGATCCTTGATGAACCGACCACAGGCGTCGATCCTCTGGCCCGCAGACAGTTCTGGGATCTGGTGGACTCCATCAAACTGGAACAGCCCCGGATGAGCGTCATGGTCGCCACGGCCTACATGGATGAAGCACAACGTTTTGACTGGCTGATCGCCATGGATGAAGGCAAAATCCTGGATACGGGAACGCCGGCTGAACTGCTGGCAAAAACAGGCAAAGACAATCTGGATGCCGCTTTCATCCAGCTGCTGCCGGAGGAAAAACGCGCCGGACATAAAGAACTGATCGTCCCGCCTCTGGAAACAGAAGCAGGCGATGATTATGCCATCGTGGCCGAAGGACTGACCAAGCGGTTCGGCTCCTTTACCGCTGTGGACCATGTGAGTTTCAAGATCCGCAAAGGCGAGATCTTCGGTTTTCTCGGCTCCAACGGCTGCGGCAAAACCACCACCATGCGCATGCTGACGGGTCTGTCGCCCGCCACAGAGGGACGGGCGGAGCTTTTCGGCAAATCCGTTGACGGCGGTTCCATTGAAATAAGGGAACATCTGGGATATATGACCCAGCTTTTCTCTCTTTACGGAGATCTTTCCGTCAAACAGAACCTGCTGCTCTATGCCCGTCTCTACCGCATCCCCGAAGCGGAGATCCCCGGACGGATCGAAGAGATGATGAACCGTTTTCAGCTCAAAGAGATCGAAAACATGCTGCCCAAAGAGCTGCCGCTGGGACTCAAACAGCGCCTTTCTCTGGCGGCGGCAGTGATCCATCATCCCTCCATCCTCATTCTGGACGAACCCACTTCCGGCGTTGACCCCGTGGCCCGCGACCTCTTCTGGGAGCTGATCATCGAACTGTCAAGACGCGATAAAGTCACCATCTTCATCACCACTCATTTTATGAACGAAGCCGACCGCTGCGACCGCATTTCCCTCATGCACGCAGGGAAATCCTATGTGTGCGACGCCCCCCGGGCGATCGTGGAACAGCGGAAAGCCGCCACGCTGGAAGAGGCCTTTATCGGCGTGCTGGAAGATGCCGATCCCGAGGCCAATAAGAAATCCGGAGAAGCGATCCAGGACGCCCCGGCAGAGAGTTCTCCTGAAAAGCCCCTTTCGCCCTTCCGGCAGCGCGTGGATAAAATTTTCAGTCTCCGCCGCTGGTACAGCTGCTTCTGGTGGGAGACCCTTGAGCTGATGCGGGACCCCATCCGGGCGACCCTGGCTCTTTTCGGCGCCCTGCTCCTCATGCTGGTCATGGGATTCGGTATCAATATGGATGTGGAAAACCTTCCTTATGCCATCCTTGACCGGGACAGGACCCAGGCCAGTCAGAACTATGCACTCAATATTGCCGGCTCCTCAAGGTATTTTGTGGAGCATCCCCCGGTCAGGGATTATCAGGAGCTTGACCGCAGAATGAAAAGCGGCGAATTGAGTCTGGTCATCGAGATCCCGCCCAACTTCGGCCGTGATGTGGCCCGGAAAGTCTCTCCGCAAGTCTCTTTCTGGATCGACGGCTCCATGCCCAGCCGTGCAGAGACCATCAACAGCTATGCCAAAGCCATCCATCAGGACTGGATCAACACCCGCAGCACCGGCCAGAAGAAAACCTCCGGCGTCTCCATCGAGACCCGTTACCGGTACAATCCGGATGTATTGAGCCTTCCGGCCATGGTTCCTGCGACCATTCCTCTTCTGACGCTGATGATCCCCGCCATCCTCGCCGCCCTCTCTGTGGTACGCGAAAAAGAGATGGGTTCCATCATCAATCTCTATGTGACGCCGCTGTCCCGGCTGGAATTTCTGCTGGGCAAACAGACGCCTTACCTGCTCTTTGCCATTTTGAGCAGTATGCTGCTGACAGTCATGGCGGTCACGGTGTTCGATGTGCCGGTCAAAGGCAGTTTTCCTGTGCTGCTGCTTTCCAGTGTCATGTATGCTGTGATCGCAACGGGCATGGGACTGCTGGCCTCCTCGGTCACCCGCAGTCAGATCGCCGTGATCTTCCTGACCATGCTGGGGACCCTTGTTCCCTCCGTGCAGCTGTGCGGCATGACGACCCCTGTGGAAACTCAGGAAGGCATGGCCCGTCTGATCGGATCGATCTATCCCACAAGCTACATGCTGCTGATTTCCCGGGGCGTGTTCAACAAGGCGCTGGATTTTGCCGATCTTGTGCAGCCGATCACGGTTCTGGCCATTATGATCCCGGTGATCCTCGGCGCAGGGGTCTGCCTGCAGAAAAAACAGGAGAAATAATATGCTTCAGACCATTAAAAACATTTATTATCTGGGCCTTAAAGAGATCATCAGTCTCTGCCGGGACTGGCTGATGCTCATATTGATCGTCTATGCCTTTTCCTTTGCCGTCATCACCGCCTCCAAATCCCAGCCGGACTCCATCAACCATGCCACCATCGCCGTGGTGGATGAGGATCAGTCCCAGCTGTCGCGGGCGCTGACGGATTCCTTCATGCCCCCCATGTTCATTCCGGCCAAACAGATCACCCGTCCGGAAATAGATCCGGCCATGGATCAGGGGAAATACACCTTTGTCGTCGTTTTTCCGCCCAGTTTCCAGAAAGATGTCCTGGCGGGAAAACATCCGGAGATCCAGGTCAACGTGGATGCGACCCGCATGACTCAGGCCTTCAACGGCAGCGGCTATATCCAGCAGATCATCGATCAGGAGATCGCCAAGTTCATCAAGAAAAAGCTGTCTTCATCTCCGGCGGAGTACGTCATCCGGAACCGTTTCAATCCCAATCTGACCCAGGCCTGGTTCACCAGTATCGTCCAGCTGGTGAACAACATCACCATGCTGGCCATTATTCTGACGGGGGCCGCCCTCATCAAGGAAAGGGAAAACGGAACGCTGGAACATCTGCTGGTGATGCCGGTGACAAGTTTTGAGATCATGGCATCGAAGGTCTGGTCCATGATGCTGGTCGTCCTGCTCGCCACGGCCGGAAGCATGTATTTTGTCATCAAAATGTATCTGGGGATCCCCATTGAGGGCTCAGTGCCGCTGTTTCTGCTGGGGGTGGCGCTGCATTTGTTTGCCGCAACATCTCTGGGGATCTTTCTGGCCTGTATGTCGCAAAACATGCCCCAGCTGGGCATGCTGCTGATCCTTGTTTTCATGCCCATGCAGATGCTTTCCGGCGGCAACACGCCCCGGGAGAGCATGCCTGTCTGGGTCCAGAAAGTCATGATGATCGCCCCGACGACGCATTTTGTGAGTTTCAGTCAGTCCATCCTCTTCCGCGGAGCGGGGATCGAAGTCGTCTGGAAACCCTTCTTGTGGCTTCTGGTCATCGGAAGTATCCTCTTTCTGATCTCCCTGCGTTCTTTCCGGAGATCCATCGCCTGACAACCAAAACGCCCGGACGGAATACCCGCCGGGCGTTTTTTTGATTTCGCGCTGTTCCCGACAAGGGTCGATGGTATCGCGGGGAGGGGAAAAACCTCTTTTCGCGGGAAAAGAGGTTTTTCCCCTCCCCACACCCCACCCCTTTTCGAGATATTA
>JAFVYP010000140.1 GCA_017508555.1 Lentisphaeria bacterium
AGACCGGGATTTTGCTATTGCCTTCTTTCAGATTCCACCTCACAATGGACACCCTTGGCTTTCGCTAACAGTTCCTACTGACAAGGTCTGTATCGGACTTTCACCGACGAGTCAATGCGCGTGCCGCGCATACAAACAAAACCTCCGCAGAAAAATTTTCCGCAGAGGTTTTTTGTCACATCAGAAACTTCAGGCAAATTTGAGTTCGCTGAAGTATTCAGGCAGGTGGAAATTAAGTTCTCCCAGGATGGGACTCCAGGTGATCCAGTGGTCATAGCCCTTCATACCGCCGCACTTGTAGAAGTTGGCTCTCCAGACATTGCCGGATTTGAACTCGATGCCGGGGAAGAATTTGGCAAACAAGCTGCGGGGGATCTGAAGTCCCAGAGACCACTTGACCGGCTCCGTGATGCCTTCGATGACGCCGGAAAGCGTGTGATAGACCTTGATCTGCTTGAAGTCCTCTTCCGTAAAGGCCTGATATTTGGCGATCGCCCGGGTCACAGGATCACGATGCCAGTCGGAAATGAAAAAGGCCAGCATGGTCCCGCTGCAGTTGGTCTCAAAATTGATATACTCTTTGCCGGTGGGCTGAACAAAAAACTCCACGCAGCTGTCCAGACAGACATTGGTGTTGTATTCGGTTTCGATACTGCGCACATAACGGTCATCGACTTCAAAAAGCAGATAAAGATTTTCGCTGTCATATCCCAGCTTGGCAATGGTCCGGGGACGGTGAGAGGTACTTTTTTCCATCACCTGATCGATATTGATGACGGGCAGATCTTTCCAGCATCCGTTTTCAAGACCGCAGGCAAAATCAACGGGACCGTTCATCCGGCAGACAGTGTATTCCATAATTTGAGATCCTTCTGTTGATAAAAAATTGGCAACCCCGCCAGGACTCGAACCTAAACTAACTGGACCAAAACCAGTTGTGCTACCATTACACCACGGGGTTGCGCGATCACAGGCCGACAGGCCTGTCACATACAATACCGCACAAGTTGTAATTTTTCCAGTAAAATTTCAAAGAAAATACGATTTTTTCACTGTTTTTTCACTGTTTCCGCAAAACGATCCGGCCGGAGGCATCACGGTAAACGGTCCCGCTGCCGCTTTTTTGTCCGGTCCCCGTCAACATACCGGAACCATTCCGGTAG
The DNA here is from genome assembly GCA_017508555.1 of Lentisphaeria bacterium. GTDB lineage: Bacteria > Verrucomicrobiota > Lentisphaeria > Victivallales > Victivallaceae > UBA1784. The sequence continues at coordinate 1,164 of JAFVYP010000140.1, forward strand.
ATCACGCGGTTGCCGCTCGGGGTGGCTGAACCCTGGATACGCCCGGAAGCATCACGGTAAACGGTCCTGCTGCCCTGCTTCTGCGCAGTCCCCACCAGACGGCCGGAACCATCGCGGTAGATCACGCGGTTGCCGCTCTGAGTGGCTGAACCCTGGATACGCCCGGAGGCATCACGGTAAACAGTCCGGCTGCCCTGCTGCACAGAGGTCCCTGTCAGACGGCCGGAACCGTCACGGTAGATCTGCGGCGGCGCGGCAACAGCAGCACAAGCCAAAAGAAACGCGGCGGGAAACAACATGATTTTGAACATCAAAAACTCCTTTCTCCGGAAACAGGCTTTGCCATATCATCCGGCAGGACAGCCGGGACGTCTCCTGTTTTTCCGCTTATATCCTGTTCTGTTACAGATAACGGTCTGCGATCTCCAGATAGTGTGCCCAATCCTGCGGCGTCTGGTCATGGCAACCGGTTCTGATGTGATAAGAAATATCCCCCGTAACAACCTCATCCGTAAGCGGCATCTCACAGCAGGGCAATCCCGCCGAACCGAAAAGGGCATAGACCTCCCCTGCCCCCCGGGCCGCCAGGAACTCCCCTTCGGGATCCGCGCCATGATCCTCGACGGCACTGGCAATGACCACCGGACGGGGCGCGGCAAGTGCGATCAATCCATGCTGATCGAAAGGGAGACTTTGCTCATTATTGATGTATTTCCGGGCATTTTTCACAAACCAGTGGGGACGGTAATTGACGAGAATAAAAAAGTTTTCTCCGAAAACGCGCCTGGAAAGCGCCGCCCCCAGACAGCCGGAGTCATTGGATACCACCATCTTGAAGCGCTGATCCGCCGCGCCCTCCCACAAGGCCGTTTTTCCCAAACGTGAGTGACCGTGCAGACAGACCCGGGAGGCGTCGATCAGAGGATGATTTTCCAGAAGATCCAAGCCCCGGGAAAGTCCCCAGGCCCAGGCACCGACAGCGGAATACGTTTCATGGCCTCCCGTATATCCGGCAAAATCGCCGAAAAGCGTACAGCAGCTGTTCTCCCAGCCGTTGGGTCTGTCAGGAAAAATATCTTCATAGCAGATGGTCGCAGAAGCATAGCCCCTTTTCACAACCTCCTCAAAACACCAGCGATGCGCCTGGATGCCCCGGGAGCTGTCCTGATAAAATGCGGGCGTTATCTCCGTAACAGCATTGACGGAGCTGTCATTGAACCGGCAGGGCGTCATGGTCACATCCGGTTCATGGGTACAGCCATGGTTGCCTTTGAAATTAAGTCCCAGAAATGCCGGGACCTTTTTGCCGGCGTTCCGGGGAATGTAAAGGAGCATGTCAAAAGAAAAGCGTTTTCCGGAAGCCATGCCGCAGGTGATGCGTATTTCCTGACGGATGGCTGCGCCGTCAAGAGCATCCTCCTTTTGCGTCAGGATCTCAAATGACATCTCATCCGGACGGGGAAGGATTTTTCCGTACAGTTCCCTGCTGAAAAGATCAAAAAGGACCCTTCGGCCGGAATTCATCCACTCTGAAGCCGTTTTCACCCGGCGGCCGTCCGGCAGCTCCAGAGGAGAAGGCAGCGTGTACGGCGGCACAAGCGCCGGATCAAAATTGGTCGTATCAGCATAAATATCGCTGAAGATCCGGAGAAATTCCTCCCGGTTTTCCCCCACCTGCGCCTGGACCTCCCGGGCACGGGAAATATAAGATGGTTCTCTGTTCATTTCAGGTAAATATCCGCAATATCCAGATAATGCGCCCAGTCAAAGGGCGTCTGATCGTGTTTTCCTGTCCGCAAGTGATAGCTGACATCTCCCGTTATGCACACATCGGCCTCCGGCATCTCCTCCGCCGGAAGCCCCTGCGATCCAAACAGCCCATAGACTTCGCGCGCATGGAGCGCCGAGAGAAACTCGCCTTTGGGATCGGCCCACAGATCTTCCGTGGCACTGGCAACGACCAGAGGACGGGGCGCGGCAAGAGAGAGCAGAAAATGCTGGTCAAAAGGCATCTTGTCTTCATTCCCCATATACTTGCGGGTGCCGCGCACGAACCAATGGGGAAAACAGTTGACGATAAACAGGAAGTTTTCTCCGAACATCCGGCGGGACAAAGCGGCGCCGCCGCAGCCGGAATCATTGGAAATAACCATTTTGAACCGTTGATCGCAGGCCCCCGCCCAGAGAGCGGTCTTGCCCAGACGGGAGTGACCGTGAACACAGACCCGGGAGGCGTCGATCTCCGGAACCGTTTCCAGATAATCCAGCGCCCGCATCAGTCCCCAGGACCAGACGCCGATGGCAGTATAACAGGGATGATTACCGCAATATCCCTTCAAATCATCCTCAAAAAGCCCCAGAGCGCTGTATTCCCAGCCGTTGGGATTATCGGGGAAAATATCCTCATAACAGATCGTTCCGGCAGCGTATCCCCTTTTGAGGATCTGTTCAAAACACCAGCGGTGCGCCTGACATCCCCGGGCGTTTTCGCTGTAAAATTCAGGATCACGGACATTGAGCATATTTTCCGCACCGTAAAACGCCGCAGCCTCCTCACGGGTGGCAAAACGGCCGTCATTGAACCTTTCAGGTGTCATACGGACATCCTTTTCGGCAGTACAGCCGTGATTGCCTTTGAAATTAAGTCCCAGAAAAGCTGGAACAGGATGAGCCGCCTTTTCCGGAATATACAGCAGCAGATCAAAAGAAAATTCCCTGCCGTTGTTCATCCGGCAGTGGATACGCACCTCCCGGCGCCGGGCCAGACCGCCGAACACACCCTCTTTCTGAGAAAGCAGCTCAAAAGAGAGCCGGTCAGGACGGGGCGGGATCTTGCCGAACATCTCTTCTTCATACAGTTTCAGGATCTCCTGTCTGCGTGACAAGCTCCACTGCGCAGCCGTCCGGACAGGACCGCTGCCCCCCTCCAGAGGTGAAGGCAGAACGTATTCAGGAACAAGTGTTTCCTCCATCATGACAGCCTCTTTCCGGACGGTTGCTGCAATTTCTGCAAACTTGCGCCAATCGTCTCCGAGCTGCGCGGCAAATGCTCTGGCTTTTTCCAGATAAGCAAAATTTTTCATCGTTCATTTCCTGTCAAATATAAACACAGCACTTTTCAGCTTTCTTGATATACGCTCTGTTCCCGATCCCGGCAGATTTATAACAAAATCAAAAATACGCCGCTTTTTCCGAAGGCTTTGTTCCCGACAAGGGTAGATGGTATCGTCCCTTGCAGAGAACACAACTTTAATATAACAGAGAAAAATACTCTTTCAAGCCCCCTTCCCTATTGACCTGTAAAAAACCCCGTTTCTTTTCAGGGAAACGGGGAAAAGCAACCATCAGCAGAGTATTTTACTCGCCGTCAGCAAAAAACAGCACATTGCTGGAGCCGCAGCAGTCCTTGAAACGGGACTCTTCATCGTAAGCTGAAAAGTAAGCCTGGAATGTTCCGGCAGGCACTTTGGCCGTCAGGAGTTTACCTTTGCGCTCAACAGGAATACTCTGCCACTTGCGCTCGCTGAATTTGACATCAGCTTTGTCGGTGGTATAGCAGAAAATGCTCTTTTTGATCCCTTTGCCTTCACTTTTGATCTCAACAGAAGCCACGCCGTCCCTGACAGAGGCTCTGCCCAAAACCGGCAGGGCCGTTTCGCCGAGAGCAAAGTGTCTGGCCATGCGGAAACAGGAGTCAAAACGGAAACCGACATGGCTGTGGGGCAGACGCATGACCAGAGATTTGGTCACAAGACGGGGACAGTCATCCCAGGCACGCTGAAGAGTGCGGAACGTCACATTGGCGTCGTTGGTGGAACAGACCCAGAACATGGGGATCCTGGCCGCATGGAGAAAGATCCCGCTGACCAGACGCCTGGTTTTTTTATTCAGATTCACATCTCCGCAATAGATCTCCACAGCCCCTTTGAAGCGTCCGTCAAGAGCCGCGACGGTAGCCCCGAACCAGCTGCCCCAGGAAAGCCCCACATAAACCGTCTTGTCAGGATCGACCTTGGGCAGGCTCCGCAGCAGAGAGTGAGCCAGGATCATGTTTGCCACATTGGTTTGGATGTCATTGAGAGGCTTTTTTCCCTCCAGAGGGATCTTGTTGGCTTTGTGATTGCGGGCATTGATGGCAGCCACGTTGGGACGGCTGTTGTACCAGTCGATCGCCAGCACAGCAAAACCTTTTTCCGCCCAGAGTTTGGTAAATTCAGGATAAGCCGTTCCGCCCCCCCCGTGGACCAGCAGAACCGCAGGATATCCCCCCTTGGGCATGGGCGTTGAGGGATAAGTAATATAGGCAAACACCTGTGTTTTTTTGCCTTTGCGCTCCACGCCTTCAAAAAGGATATCCTGAAGGCCCTCAACTTTGCTTTCCGCAAATCCGGCAGCCTTGTATTTGGGAGGAGCCGTCAATTTGGAAAAATCCCAGTATTTGGCAGGATTTTCACGGTAATCTTTTCCGGCAGCGGCCGCCGTCAGGCAGAGAACTCCGGAAAAAAGGGACAATAAAAACTTGCACATACAAACCTCCGTCTGCTTTATAAAAATGTCAAAATACGATCCGCACACATCTGTGTATCCGTTTAATATATACACCGGATACGGTAAATACAAATTTTCCGGCAAAAAAATTCCCCGCAGAAGGGAAAACCTTGTCTGCGGGGAATCTTTTACAGGATCAAAGTTCAGTCTTTTTTAAGCTCAGTGACTTTTTTGACCTTCAGCATCCAGGGATAAGCCTTGTTGGCAGCATCCCTGACACAGGTACCGGCCACTTTGACCTTGCCTTCAGCCTTGACATCGGCAGGCAGTTCGATACGGATCCGGGCATCCTTGGGTCCGGCCAGATAGAACTTGTTTCCGGCCTTGACGACCGTTCCGGTCAGCTCTGCGGGGAAAGCCTCAGAAACGGGAACATACTTGGAGCTGGCTGCCAGTTTCTGGAAGGTGATCTTCTGGTCAGGCATGCGGGGCGCAAAGACCAGCAGCGTACCAACTGCGATCGCTCCGGAAAGGATCGTGCAGAGCAGACCGATCTTGAACCACTGGAAGAAGGTGATCTGGCTTCCGCCGTGTTTTTCCAGCATACCCAGAGCCACGATATTGGCGGTACTGCCGATCATGGTGATGTTGCCGCCGAAGCAGGCACCGAAAAGCAGAGCCCACCAGAGGGGGAAGTCTTTGACGGTGGCGGAAAGCTGCTCGATCACAGGACTGAAAGCGGCCACGAAGATCACGTTATCCACAAACGCAGAACCGAAGGCGGAAACAGTGAAGATGAAGGGAACCAGTTTCGCAGGAGTATCACCGGCGATCTTGGAAAATCCTTTGGCCATTTCCTGATCGACATGGGTGTGTTCCAGAGTTCCGGCCACGGCAAAGAGGAGCATGAAGAAGATAAGTGTCCACCAGTCAACCTCTTTTTCGATGTAGTAGCGGGCACGGGAGGGTTTGAGGATCATCACGATACCGGCACAGATCAGAGGCATGACCAGCAGCACACTGTTCTTTTCAAGTCCCAGCAGCTCTTCCGTCTGGTGGTGGGAGGCAATGGCAACAACGGTAAGAACAATGAGGATAAGTCCGCGCATGTAGGGAACTTTGACGACGGGAGCGATGGAAAGTCCACGCTCAAGACGGGCCTTGAGGCTGGCATCAAAATTGGCCAGATCCTTGCGGAAATACCACAGCAGCAAACCGATGGTAGCAAAGAGAGAAGCCAGCATCAGCGGGAAGGACCAGACCATGAAGTCTCCGAAAGTAAGCTGTCCCTTGGTACCGATGAAGATACCCACAGGGTTGCCCATCATGGTACAGGCACTGCCGATATTGGTCGCCAGAACGGCGATGAGGATGTAAGGCGTGGCGTTGAGTTTCAACCGGTCGCAGACCTGGAAGATCAGCGTGGAAATGAAGATGATGGAGGTCACTTCATCCACGGCACAGGCCAGCAGGGCACTGGCGGTCGCGGTCACAAAGATAAACTTTTTGGCATTCAAATTGGGCATGGAAACGATCAGCTGCACGATCCAGGTGAAGAACCCCAGGTCGCGGAGAGCGCCCACAATGACCATCATACCCACGAGGAAGAGGATGACTTCCAGCGAAGAAGAGGTCACAAATGTCGGAATATCCATGGACTTGTTGAAGATGAGGACGGCCAGACCGAGGAAGGCGATGGCCAGACGGAATCCCCAGAAGAAAAGAGTTCCGAAGATGATGGAAATAAAGACAGCACAGGCCGTTGCCTGATGGGCGGAAAGAGCCCCGGTGGCGGTACAGCCGAAACCGACGATGCCGGCGGCAGCCAGCAGAATGGCAAAACGGACGATCATATCTTTGATCGACATTTTGGCAGCGCTTGAAGATTCGCTCATGATTTATCAATCCCAGAAAAGTTTAGCTGAAAAATTCTTTAACGTGACCATACCGGCAGGTTTTCCGGCGGCATCGACGATGATAAGCTGCGGCAGCTTGCTCTGAAGGAAGATCTTGGCCAGTTTGACAGCAGGATCATCCAGTTCAGCCATGGTGAACTCTTCGCGCATGATGTCCGCGACTTTGTTCTCATCGGCCGTCTTGAGCATATCGGAGAAGGGCTGCAGCTCGTAGATGGGAGAAAGATCTTCCAGCCAGAGCAGATGTTCAGGCAGACTGTATTTAAGCAGATCCGCCATGGAAAGGATACCGCGGAGATCGCCGGTATTATCCACAACGGGCAGCTCTTCGCTGCGGGTCATGGCAAACTTTTTGACAGCATCGAGGATGGAATCCGTCTCCTGAAGGATCTCCGGAAAGGGTTCCAGAAGATCGCGGGCCGTCAGGAAGTCCGGAATGATACCGGCTTCACCTGCAAAATGCTTGAGAACATCCTGCGCGGAAGCACTCTTGGAAAGCATTTCCGTCACAGCATCATCCTTGAAATCCTGAGCCAGGGTGGAAAGCAGCTGCATGTGCAAATTCGGATTATCCACCGGCGTCAGCAGAAGGATCATCACGCGGGCTTTGGTGCTGCCGCCGAAATCGCATCCTTCGGGGATACAGGCGATGGCGGTCAGCGGCTCCTGCAGTCCGGGAATACGGGCATGAGGCAGAGCAAGGCCCGGAGCGACCATGGTGGGAAAGAGTGCCTCTCTGTTTGCGATCTCCCGACGGGTGAATTCCTCATCCAGTTCAGGAAAATGCCGCTTGAGAAGCGTGATCAATTTTCCCAGCACAACCTTTCCGTCGGTATCGGTCAGACCGCACAGAATGTTGTTGGGCTGAAGAAAATTACAGAAACTGCGGTTTTCTTTTTTCATTTAACCCCCTTATACTTTATTTCAAGTATTCTTTTCCTTGTGTTTTACTGTTCTCAAGCATCAGATAACCGGCGGGGCATTTTCAAAGAGGAAAACCGCACGGCCTTGTCTGTCAGCCGTTTCCGCAGCGTTCCCTTTGGGGTGTTTCTCGTCTTGCAGAGCTTGAGCTATCTTAATAATATAGCATTTTTTCACTGTCTTTTCAAACTGCAATCGCTTGAATAAAATTACTTTACGGCAATCTTTAAAAACTCTTCTCCTAAAAAAGAACATTACGGCTTGACATCCCTCCTCATTGGCAATATATTATTGGGATTTTGTTTTTCAAATCTCAACCACAAACATATCAACGGGGGAACTTTTACCATGAAGATACCTGAACTTGCAGCATTGCTCTGCTATTTTGTCCTGGTTCTTTACATCGGCGTTTACTTCTTCTGGAAGGGACGCAAAGCCACTGCCGGAGAAAAAGAATATTTTCTCGGCGGCCGCGAAATGAACGGCTGGGTCTCGGCCCTCTCAGCGGGAGCCTCCGACATGAGCGCCTGGGTCCTGATGGGACTTCCCGGCTCCATCTATCTGGCCGGCGTGGGACAGGTCTGGATCGCCGTCGGTCTGCTGATCGGAACCGTGATCGCCTGGCTCAAAGTCGCCCCTGCTCTGCGGCGTTACTCCATCTGCGCCGATGATGCCATTACCATCCCGCAATTTCTGACCCGCCGTTTCCGCACGGAACGCAAAGAGATCATGGTGGTTTCCGCCGTGGTGTTCGTCATCACCTACTGCATCTACACAGCCGCCAGTCTCTATGCCTGCGGAACTCTTTTCAACACAGTCCTCGGCATGAATCCCAATACAGCCATGCTGATCGCCGCCATCGTCATCGTGGTCTATACCTTCCTCGGCGGCTTCAACGCTGTCTGCTGGACCGACTTTTTTCAGGGGATGCTGATGCTGGCAGCCCTTATGATCATCCCCATTCTCGCTGTTGTGATGATGAATATGGAGGCGTTTGTTCAGCCGGCTGTGACTTATCCGGCCAATTACAGCAACGTGCTTTCCAGCGGCAAGGCCGATTGGCAGAGTTTTTCTGACATCCTCTCCGGTCTGGGCTGGGGACTGGGCTATTTCGGCATGCCTCACATTCTTATCCGCTATTTTTCCGTCAAGAGCGAAAAAGAGATGCGCAAGAGCCAGATCATCGGCTGCGTCTGGCTGACGCTGATCCTGATCGCCTCCTGTGCCGTCGGCCTCGTGGGACGGAAATTCCTGGGCGATACGCTCGTCGGCAGCAAGGACGGAAACACCCTGGTCTTTATCAATATGGTCAGAAGCGTTTTTGACTGGATCGGCGGCGGCACCGGACTTGTGACAGCGGCTGTTTTCTGCGCCGGACTGCTCCTTGCTGCCATTCTGGCCGCAGCCATGAGTACAGCCGACTCCCAGCTGCTGGCTTCCGCCTCTGCATTTGCCTCTGACCTCTACAAACCGCTCCTGCGCAAAAACGCCTCTGACAAAGAGATGCTGCGCGCCGGACGCATCATCGTGATCGTTATTGCCATTGCCGCCTATATCATTGCAGGAAGTCCCAAATGCGCAGGCCTGATGGCCCTGGTCTCCTGCGCCTGGGGTGCCTTCGGTGCCGCCTTCGGCCCCGCGATCCTGCTGGCCCTTTTCTGGAAACGTTTCACTTACTGGGGCGCATTCGCCGGAATCATCACCGGCTTCGCCGCAGATGCCCTCTGGTATGCCTTCTGCTCCGGAACAAAAATCTATGAGATCATTCCCGGCTTTGCCGCCGGTCTGATCGCAGCTGTGATCGTCTCCCTGCTGACCCCGGCGCCCGCCAAAGAGGTCACAGATCTCTTTGAGGAAGCCCGCCATCCCCGCAACTGACCTTGTTTCCACAACGCGCTGTTCCCGACAAGGGTCGATGGTATCGCGGGGAGGGGGCCGAACGTCGGCTCCGTTATCTTTCTTTTCCCGGGAAAAGAGGTTTTTCCCCTCCCCACACCCCACCCCGTTTCGAGGAAAGCG
>JAFVYP010000014.1 GCA_017508555.1 Lentisphaeria bacterium
ACGGAGCTCCGAAAGACCTTTTTTGCCAAGTACCTGAGTAATAGCAGCGGTAAGGGTGGTTTTACCGTGGTCAACGTGACCGATGGTACCAACGTTCACGTGCGGCTTTGTTCTTTCGAAAACTTCCTTAGCCATTTGTTTTCCTCCAGATCTTTTTTGTTGTCTGTTGTTTTATTTGGATAACTTATAACGATAAATGCTATATTAAAAATGGAGCCTACATCCGGACTTGAACCGGAGACCTCATCCTTACCAAGGATGTGCTCTACCGACTGAGCTATGTAGGCATATTTTTCCACTTAAAAATGGATCTTGAAAATGGTACTCGAGGGGGGACTTGAACCCCCAAGGATTACTCCATATGGACCTCAACCATACGCGTCTGCCAGTTCCGCCACCCGAGCACTTTGTGTTTTTAAGAGCCAGTTCAACTGTCTTAAGCAATCAAACCATGTACCTAATATAATCCCTGTTTTTTCACTTTGCAAATCAATATTTGACTTTTTTTGTATTTTTTTCGCTTTTTTTCAGATTTTATGCTCATTTTGACCTGCAACCAAAGTTCTGATCCGCTCCTGAAGCAGACTCCAACGCTGTTCCTGACGCATATTTCTCACGGCCATCTGCAAGGCTTTGCCGCTGCCGATCAGCACAAGAAGTTTCCGGGCGCGGGTCATGGCGGTATATAAAAGGTTCCTCTGAAGCATCATATAATGCTGATTCAGCAGCGGAACGATCACCGCCGGAAACTCGCTGCCCTGGGATTTGTGGATCGTCACAGCATACGCAGGCGTCAGCTGCTCCAATTCATCAGGCGTATATTCAACGATCCGTTCCCCGTCAAAAGAGACCTTCAGGCGGTGTTTTTCTCCGTCGATCCATACAACGCGGCCGAAATCACCGTTGAAAACAGATTTATCATAGTTGTTGCTGATCTGCATGACCTTGTCATTCATGCGGAAAATCTTTTCCCCGACGCGGAGAGTTCCGGAGGGCGCCGGATTGAGACGCTCGCCCAGAAGCTGATTGAGCATTTCCGTTCCGCACAGCCCCCTGTTCATGGGAGCAAGGACCTGGACATCCTCCACAGCATCCAGTCCGAAGCGGGCGGGAATACGCTCCGCCGCCATACGGCAGATCATATCGGCAGCCTTTTGGGGATCCTCCTGCTCGATCCAGTAAAAGTCGGCAGTTCCGTTTCCCTGCGGCAATTCCGGCATGCGGCCGCTGTTCACCCGGTGCGCATTGGCAATGATCAAACTGCCGGACTGCTGACGGAACACCTGCGTTAAGTGGGTGACGGCAAATAGACCGGAGGCAATAAAATCAGCCAGCACCCGCCCCGGTCCGACGGAGGGCAGCTGGTCGGAATCACCCACAAGCACCACGCTCGTTCCCGGTTCAACAGCGTCGAAGAGCGCCTGGGCGATGACGACATCAAGCATGGAACACTCATCAACGATCAGCAGATCACAGTCCAGAAAATTGGAGCTGTCGCAGGCGAAACGGTTGGTCCCCGGATCGTACATGAGCAGCCGGTGGATCGTTTTCGCCTGACAGCCGGTCGTTTCACTCAACCGTTTGGCCGCTCTGCCTGTGGGCGCGGCAAGCATCAGTTTGAGCCTGGCATTTTGCGCCCGGGCCACCAGCTCGCCGACGACGGTGGTCTTTCCCACGCCGGGACCGCCGGTGATGATGCTCAACGGAGAAAAGCGGACGGCATTGACGGCGGCAAGCTGTTCCGCCGATATCTGTCGGCTGATCTGCTCTCCGCATATCTCCCGTCCGCAAAATCTTTCCGCGCCGGAAAGGCGGACGATTTTTTCAGCCAGACGGCTTTCAGCCTGAAGCAAACGGGGCGAATAGATCATCCCCATATCATATTTCAAAAGCCGCCTCACCAGCGCAGCTTCCACCCCTCTTGCCGCTTCAGCCTGACTGCGGTTTGTCAGTGCAGCCGTTCTCAATTCAAGTTCGCCCCGCTCCACGCAGACATGTCCGGAAGAGATCATATTATTAAGGGAAAAGACCGCTGCGGCCGTCAGGCGTTCTGTGGAATCCTCGGCAAACCCCAGTTCACGGGCAACAGCATCGGCTTTCAAAAAGCCCACGCCGGATACGTCTTCTGCCAGACGGTAGGGATTTTTCCGCACGATCTCGGCGGCATTGGAACCATAAGCGGCAAGCAGCCGGCTGCAATAAGCGGGGGTGATACCAAGCCCCTGAAGAAACATAAGGCTCTCTCTTTTTCCTGCGGATTCCTTCCAGATCCGCGAGATCTCTTCAGCTTTTTTGGCGCCGATCCGGGGGATCTCGCAGAGGCGGCGGGGATAATTCTGCAAAATATGAAGGGTATCTTTTCCGAAATGCTCCACGATCTTCGCCGCCGTCCGGGAACCGATCCCCGGAACGGAGGAGGCCAGAAAACGTTTGATTCCCTCCTCAGTCACCGGCGGCTTGACGCAGAGACTTTCGGCTTTGAATTCCTCTCCGAAATCGGGATGGCTTTCAAATTTTCCGAAAAGCTCCACCGTCTGTCCGGTCTGGATACCGGCAAGAGATCCGCAAGCCCGCACTCTGTTGCCTTCGGGGGTTTTCAGAGTGATGACAGCAAATCCGTTTTCGCTGTTCTCGTAGAGGATGCGTCTCACCTCTCCGGCCAGACGGAAATTGACTTTTTCTTCAGCTTGTGCCATACATACATTATATATACGCGCTGTTCCCGACAAGGGTCGATGGTATCGCGGGGAGGGGGCCGAACGTCGGCTCCGTTATCTTTCTTTTCGCGGGAAAAGAGGTTTTTCCCCTCCCCACACCCCACCCCTTTTCGAGAAAAGCGAAGTATTTTTA
>JAFVYP010000141.1 GCA_017508555.1 Lentisphaeria bacterium
ATACAATGATATAAAACTAAAAATACTTCGCTTTTCTCGAAAAGGGGTGGGGTGTGGGGAGGGGAAAAACCTCTTTTCCCGCGAAAAGAGGTTTTTCCCCTCCCCGCGATACCATCGACCCTTGTCGGGAACAGCGCGAATCAAAAAAACACCGCTTTTCTTGAAAAGGATTGGTTTTGGGGGAAGGGGGCTGAAGGTCGGCTCCGGTATCTCTCTTTTCTCTTGAAAAGAGGTTTTTCCCTTCTCCGGGAGCCATCAGCCCTTGTCGGGAAGAGAGCATTTGAAAAAGAGGGTTTTATTTATGGAAAAAATCTATCTCTGGAACGACAGTTCCATCCTGACCAAAGCTGACCGTCCCTCCATTACTTTCATGCCTGCTGAAACAGAGGGCGATGCGCCGGCCGTTCTGGTGATTCCCGGGGGGAGTTATTCCTCCGTCTGCGAAACGACTGAGGGTTCGCCCATCGGACGGAAATTCAATGCGCTGGGGTATCATGCTTTTATTCTGGATTACCGTACCGATCCCTGCCATTTTCCTGCCCCCCAGCTGGATGCCATGCGGGCTGTCAAAATGATCCGGGCCAATGCCGCACAGTGGCATGTGGATCCTCACAGGGTCTATTCCTGCGGTTTTTCAGCGGGCGGCCACCTGGCCGGGGCTTTGGGAACCATCTGCCATGATCTGGATGCTTCTGCGGGAGATGTCTGCGATCAGTACTCCGCTCTTCCTGACGGTATGATCCTCTGTTACGGTGTGCTTGCCTTTGAGGAGTGGAGCCACAACGGTACGCAGAAGTGCCTGCTGGGGGAAAACTTCAGGGAGATCAGAAAAGATTATTCCCTTCCGGATTTTGTTACAGAAAAAACCCCGCCGGCATTTGTGTTCCATACAGTCGGGGATCAGGTCGTCAGTTACCGCAATGCCCTTTGTTTTGCCGATGCCATGGCCCGGGCCGGGCGTCCCTGTCAGCTGGCATTGACCTATTGGGGAGACCACGGCATGCTGCTGGCCAACGACACCCTTGATGCCGTTTCATGGCCTGAACAGGCGGATGCCTTTTTCAAATCCGTCATCCTTTCAGAAACAGATCCGACCTTCCGTGCGCGGTACACCAATAAATATCAGTCAGAGCATCTTTGAGCGGGATCAGATGATCTCTCTTGAGGCCACGATCCTGTCGATGATCTCCGCGTAACCGGGAATGAGAAGTTCCTCTTTTTCGGCGATCACAAGGGGGACGGAGGTGGAGGGACTTGAGGGCGCAAACACGGTGCAGCTGTCGGGAACCTGATTTTCAGAGAGTTCCATGGTGCCGATCTTCCGGGCTGTTGCGATGGTATCCAGTTTATCTTCTCCCACCACGGGCCGCAGGACAAGCATGTCGATCGCGCGGTTGATGGTATCCATATTGACCAGGGTCTGACTTGCCACCTGTCCGAGGGCGTCTCCCGTCACCAGTGCGCGGCAGCCGGTTTCAGAGGCGATGCGTTCGGCGATACGGAGCATTGCTCTGCGGTAAAGAACAGTCCTCAGCCGTTCGGAACAGTTGTCCCGGACGGCTTTTTGAAATTCCAGCAGATTGACCAGATGAAGTTTTCCTGCCTGCTGGAAAGTATTCAAATGAGCGGCAATGGTTTTGACTTTTTCCGTGGTCTCTTCCGGGGTGTAGGGGAAGCTGTGGAAGGAGACATAATCCGTCGGCGATCCCCGCTTCATGATAAGATAGGCTGCCACAGGAGAGTCGATCCCGCCGGAAAGCAGGGTCATGACCCGGGGATTGCTGCCCACCGGCAGGCCGCCGGGGCCTTCATAGGTATCAAAGTAAAGCAGAGAAAACTCATCTCTGACTTCACAGCCCAAAGTCAGTTCCGCATCGTCATTGAGATTGAGCTTGAAACGCCGGTGGTCAAAGCAGCTGGCCACGGCGGAAACAAGGTCGATCTCGATCTCCTTGCTCTGAAGCGGAAAACTCTTGTTGCTTCTTCTGGCCCGGACGCGGAAAGTGACCGTATCCGGCCGGCCCTCAAAAACGCGGGGAACCATGCTGATAACGGTTTTGCGGATGGCTTCCATATCGCTGTCAACGCGCATGGCCGGAGAAAAGGTCTCGATCCCGAAAGCCTTTTCAAGGGCCGGGATCATGTTCTCGACCTCTTCCTGCGTGTAGTTGCGTTTTTCCGGATGTTCGATCCAGATGCGTCCTCTCACACGGAGGACTTTGCAGTCCACGATCCCCTTGAGCAGACGGCGGATATTATCCACCAGACAGCGCTCAAACATATTGCGGTTGTTGCCTTTGGTGGCTATTTCATGATAGCGGCAGATGATACAGTTATACATGTTTCCCCCCGGGAATTTATGATAAATATGGAATGATCTTTTCAATATCTCCTGCGCCGAGTACAGCGACCAGGAGCGGTTTGTCATCACAGGGCCGCTGAAGGACTGTGCGGGCATCTTCCGGAAAAGAGCCGGAAAGCGCTGTTCCGCCGCTTGCCTCTGCCAGCATGGCGCTGTTGTATTTTCCTGTCTCGCTCCATGCGGCAAAGACAGGCGCGATAAAGAGTGAATCCGCTTTTTGCAGAACTGCGGAAAAACTGCTGAAAAACTTTTCCAGCCGCGCATAACGGTGCGGCTGAAAGACGATTCGCAGATGATACTGGGGATATTTCAGACGCAGATATTCCAGAGAACGGGCCACCTCCTGAGGATGATGGGCATAATCTTCGATCAGCAGATATCCTTTGCGCTGGATATGGACCGTCATGCGCCGCTTGATGCCTTTGAAAGAGGCCGCAGCCTCTTGAGCCTGCTGTCTGTCACAACCGTAAATAACGGCCGCTTCAACGGCAAGAAAGGCATTGAGGGCCATAAATCCCACATGTCCGGCAAACTCGAATCCGGCCGGAGGATGGGGGAAAGTGATGATGTTATCCAAACCGGCAAACAGCTCTTTTTCAGTGTCGAAGCAGATGACCCGTTCCGCTCTGCGGGCAAAGGTGCGGAAATTTTCCTTCAGGGCCTCTTCTCCGCCCACGCTCCAGGCGTGATCGCCGTCAGCGTTGGGGACGATCCCGAGATAAGGGGTCAGCAGTTTGTGGGTCCCGTCGGACTCATCCGCTTCGGTGATGAAAATATCATCTCCGCTGCCGGCATGGGAGGAACTGCCGTCATTGACGCCGGCTCCGATCATATATCCCGGCTGCAGGCCGCAGGCAAGCAGAATATGGGTCAGCATGGCTGTAATGGTGCTTTTGCCGTGAGAACCTGAAACGGCGGCCACTCTGCGGTAAAGTTTCAGCAGTTCCGCCAGAAATTCGCCGCGGCGCATTTGAGGCATGTTCAGTTCACGGGCTTTCTGCCGTTCGGGATTTTCCTCAGGAACTGCGGAGGAGTAAACTGCAAGGCGGGTCTTTTCCGGCAGATGATCCCTGTGGTGTCCTGTGAAAACAGCTGCGCCCTTTGAAGAGAGGGCGCGGCATTTATCATTGGATTCAAGGTCGGAACCGGAAACGCCAACGCCTCTTGCCAGAAGGATCTCCGCCAGGGGAGCCATACCGGCGCCGCCGATACCGATAAAGTGGATATGTTCAGGCAGGGCCATCGGTCAACTCACTGGGTGAACTGGGTGTCGTAAAGTTTTTTATATTTGCCGTTCAGAGCGATCAGCTCCTCGTGTGTTCCCGCCTCAATGATCCTGCCCTGATCCAGAACGAGGATACAGTTGGCATGACGGATGGTACTCAAGCGGTGGGCAATGGCAAAGACTGTACGGTTGGACATGACCCGGGTGAGCGCCTCCTGCACCAGTTTTTCTGTTACAGTATCCAAAGCGCTTGTGGCCTCATCCAGAATCAGGATGGGGGGATTGCGCAAAATCGCGCGGGCGATGGCGACGCGCTGTTTTTCGCCGCCGGAAAGTTTGAAGCCTTTTTCCCCCACATTGGAGTCATAGCCCTCTTTGTGGCGTCCGCTTATGATAAATTCATGAGCGTTGGCAAGTTTGGCTGCTTCGATGATCTCTTCGCGGGTGGCGCCGAAATTGCCGTAGGCGATGTTGTCAGCGATGGACTCGTTGAAAAGAACAGGCTCCTGATTGACCACGCCGATCAGTTTGCGCAGGGAGGCGATGTTGCAGTCCCTGACATCGGTATCGTCGATCATGATTTTTCCTGAGCTGACATCGTAGAAACGGGCGATCAGATTGGCGATGGTGGATTTGCCGGAACCGGTTTCCCCGACCACGGCGACAACGCTGCCTTTGGGAATGGAGAACGAGATATTTTGGAGGATCTGCTTTTCTCCGTAGTTGAAGGAGACATCGTGCAATTCGATCTTATCCGTAAATGCCTGCAGTACTTTTGCATCCTTTTTTTCGGGCAGGGAGGTGTCTGTGTCAATAATATCAAAAAATCTATCCGCCGCCGCCATGGAACGCTGGATGGCCGCCACCACTTTTGAGATGGACTTCAGCGGTCTGTAAGCCATGAATGCAGGTGAAAGAAGCGCCGCCAGCTGGGTCAATGTCACGCCGTCCCAGTAGGAGTAAACCAGAAAGACCAGCGTCCCCAGAACGCCCACGAATTCCATGGAGGGGGAGACGAAAAGCTGAAGTCTCAAGGCGCGGATGACCTGTTTCAGATATTTGCGGTTGGAGGCAATGAAACGATCGTTTTCGTATTTTTCCGTGTTGCAGGCTTTGACGATGCGGATGCCGGAAAATGTCTCATGCATGCGGGAAAACACATCCGCAATGCGGGCAAAACTTTTGCGGTACACTTTGCGGATCTTCCGTCCAAGCAGCTGAAGAGGAAAGATGAGGACAGGAACACCCAGCAGCAGGATCACCGCCAGACTGAAACTGTTGTACTCTTTGCAGGCAACGAGGATCGCCGCAAAACAGGCCAGCACCTGAAGCGGGGCACTGGTGAGATCTTCAATGGAGTGAGAGATGGAGTCTTCCAGAGCCGTTGTATCATTTGTGCAGCGGCTGATGAGATGTCCCACATCCATATTGCCGTAGAAAGAGAGGGACTGATCCGAAAGTTTTTTGAAGATCAGTTCCCGCAAGTCTGCCACCACCATCGCCCCCACCATGCGGGTACAGTAGGCGTTCAGGTAGTGCGCCAGGGTCTTGACCAGCCAGATGAGGACAAAAAAGACAGCATAACAGGCAAAGAGCTGCCAGGCGATCTTGCCGGCACTGTCCACCAGGTCAAATTCAAATTCTTTGGGCCAGCGGACCTTGATGGTCTTGTTTTCCAGCGTGCAGGGCAGTTTGTACTGACGGATGATCTCCCGGGCCTTTTTCAGCAGTTTGGTCAGCTGAGGATCGGCATCCGGCGGGTTGAGGATCTTATCCACTTCCGCCATTTTCTGTTCAGCCGTAAGGCCCGGAACGGAAACGGCTTTGACGATCGCCTCATTGAGCTGCTGCTCTGTTTTGACCGCTTTGGTGTTGACACCGGGATCAATGGTCCCCACCAGCTGGGGGATCATCATCAAGCCGACAAAGAGCGAACCGCCCACCATCAAACCTGCCACGATACCGATGGTCAGACGTTTCCAGTAAGGGCGGGCATAAGAGACGAGCCGCAGATAACTCTGCGGCTTGAAGTCTCTGTTGTTATTTGTTTTGGAATCAGACACTTAGATGATTTCTCACTTGAAGAATTTTGCAATCGTCTCAACCACGAAGGCACGCTGTTCGGGCGTGGTTTCTCCGAAAATGGGCAGCGCCAGCACTTCAGAGGTGGCCTTTTCACATTCGGGATAATCTCCGGCTTTGCCGCCCAGATCCTTGAAACACTCCTGCAGGTGCAGAGAGAGCGGATAATAGATCGCGCATCCGATCTCATTTTCAGCCAGGAAGTTTTTGAGCGCATCCCGCTTGCCGTTCTTGACGCGGATGCAGTACTGGTTGTAGATGTGACGCACAGGATAAGCCGCTTCCTGCGGCAGAGCGATCATGTCATCCGTGATACCGGCTTCGGCAAAAAGTTTTTTGTAATCGGCGGCGTTGCGCTGACGGGCTTCGCTCCAGGAATCCAGATAACGGAGCTTGATGGAAAGAATGGCCGCCTGAAGCGCGTCCAGACGGAAGTTGCCGCCCACGTATTCGTGGATATAGGTCTTGCTCTGTCCGTGGTTGCGGAAGATTTTGAGGATATCGGTCTTTTCCGCACGGCAGGTGACGGCTCCGCCGTCGCCGAAACAGCCCAGGTTTTTGCTGGGGAAGAAACTGAAGGCACCGTAATCACCGATGGAGCCCACACGCTTGCCTTTGTATTCGGAACCGATGGCCTGGCAGGCATCTTCGATGACGAAAAGGTTGTGTTCTTTGGCAATGGCCATGATGGGATCCATATCCGCAGCCTGTCCGAACAGGTGGACGGGGATGATGCCGCGGGTTTTGGGGGTGATCTTTTCTGCGATTTTGGCCGGGTCGATGTTGAAGGTCACGGGGTCGATATCGGCAAAAACAGGGGTGGCGCCGCAGCGGACGATGGCGCCGACGGTGGCAAAGAAGGTGAAGGGAGAGGTGATGATCTCGTCACCGGGTTTCACGCCTTCGACCATCAGCGCGATGATGAGTGCATCGGAACCGCTGGTGACGCCAACGGCACCGCCGGACTGGCAATAAGCTGCAAGCTCCTGCTCGAAAGCCTCGACTTTGGGACCGAGGATGAAACGCTGGGAGTCGCACAGTTCAGCAACTGTTTCAAGAATTTCAGCCTTGAGAGGGCTGTACTGCGCACGGAGATCAAGCAAAGGTACCTGCATAATAAAATCCTCCTGGATTGGGTTGTATATTAGATTCAGAGCCATTGATTAGCTCCAAAAATATCTAAATGTATATAATATAGCGCCGCAATCTCTTTTTGTCATCCCCCGTTTCCCGGAAAATAACGTTTTTTTTACTGTTTTTTAACAGGAAACGGATGTCTGTGCTACTTCAGGCGGGCGTGGATATGGCGGCAGCGGTAAAAGTCCCTGACCGGCTGGGGATAACCGGAGTCTTCAACTCTTTCCAGGGCGCTTGAGTAATTCTTTCTTGCCGCCATGATCGACCAGCCCGCACCGGGTTTGACATCAAAGCCGGCTGCGGTAAGCTCTTTGAGCAGTTCATCCAGCGGTACGGCGGCCAGGATCTCCCAGGAGACATCTTTTTTGTTGTCGTTGATTTTGCCGTTGATGCGGGGTTTGACTGTGATTTTGGTCTTGACAGGCAGTTTAGCCGATTGCAGGCGGTTGGTTCCCGGACCCAGAACATACTGACAGTAAACTCTGCCGTCAGGCGTGAACTGGATGTCAAAATAACCTGTTTCGCTCAAGGGACTGAGTATCAGCAGAAAAGTGTCTCCCGCGCCGAGAAAGGGCGTTGTGCCAGCCACAGGTTCCGACAGGATCTCACTGTCGTACAACTCTCCACGGACATAAAGGGTCTTTCCGCTGAAAAGCAGTTTGACGCTGCCTTTTTCCACGGGCATTTTTTGGAAATCCCCGGCAAGGTCAGCTCTTTTATACAGGGGGAGGGGACGGATTTTCTGCCATTGGGGAGAATCCAGTTTGAGCAGTGCGGCACTTTTGAGTTTTCTTGCCCGCAGTTCCGGGGGCAGATATTCTCCGGAAAAAGCGGAGAGGACAAAAACTGTCAGATAGAGTGAAAGAGTGAGCTTTTTCATGGTGTTTTACTTTGTTGTGGTGACAAGTTCAAGACGGGCATAATTTTTCAGAGGATGAAAATCCGGAATGATCTGCGGAAATCCGGAAAGTTCCGTTTCTTCCAGAAAACGGCTGTAATTGTACCGGGCGACCAGAATGGTCCAGTTTTCTTCTGTGGTGAATTTCAAACCGTTTTTGCACAATTCTTTCAGGGGGATGGCGATGAGAAGTTTCCAGCCTTTATCCCTGTCGCGCCAGTTGTTGAAAGTTCCGTCGATGACCGCATCGACTTTGATCGCGGGCAGGGGATATTGGTAACATTCAGAAAGACCGGCGACGCCGCGGGAACGGAAATAGAAACAGGAGGTCAGCTTGCCGGGAGTTCCGTAGATCTCCCAGTAGTATTTCTCTCCGGCAGGTTTCAGAAAAACCTCCACCGTATCGCCCAGGGCAAAGAGAAAGGTCTGATTGCTTTTGCCGGAGGATACGACTTCAGAATCCTGCAGACGGACGCCCACATACAGATAATTATCATCATACAGCAGTTTGACGACCGCTTTTTCTTTGGGCAGACGGTAAAAATCCTCCAGTGTGCCGGCTGTTTTATAGAAAGCGTAAGCCGGGGCATTTTTCCACGCGGGGGCGGTCATCTCTGCCGAAAAGGGCAATGATGAGGTCCTGACCGCCTGTATGACGGGGCAGTTCTGATCCTCTCCTCTGGAGACGAGGGCAGCTGCAGTCAACAGAATACTTGTAAAAATTTTTCTCATTTTATCCTGCTTTCTTTCAACAGTTCACGGGCGAGGGCGCAGGCAGCTTCATACAGCAGCTCCTTTGTCCGCTCCCGGATGGACTCAAAAGGCGTGTCTGCGGAAACGGTTGCCTGCATTTTGGCAAAAGCCGGGGCGGCCGTTCCCAGGATCTTTCCGGAAAGCAGGGCGCAGGGAACGCCTTTTTTTCGGCAGAGCGCCGCGATCTCTGAACAGAGTTTGCCGTTGTCAGTCTGGGCGTCGGAACAGCCTTCTCCGGTAACGACCCAGTCCGCATTGGCTATTTTTTCCTCAAGACGGACCGCCCGGATGGCCAGACGCGCGCCTGATTCAGAGCTGGCGCCGCAGAAGGCCCGCAAGCCCAGACCCAAACCGCCGGCGGCGCCGTCTCCGGGAAGCGTTTTCCCGATCATCTGCTGCTTTTTCAGGCAGGAATACAAATGAGCTAATCCCTCTTCCAGAAGGGGCAGCATCCCGGGGGTGGCACCCTTCTGCGGCGCAAAGACCGCCACGGCTCCGTTGGCTCCCAGCAGCGGATTGGTCACGTCTGAGGCAATACGGATACGGCAGTTTTTCAATCGGGGATCCGCGCCTGCTGCGTCGATGGCGGATATGGAGGCAAGTTTGCTTCCGCAGAGGCCGGTGATGGTTTTGCCCTGTGCATCCAGAAAAACATATCCCAGAGCTTCGGCCATGCCTGTCCCGCCATCGACAGTGGCGCTTCCGCCGATGCCGATGATGATGTCGTCAACACCGCAGTCAAGGGCTTTTTTTATCAGTTCCCCGGTTCCAAAGGTGCTTGTTTTCAGGGGATCGAGTTCCTCTTTCTGCAACAGAGCCATGCCGGAGGCTTCGGCCATTTCAAGAAAAGCTGTTTTTCCGGAAAGACCGAATTCCGCCTTTGTCATCCGGAAGAGCGGATCATGGACGCAGGCCGTATGCAACGTGCCGCCATTGGCCGCCGTCAACGCTTTGACTGTTCCCTCTCCGCCGTCAGCCAGCGGTACACAGAGGATCTGACAGCCGGGGATGACTGATAAAAATGCCTGTTTTTCGATTTCAGCGGCTTCCTGTGCCGTCATTGACCCTTTGAACTTGTCGGGGGCAAGGACGATCTTCATGAACGGACCTCTTTGGAAAAGGCAGGAATACTCAATTCATTGATACGCAGTTTGAACCACTTTTCCGCCAGCTTCTGCCAGCCTGTGACGGGGATCCCCGGCCGGTCGGCGATGCCGTAACCGTGACCGCCGCACTCGAAGAGGTGCATTTCAGCCTTGACGCCCGCATTCTTGAGAGCCTTGTACCAGAAGAGCGCGTTTTCGACAGCGATGCCGTCATCCTCGGTCTGGACGATGAAGGTGGGCGGTGTTTTTTCCGTTACGGCAAATTCAGGAGCGATCTGCCCCTCCTCCGTCACAAGATAGGCCGGATAGATCAGCGCGGTGTAATCAGGACGGAAGGAGAGCTTGTCGATCTCATCTTCCGCCGGATAGGGTTCTCCTGCCGGGGCGCTGACCGTTGCCGCCAGATGACCGCCTGCTGAAAAACCGATGACGCCGATTTTTTCAGCGTCCACATTGAATTCAGCGGCGTAGTAACGGATGAAACGGATGGCGCGCGCCGCATCTGCACAGGCCGCCTGACGCTGCTGCGGACAGCGGTAATTCAGCAGAAAAGCGGAAAAACCGATGCTGTTGAAATAACTGCACAGCGCGTAGCCTTCGGCCTCGACGGAGGTGTAATTGTAGCCGCCGCCGGGACAGACCAGCACTGCCGGCGCTTTCTCTTTGGACTGCACCGGCATAAAGACCACTGTGGGGATCGACACATTGTGCAGACGCAGTTTTCCGTCTCCCACGCTGTTGTCGTAAAACTGGGGAGAAGCCGCCTTTTCTTTGTCGAAAAGAGGCGCCTCTATTTGCCATAAACGGAAGGATCTCCCCCGCAGTTCGACGCGGAGCAGTTCCGGCTCCTGCGCTGAAAAGCTGCACGCTGTTTCCGGGATACAGAACGTTTTCAGAGAATCTTTCAACATATATACCTCCTGTCAATCTGCAAGTTTACCGAAAAGAGAGACCGGGTTGGTCTGGATGATTTTGACCTGCCGGAGCGTTCCCGCCTGGATTTTGTCATCCGGTTCAAAATGGACCATGATATTGGTTCCCGTTCTGCCCGACCAGCGTTCGGGATTGCGGGGACTGACCCCCTCCACCAGAACTTCAACAGTTTTCTGATACATGCCGGCCAGACGCTTTTCCACCCGGGCTGCCAGATCGGCCAGAAGGATCTGATTGCGTTCCTCCTTGACCTCTTCCGGCACAGAGTCCTGCCGTTCCGCAGATTTTGCTCCCGGACGGGGAGAGTATTTGAATACGAAGGATTGGGCGTAATCCACCTGGTTCATCACCTCACGGGTGAGGGCAAAATCCGCATCTGTCTCACCGGGGAAGCCCACGATCACATCGGTTGAAAAGGTGATGTCGGGAATGGCGCTGCGCAGTTCAGCCACTTTTGCAAGGTAGGAGTCCCGGGTATATTGGCGGTTCATCTCTTTGAGGATCCTGTCGGACCCCGACTGGAGGGGCAGGTGGATGTTGTGACAGACCTTCTTTGCGCGGGCAAGAGTCTCGATCAGCCGGTCATTGAAATAACTGACGTAAGGAGAGGTGTAACGGATACGCAGCAGGCCGTCGATTTTGTCCAGTTCATCCAGCAGGTCGGCAAAGGGGGAATAGCCGGGGGCAGGGGGGCGGGTATCGCCGTTGAGCCCGAAGGCGGCCACGTTCTGTCCCAGAAGCAGGATCTCTTTGACGCCGTTTGCGACAAGCTCTCTGGCCTCTTCGACCACGTCACTGATGGAGCGGCTGATCTCACGGCCGCGGACATAGGGGACGATGCAGTAACTGCAGAAACGGTTACAGCCGCGGGTGATGGCGATTTCCGCATGCCAGGTGTGGGAAAAGTGTCCTCCCATGCCGGTCAGCACGTCAAAAGAGGGCTCTGTTGCGGAAAAACGGGCGCGTGTGGCTGCGATTTCCGCAAGTTTCTCCGGCAGAGTGTGGAGCTGGCCTGTTCCCAGAACGAAGTCCAGATGAGGCAGTTCCGCCAGAAGCTGATCTCCCAGCCGCTGGGCCATGCATCCGGCGACGCCGATAATCAGTCCGGGCTTCTGCGCTTTGAGCTTTTTCATATAACCGATTTTGCCTTTGGCCTTGCGTTCGGCGGCATCCCGCACGCTGCAGGTGTTGAAAAGAAGAACATCGGCCTCCTCTTCCGTAAAAACAATGGTGTGGCCGCAGGCTTCAAGCTGAGAGGCCATGGCGTCGGAGTCCCTTTCGTTCATCTGACAGCCGTAGGTCTTGATGTAAACTTTCATTTTGCAAACTCCTCAAAGCAGGGTGAGGTTGTCCCGGTGGACCATTTCGATCTCACAGTCGCTGCCCATGGCGGCGTGGATCTGATCGGAGTGGCAGCCCCGCAGTTTCAGACAGTCGGCGCTGGTGTAGTTGACCAGTCCCCGGGCGAAGGGCGTGCCGTCAGGACCGGCGATCTCGACTGTATCGCCGCGCTTGAACTCTCCGGAAACATCCGTGACACCGGCGGGAAGCAGGCTTTTGCCGGCATTGAGAATGGCGCTGACTGCACCGGGGTCCACCGTGAGGCGGCCGGAGACTTTGCTGAAAAAGGTAAACCAGCGTTTGTGACCGGACAATCTGCGTCCTTTGGGCAGGAAGATGGTTCCCGTATCCTCTCCGGCCAGCAGTTTTTCAATGGTATCTTTTTCCCGGCCGTCGGCGATCCAGAGGTAGCCGCCTGCGGAGGTGACGATGTTGGCCGCCCGCAGTTTGGACTCCATACCGCCGATGGAAAATTTGGAGTCATCCGTTCCGCCGGCAAGGCCGAGGATGGCATCCGAAAGTTTGGTGACAACGGAAATACGCTCCGAGAGTTTTCCGTCAGCATCCCGGTTGCGCAGGCCGTCCACTGTGGTCAGCAGGACCGTCAGTTCCGCACCGGTCAGAGAGCCCAGAAGGCCGGCCAGTGTATCGTTGTCTCCGAACTTCAATTCATCCACGGAAACGGAGTCGTTTTCGTTGACGATGGGAAGCACATCGCTTTCCCAGAGGGCGTTGACGCAGTTCATCACATTGAGATACCGTTCGCGGTTGCGCAGATCCGCCGCTGTCAGAAGCAGCTGCGCCGCTTCAAATCCGTGGCGTTTGCACTCTTCGGAATAGATTGCCATCAGCGCGCTCTGTCCCACGGCGGCCAGCGCCTGGATACGGGCCAGATCCCGGGGACGGGATTTGACCTTCAGTATCTCCATGCCCATGCCCACGGCACCGGAGGTGACCAGAAGCACCTTGCGGCCTGATTTTCTGATGGCCGCCACGCCCGCCACCAGACGGGCAATGGAATCGCGATCGATCAGAAGGCGTGTTCCGGCTTTGATGATGACTTTTTTACTTGCTGAAAGCGCTGCATTGCGTCCTTTGGTATTCATCAGGATTTCCCCCTTAAATTTCATGTTTTGTTTATCATCCTATTAATATAGTGCTTTCCTGCTGTTTTTGCAATCTCCGTTTTTCCGGCTTTTCAAAGAGGACGCCGGCGGTTGTTTCAAAATCAAAAC
This sequence comes from Lentisphaeria bacterium, assembly GCA_017508555.1. Taxonomy (GTDB): domain Bacteria; phylum Verrucomicrobiota; class Lentisphaeria; order Victivallales; family Victivallaceae; genus UBA1784. The sequence continues at coordinate 13,073 of JAFVYP010000141.1, forward strand.
GCGCTGTTCCCGATACGGGTAGATAAATGATAAAAACTAAAAAATACTTCGCTTTTCTCGAAAAGGGGTGGGGTGCGGGGAGGGGAAAAAACTCTTTTCCCGCGAAAAGAGGTTTTTCTCCTACCCGCGATACCATCGACCCTTGTCGGGAACAAAGCCTCATAAAAAAATATCCCTTGTTCCGGCTTAATATACTTGACTTTCAATCAAAAATCAATATATTATACACCTGTTTTTAATAGCAGGAGGCTATCAATGGAATTCAATCAGATCCGTTATTTTACAGAAGCGGCGGAAAAAATGCACTTTGCGCTGGCGGCGGAAGCCCTCGGCGTTGCCCAGCCCTCCCTGAGCCGGGGGATACAGCAGCTGGAAAAGGAACTGGGAGTCTCTCTTTTTGACAGGAGCAACAAGCGCAGACTCCGGCTGACAGCCGGCGGCCGCGCCTTTCTGCCTCATGCCCAGGCGGCTCTTGCCCAGCTGGCCCTCGGCAGACGGAAAGCGCAAAATACCGCCAGCGGACTGGCCGGTCATTTATCCGTCGGCGCGCTGGAGTCGGCCATGGAACGCAGGGAATTTCTGGAAACTCTGGCACTGATGCAGACAAAACATCCGGGGATCACCCTTGAGATCATTGATGACCATTCCGGCGGACTGGCCGAAAAGATCACAGCAGGCGTCATTGATCTTGCCGTCTGCCGTGACGATGCCGCTTTTTCAGGTCATGAGGAGCTTTCAGTCAAAAAACTCTTTGAAGATGAATTGATCCTTGCGCTGCCCTTCCGGCACCCCCTGGCGGCAAAAGAGAAAATAACCGCCGCAGATCTTGCCGGAAAAAAAATCATCCTTGCTCCTCAAAAGACCTCTCCCGCCTTCCATGCCGCCGTCAGGACCTTTCTCAAAAATCAGCCGCACCGGGTAGAGGAATGCAGTCACTTTTATACAGCACAGCGTCTGGCTGAGGCCGGACTGGGCATCGCCTTTCTTCCGGCAAGCTATGAAAATCAGTGTTCAGGCCGTCTGGTCTGCCGCCATTTGGCAGAGCCACCGGTATCAGCGGTCTATACGGTATGCCGGGAGGAGGAGCATTTTTTTGCCCTTACGGCTTTTCTGGAATTGCTCCGGAGCAAGTTTGCTCAGTCCGGCAGTTCTTCCGGAGAACAATGCACGCCGAAGTGACAGGTCAGGATCTTATGGAGCTGTTCACGGCACAGGATCCTCTCACAATGCGTTTCCACACCGTTTTCCCTGATGCAGAAGGCCCGCAGCGTTTCCGGCGCTTCGGGGTGACGGATGAAATACTGGACGAACTCCGTCTGTCTGTGCATGTAAAAGCGCTGTAAAAACCGTGACTCCGGCACCGTGCTGTAATAGTAGTGGGGATAAAGGAAATCCTGCGGAAAATGGGGATCTTCCGTAAAGGAATAAAAGGGAACGAATCCTTCGGGCGTCTGTGTTTTGACAACGATCCCCAGCTGCGGATCCCGTACGAGAAGATAGGCGCGTTCTCCGCGCTTCTGCTCCTGACCGCACACCAGTTCCAGAGGAACGACGGGGCCTTGTCCGCCGATACCGGCATCTGCAATAAAGGCTCTGCCGCCGCAGTCAACGCGCAGGACCCTGTGGCGGCGCATGGGCACGGGATCCGTTTCTCCGAAATGCCAGCGTCCGAAATACTCCGTCACCTGATACCCCAGCGTGCGCAGGACCTCTGCAAACAGGCCGTTGAGTTCAAAACAGTACCCTCCCCGGCGGCGTTCGACGATACGCTCAAAGAGGGCCTCCGTTTCCAGAGAGGGGAACTCTTTTTCAGTCCGCAGGGAAAGGGTGGCATAGGGGATATGTTCCAGCTGTCCCCGCTGGAGAAGGGCCAGATTTTCAGGAGTGGCCCCTTCAAGTCCGGGAAGGCCGATAAGCTGCAGATACGCCTCCAGCTGCTGCGAAGTCATCATAAAAAGCTCCTCACTCCTGCCAGAAATCCGTAGGCTGCGTCACGCCGCAGCTGCGGGCCGTGTAAACAGGTTCAGCGCCCGCTTTGCGCTGACGGATATAATCCCCGAGGGCCTTGTACGCAACGCCGCCGATCAGGACACAAACCGGGATATTGATGAAAGCCAGCAGACACTGGGAAATATCAGCGATCCCCCAGGCGATATCCATTTTAAGTCCGGCTCCGGCAAAGATCAGCACAGCGCCGGTCAGACGGATGGCAAAGAGGCTCTTTTTCCCCGGCATCCGTCCGAAAATGTATGCGAAACAATTTTCAACGTAATAGAAGTTGCCCACCAGCGTCGTGAAGGCAAACAGCACCATGGCGCAGGCGATGAAAACAGGTCCGGTCAGACCGAATGTCTGCGCCAGAGCCTCCTGCACAAAAGGCGCGCCGGCCTGTTTGGCAGAGGGAACGATCCCGGCGGAAAGACACATGAGCGCCGTGGCCGTACAGAGCAAATTGGTATCAATAAAGACCGAAAGCATCTGGACAAGGCCCTGCTTGACCGGATGGGATACATCCGCTGCCGCCGCCGCATTGGGCGCGGAACCGATACCCGCTTCGTTGGAGTAAAGACCGCGTTTGAGTCCCCACATGATGACAGAGCCGGAAAATCCGCCGAAAATGGCTTTGAAATCAAATGCGCTGCGGAAGATCCCCGCCAGCATTTCCGGCACATGAGCGATATTGATAAGCAGTGCCGCCAGAGCAAAGAAAATATAGACCAACCCCATGACCGGCACCAGAAAGCCCGTGATCTGAACGATCCTGCGGCAGCCGCCGGTGATGGTCAGAAAGAACAGAACGGCCGTTGCGGCGCCTGCATACCAGCAGAAAGAACTGCCGTAAAACGGGAAGGTCTCAAAGGAGCTTTGAAGATTGAACGAGGCCAGCATATTGTATCCGACACCGTAAGTAAAGATCAGGGCCAGAGCAAAGACAACGGCCAGAAATTTACTTTTGCAGACGCTTTCGATATAGAAAGAGGGACCGCCGTAACTGCTGCCGTCCGGATTTTTTCTCTTGTAGATCTGGGCAAGCGTGGACTCCACAAAAGCGGAGGCACCGCCGATGAGAGCCGTGAGCCACATCCAGAAAACAGCCCCATCGCCGCCCAGACAGATGGCGGTCGAAACGCCGATGATGTTCCCGGTCCCCACCCGGGAGGCGGTGGAGATCATCAGTGCGCCGAAAGAGGAAACCCCTCCCTTTTCCGTCGGTTTTTCAAAGATGACCCGCAGAGATTCCGCAAAAAGCCGCAGCTGGATGAAACCTGTTCTGAAAGTGAAGTAAAGACCTCCGGCAATGAGCAGCACAGCCAGAGGCCAGCCGGTCAGATACATGAGCGAATTGTATAAAGACTCCATAAAAATTCCCTGTTGTTATGCGTTGAAAGGAGAAAGCACCCATTCAAGAACGCCCTGCGTATAAGAGATGCACATGCCGTAATTGGTCACGGGCACGCCTTTGGCCGCAGCCCTCTGAAGCCGGGAACGCACCTCCCGCCGGTTGAGCATGCAGCCGCCGCAGTGGACGATCAGCTTGTATTTTTCAAGATCCTCCGGATAATCCCTGCCGGAGGAAAATTCGATTTGCAGATCAGCCTGCGTACAGGCTCTGAGCAGACGGGGGATCTTCACCCGTCCGATATCGTCATCCATCGCGTGATGGGAACAGGCTTCCGCGATCAGGACCCGGTCGCCGTCCCGGAGCCGGCCGATGGCACGGGTCCCCTCCGCCAGAAGAGCAAAATCCCCTTTGAGACGCGAGAAAAGGATGGAAAAGGTGGTACAGGGGATATCCTCCGGCGTATTTTTCACCATGTGATGCACGACCTGGGAGTCGCAGATCACCAGATCAGGTTTCCTGTTGAGCATGGCCAGCGCCTGCGGATACTCTTTTGTTTTCACAACAAGGGTCATGGCATCGCCGTCCAGAGCATCCCGGATGGTCTGCACCTGAGGCATGATGAGCCGCCCCTTGGGCGCTTCGATGTCGATGGGGACGATCAGCACAGCCAGTCCGCCGGGAGCCAGCAGATCTCCCAGAAGCGGCGGAGGGGTGATGAAATCTTCAGGCAGGACCTCTATGAGAGCCTGTTTCAGAAGCGAGACATATTTTTCCCTGTTGGCCGTATCGGTTGCGGAAACGCAGATGACGCTCCGGGCGCCGCAGGCTTCAAGCTCTCCGGCAAGGGAACTTGCCGGCTGAACAAGATCTGTTTTTGTGACAACGGCAACAGCGGGGATATTTTTTTCACGGGCAAGTTCAAAGAGATCCTTTTCCGCCTTGCCGACGCCTTCGGGGGGACAGAAGATCAAAGCCGCGTCAGTCCGGTCAAAGACCTTCAAACTGCGGCGGATACGCTCTTGTCCGAGTTCAGTCTCATCTTCAAAACCGGCCGTGTCGATAAAAACAACAGGACCGATGGGGAGAAGTTCCATCGTCTTTTCAACGGCATCAGTGGTGGTTCCCGGCACAGGAGATGTCATGGCGACATCCTGTCCGGCAACGAGGTTGAGAAAGCTGGATTTGCCCACGTTCGTCCGTCCGAAAAGGGCAATATGCAGCCGCAGGGATTTGGGGGTCTTTTCCATACAGGTTCCTCAAATTACGCTTCCGTGGCCAGATCGGTCATGTGAAGTTCTGCTGTTTCCGGCCCGATATTTTCCAGAGAGTGAGGCAGATCCCCCTGATAAGCGAGGAAATCTCCGGGCCCCAGTTCAGCGGTGTTGTCTCCGCTGGTCACACGGACCTGGCCGCGGGTGACAAGGACATACTCCTCACACCCGGAGGGATGAGGCTCTGAATGGTGCCTGGCACCGGGAAGGATGCTGACATGATACATCTCAAGTCTGTCAGGTATCCCCGGGGCTGTCAGGATCTTGAAGATCACCTTGCCCTCATCGTAAGCAATGCTCATCAGGCGGGAGCCGGGGATGAAGGTAAAATGTTCCGGCTTCTTGTTTTTTCCGTCGATCAGGACAGCCAGCTCAACGCCCAGAGCATGTGCGGCCTTCCAGAGCGTGACCAGCGTGGGATTGACTCTGCCGCTTTCGATCTGCGACAGCATGGCTTTGGAAATGCCGCTGGCCTCAGAAAGCGCCCCCAGAGAAAGATGTCTGGCCAAACGCTCCTTTTTGAGATTTTTCCCTACTGGCGGAATATCCAGTTCTGCAGTCTTTGTCATTCTTCCAACCGCTCCGTTAAAATCTTCTGAAAAAGGCTTCTTCGAGGGTGGGACCCGTCAACTCCACAGTTCTGGGAGCAACCAGTCCCAGGGCCGGTTCACAGCGCTCCATGTATTCGATGCGCAAAACAGCCTCTTTTTCCAGAGTCATGGGTTTGATGCGTCCCTCTTTGAAGGCGGCAATGGCCTCAAAGGTCTTTTCGCGCAGGAGTTTTTCAGAAGCATCGGGAGAGAGCATGATCGCCCCCTGCTGCCCTGTGGAGATCTTGACCTGACAGGTGACGACATCGGGAGAAAACGCCCGGGCCTCCTGACAGAGTTTATCACAGCCGCTTGTCATAATGACAGGCAGTCCGTGTTCACCGGCAATGATGGTATCAATGGCAAATTCCCCGGCAAGTTCTCCGTTGACCCACATGTTCTGGATGGATTTGGAGGAAAATGTATGTTCCATAAGGGCCCGGGGCGTTCCGGCCATGGCGTGATAGCCCAGCAGGATGACGGCATCGGCCTCTTCGATTCCGCTGAACCGCTCGCCGGGCGTGTGTCCCTGCACAAGACGGATGCCGGGAATGAGATTTTCCCACAAAATGCTGTTGCCCGCGCCGTGGCCGTCCCGGACGATCACTTCATCCGCCCCCGCCTCAAGGCAGGCTTTGGCACAGATGTTGACATCGCGGGTGATGAATTTGCATCCCAGTCCGTATTTGGCTCCGTCAGCAGTCACAAAAGCGGAACTGCTGACCCCGCTGATCCCTTCCAGATCAGCAAAAATATAGATCTTCACAGTTGGATATCCCTGAATTGTTGATTTGTAAAAAACGGTTTTTTTATAAGATACATCCGCAGAGCCTTTTATGCAAGCATAAAAAGTTCCTTCAGACGTTCAAAAGACCGGAGAACGGGTGCTGCGGTTTTATTCCCCGTCCCTCTTTTCCTTGAGCCATCCTGTCCTGACGGCATATTCGATGGACTTTTCGACCCAGACATGGACTTCGGGCATGAACTCCCGGAGAACGGACATGCGCTGCTCCACCTGATGCCGGAGCGTTTGGATATCCTCCGCTTTCCAGGTATGGCCCTCAGTCAGCATATTGTGCAGGAACGGCTGCAGTTTATCCAGACAGTCGGCATACCGGGCATCGGCGGAGGAACGGGTGTCAAACTCCTCCCACAGCGCCCGGATATGGATGCCCTGCTCCCGGGGCAGCATGGCAAAGAGTTTTTCAGCAGCTGCCTTTTCCCGGGAGGCTTTGGTTTTGTATCCCTCCACATCGTAGGCAAAAGTGTCTCCGGCATAGATCTCCACAAGGTCGTGGACAAGGAGCATTTCCACCGCGTGGAGCGGATCGACCTTTTCCACGGCAAACTCTCTGAACAGCAGGGCCATCACGGATATATGCCATGAGTGTTCCGCATCATTTTCCCGGCGGCTGCGGTCCACCAGCAGGTTACGCCGCAGGACCCGGGTCATTTTGTCGATCTCTGCCGTAAATTTGAGCAGCGCATCCAGACGGATATTGCCGCTTGAAATAAAATCTTTGAATATGTCAAGTTCGTTCATGTTTTCCTCCGTGCGGGAAAATATACAACACACACGGCGCTTTTGCAAGTCTGCAAATTTCTGCATTTTTTCCGGCATCAGCGCCCCAAGCCCCCTTGACTTTATGGGGAAACACTGGTACAATATACAAAATGCAAAAAAGAGTGCTTTTTTCAACAAACGATGAATACCCGAAAACATATCGTCCTGCTTGGAGCAGGAGCTGTCGGCGTACTGCCGGCTGTGCGGCTTCTGCGGCAGAAAGAGATCCGTCTGACCGTTGCAGCCGATGCACAGCGCATCGCCCGCTACCGGCAGGAGGGGATCTATTTCAACGGGACGCGTCTGGCCTTTGACTTTGCCTCCCCTGAGGAGATGGCTCCCCTGCCCCCCGCTGATCTGATCCTTGCGGCCACCAAGACCCCCTCTCTGGAGGAGGCTCTGGAAAATGTTCAGCCCCTGACAGCGCCCCGGACGGTCTTTCTGCCTCTGCTCAACGGCATCACGGCCCATGAGGTCATTCAGAAACGCTTTCCCGGAAACACCGTTCTCAAGGGATATTTTCTCGGTCATGCCAGCGTGCGCGAAAACAACCGCATCACCCATGACGGCGTCGGGACATTTTTCATCGGCGGTCAGGCACCTAATGCGGAAGAGGCGGCGGCGCTGCTGAAAGCCGCCGGGGTCAACACGGAACTTCCGGCAGATATCCATTCGGCCATGTGGCGCAAATTTGTCCTCAACGTGGGTGTCAATCAAACCCAGGCTTTCTTCGGTGCCGATTACGGAACCATGCAGAAAAGCCCTGAGCTGATGGCTTTTGCCGCGGAGCTGATGGAGGAGGCCGTCCGGATCGCCCGCATGGAAAACATCTCCGGTACGGAAACAATGGTTGCCGATGCAGTCAAAGTCATTCTTGAAATGCCCGGACATGTCAAAACCTCCATGCTTCAGGACGTTCTTGCCGGACGCAGGACAGAGGTGGATGCCTTTGCCGGAACCATCTGTGCCAAAGCTGAAAAATACGGTTTGGATGTCCCTTTCAACAAAAAAGTTCTTGAAAAATTTTTCATATAAGGAGGATTCTTTATGATTATCGACTTTCACGCTCATTTCAATTCCGGAGATCCGGCAGAAGTCAAGGCCTTTGTGGCCAACTGCGAAAAAAACAACTGCCGTGCAGCCATGTCCGGCGGCCTTCACTACGGGGGACATGATTTTCTGCCCAACGATCAGGTGATCGACTACTGCAACGAGTACAAGGACGTCCTCATTCCTCTGGTCAAGCTGGATCTGTGGGATAAACCCGTGGATCTGGACGAACTGCACCGTCTGGTGGACAGAGGCGCCAAAGGCGTCAAGTGCATCTATCCCTACTACGAGTATGACCATGATCTTTACATGCCGCTCTACGAAGAGTGCGAAAAGCTGGGACTGCCGATCCTGTTCCACACGGGGAACTACCGTCCCAACGAAGAGGATATGCGCAGCCGCAGACCGATCCTCAAAAACATGAACCCCATCAATCTGGACCGGCCGGCCCGTTCCTTCCAGAAACTCAAAATCGTCATCGCGCATCTGGGGACGACTTTCTGGCGCGTCCAGGCTGCTGAAATGATCAAAATGCACGACAACGTCTATGCGGATCTTGCCGGTTCCGGCAGCTGGATGGGACTTTCCGCCAACGAACTGGCCCAGCTGCTGGCGCCCTGGGTGATCCTCTGCCGGGACAACGCCAAACACTTCAAAAAACTCGTATTCGGCTCTGACTGTTATGTCAAGATCCCGTCCATCCAGACGGACGGAAAACTCCATTATGAGCAGATCCTGCGCAAGGTCGGCGCGGATCAGGAGACCCGTGACGCCGTCATGGGCGGCACAGTCGCCTCCTGGCTGGGCCTTTGAACCTTTTTTGAATAGGCTTTGTTCCCGACAAGGGTCGATGGTATCGCGGGGAGGGGGCCGAACGTCGGCTCCGTTATCTTTCTTTTCGCGGGAAAAGAGGTTTTTCCCCACCCCGCACCCCACCCCATTTAGAGAAAAGCGAAGTATTTTTTAGGTTTTATAATTTATAAACCCCTATAGGGAACAGAACTTTTGAATATACATCCATAATATTTTGCACTTTTTTGCAAGAAAAACCACAGGCTGACTTGTAAAAAAGGCATTTTCATATTATTGTAATAAGGATTGTATATAAATATAAACTTGTAACAGAACAGGCAAAAAAAATGAGCTTTATAGATCTTTCAAAGCTGTTTTCGACCTATATCGGTATCGACTTGGGCACGGCCAACAGTCTGGTTTTTGTAAAAGACCGCGGTGTCGTGCTGGCGGAACCCTCCGTAGTCGCCATCAATACCAAAAACGAAAAGATCATTGCCGTGGGCAGTGAGGCCAAAGAGATGCTTGGAAAGACGCCGGGCAACATCAAAGCCATCCGTCCCATGAGCGACGGCGTGATCGCCAACTTTGAGATCACCGAAGCGATGTTGCGTTATTTTATCAAAAAAGCCATGCGTTCAGTGCCCTGGTACCGTCAGATCCTGTCGCCGAAGGTGCTGATCGCGGTCCCGACGGGGATCACTGAGGTGGAGCATCGGGCCGTAGAGGACAGCGCCAAACACTCCGGGGCCGGAGAGGTCGTCCTTGTCCACGAGCCTATGGCGGCGGCTGTCGGCGTGGGCTTGCCGGTTTCGGAACCTGCGGGCAACATGATCGTGGATATCGGCGGAGGCACGACAGAAGTGGCGGTGATCTCCCTGGCCGGTATCGTCAGTTCCAAGAGCGAACGTACGGGCGGCGATGACTTTGACGAAGCGATCACCCAGCACATGAAAAAGGTCCACGGGCTGCTGATCGGAGAACTCTCCGCCGAACAGATCAAGATCAAACTCGGCAGCGCTTATCCTGTCAAAGATGAAGAGACGCTGGATGTCAAGGGACTGGATATAACCAACAAGATCCCGAAAACGGTCCGTATTTCTGCGTCGGAGATCCGTCTGGCCCTTCAGGAGCCTGTCTGGAAGATCGTTGAAGCGGTCAAATCGACCCTTGACCAGTGTCATCCCGACCTGGCGGCGGATCTGATCGACAGGGGCATCATGCTGGCCGGCGGCGGCGCCATGCTTTCCGGTCTGGATAAACTTTTGTCTGAAGAGACTGAACTGCCGGTCTTTATCGCCGAAAATCCCCTGGATGCGGTGGTCAAAGGAACCGGTGTCATGCTTCAGGGTGATAATATTTGGTTTTTATAATCTCAAGGTAAAATGAAGATCGATTTTTCCAAACTCCGTCCTGTGGAAATCACGGACAGACCGCTTTTCGACAGCAAACTTGCCCTGATGGCAAGTCAGAGCTGTGAGTGCAGTTTTCCCAATATTTTCATGTATCAGCAGCCCTACGGCATTGAGTTCATCGAGATCGGCGGCCGTCTGGTAGTCTATGAGCGCGTTGCCCGGTCCATCCACTACCCCATCGGCGAGTGGACAGATCCGGCCACGCTCAAAAAGATCAGTGATGCCTTTGTCAAAGAGGGCCTGACGGACGGCGGTGTTTACGACGTTCCCGAAGAATTTCTCGACAAGCACCCCGACTGCGATACATTTTTTGAGATCGAGTACGATGAAGGTGCCATCGACTATCTCTTTTCCATTGAAAAGATCGCCACATTCACCGGTCCCAAGCTCCGCAAGAAACACAACCTGGTGAAGCAGTTCCAGGCGGCCTGGCCCTATGCGGAAGTGCATCCCATCACCAAAGAATCCCTGCCTGTGGTATCCAAGCTGGCGGCGGAACTCAACTCCCGTCTGGTCCAGTGTGAATTTCTCGATGAGGAGGCGCTGGCGCTGGAACGGGCCTGGGCCAACTGGGAAGAGCTGGGCCTCGGCGGCATCATTCTCTATGCCGAACGCGGATATCCTGCCGGTTTTTCTGTTTACAGCCTGCTGCCGTCGGATACGGTGGACATCCACTTTGAAAAGGCGGAACACTCCGTCAAGGGGGCATCGCAGACGCTCACCTGGCAGCTGGCCATCGCCCTGCGCGGCAAGGCCAAATTCATGAACAGAGAACAGGATATGAACGAAGAAAATCTGCGTCATGCCAAGCGCTCTCTGGATCCGGAACGTTTCTTCAAGAGATACTTCCTCCGGGGGATCGCCGACGCAAAATAATCCGAATCCAAACACCGGAAAGGAGCTTTATGCCGCAGCCGGGAACACAAAGTTTGATTTGTGTTTATCCGGTGCATTCCGCATAAAAGCCCCGGGGTTTTCATTATTTCAAAAACGCCCGGACGGGCAGTTACCTATAAAGGAAAAACATCATGAGTTTTCAGGATCTTTGCAGCGAAGCAAGTGCCAAACTTGCGGAAATCAAAATCGTCCCGGTCCTCGTTCTGAACGACCTGGACTCCGGTCTTAAAATGTGCGAACTGCTGGCCGAATGCGGTCTGCCTGCGGCGGAGATCACATTCCGTACAGCGGCGGCTGAATCCATTATCAAAGAGGCGGCGAAGCGTTTTCCGGAACTCTATCTGGGAGCGGGAACGATCCTCAACACGGCTGATCTGAAACGGGCCTTTGACGCGGGGGCAAAATTTGCAGTGGCCCCGGGCTTCAATCCCACCGTGGTCCGCAGTGCAGTGGAACAGAATTTCGCCTTCGCGCCCGGTGTCTGCACGCCTTCTGAGATCGAGCAGGCCATGGAGCTGGGCTGCCGTTTCCTCAAATTTTTCCCGGCGGAAGCAGCTGGCGGCGTTGCCATGCTCAAATCCCTGATCGCCCCCTACAAACATCTGGGCGTCCGTTTCATGCCCACGGGCGGCGTTTCCACGTCCAATGTGGAAAATTACCTGGCCATCAAAGAGGTCGTCGCTGTGGGCGGCACCTGGCTGGGCAAAGCCGACGCCATTGCCGCCGGTGACTGGGAAGGTATCCGCAAAACGGTCAAGGATGCCGTTGCACTCAAAAACAAATTCTGAACTTTTTTCAAGGAGTTGACCTCATGCTGAAATACCTCAATTCCCAAGAGTGTGCTTATGATATTTTAAGTCTCGGAGAAGTCATGCTCCGCCTTGATCCGGGCGAAGGGCGTATCCACACGACGCGCCGTTTCGACGTCTGGGAGGGAGGCGGCGAGTACAATGTGGCCCGCGGCATGCGCCGTTGTTTCGGTCTCAGAGCCGCAGTCGTGACCGCCTTTGCCGACAATCCGGTGGGCCGTCTGGTGGAGGACTTTATCCTTCAGGGAGGCGTTGACACCCGCTTCATCAAATGGGTCCCCTATGACGGGATCGGCAGAACAGTCCGCAACGGACTGAACTTTGTGGAGCGCGGTTTCGGATGCCGCGGAGCCAAAAGCTGCAGCGACCGGGGTAACACGGCTGTATCTCAGCTCAAACCCGGCGATATTGACTGGGATGAGATCTTCGGCAAATACAAAGTCCGTCATTTCCATACGGGCGGCATCTTTGCAGCGCTCTCTGACAGCACCAGTGCCGTTGCCATCGAAGCGCTGAAAAAAGCCAAAGAATACGGAACGGTCACCAGTTACGACTTAAATTACCGGGCCAGCCTCTGGAAGAGCATCGGCGGCGTCGAACGGGCCCGCGAAGTCAACCGCGAGATCGCCAAATACGTGGACGTTATGATCGGCAACGAAGAGGACTTCACCGCCAGTCTCGGTTTTGAGGTCGCCGGTGTGGATGCCAATTTGAGCAAACTGGACACAGCCAATTTCAAAGCCATGATCCGTGAAGCCGTCAAGAGCTATCCTAATTTCCAGGTGGTTGCCACCACGCTGCGCGCGGTCAAATCAGCTTCAGTCAACGACTGGGGTGCCATTGCCTACTGTGATGGAAATTTTGCAGAGGCCATCCACCGTCCTGATCTTGAGATCTTCGACCGCGTAGGCGGCGGCGACAGCTTCGCTTCCGGCCTCATCTACGGACTGCTTTCAGGAGAAGGCATCGACTTTGCCGTCAACTGCGGTGCTGCTCACGGCGCTCTGGCCATGACCACACCGGGAGATACCACCATGGCGGTCAAAGAGGAAGTCTTTAAGATGATGAAGGGCGGCGGCGCCCGCGTGGACAGATAAAATATCCGCCGCATGAGTAACTGTCATGCCCTTTCCGGGGCATGACAGAACTGTAAAAGGGCCTTCTTGCCCCGTCACAATTCCCCGGGGCAAGATTTTCCGGCTCAAACACGATCTGCGCGCCATGCCGTAAAAAAGTCTGCAAGGCGCGCAGGGCAGGACGGGCAGCAAAGGTAAACAAGCTGTCCGTTTTCCTGACAGCAGCGCATCACGATTCAGGGAGGAACAATGACACCGCAGGAGGCTTTGCGCAGCTACTTCGGCCATGACCGTTTTCTGGATTTTCAGGAAGAGATCGTCCAGCAGATCCTTTCAGGAGAGGACCTCGGGGTCATCATGCCCACAGGCGCAGGCAAATCCCTCTGTTACCAGCTTCCGGCAGTTCTCAAAAGCGGTTATACCATTGTTGCCTCTCCGCTGATCGCCCTGATGAAAGATCAGGTGGATGCCCTGACAAACCGGGGGATCCCGGCAGCTTACATCAACAGTACAGTCAGTTTTCCGACCCAGCTGGAGATCATCCGGGCAGCAAGAAGCGGAGAGATCAAACTGCTTTATGTGGCCCCTGAACGTTTCCACACGGACGTTTTCAGAAACTTCCTTGCAGAAACCCCTCCTGACTTGCTGGTGGTGGACGAGGCCCACTGTATCAGCCAATGGGGACATGATTTCCGTCCAGCTTACCGCAGGATCGGAGAGGCCGCAGATCAATTCCACATTCCCCAGGTCTGCGCCTTCACCGCCACAGCCACCAGTGTTGTGCGCGATGATATCAAAAAACAGCTGCACCGTCCACAGATGCGGATGCTCACCAAGGGATTCCGCAGAAACAACCTCTCTTTCAAAGTGATCGAGTGCCACGGCGATGCCGATAAGATCGCCGCGCTGCGCCGGTATATAGAAAAAAAAGAGACCACCATCATCTATGCGGCCACCCGTCAGGCCGTGGAGGATATTTCAGGCAAGCTGGAGGTGATCTCTTACCACGCAGGCATGAGCGATGCCGAACGCAATCAGGCGCAGGAGCGTTTTATGACGGAAGAGGCTCCCGTCCTTGTGGCCACCAATGCTTTCGGCATGGGGATCAACCGTCCTGATGTACGGAACGTCATCCACTACCAGCTGCCCGGCTCCCTGGAAGCCTACTACCAGGAGGCCGGACGCGCCGGACGTGACGGCAAACAGGCCAACTGCGTTCTGCTTTTCAGCTACGCAGACAGATATATCCAGAAATTTCTCATTGAATTGAGCAATCCTCCGCCGGACCTGATCCGCCGTCTCTATGCGCGGCTGCGGTCCATGTCCCAGGCGCAGCAGAGCCGGGAGCTGGAAATCACACTGACCTCTCTCGAAGGCCCTCTATCTGCCAAATCCGGACAGATTTCTGCCGCCTTGAGCGTGCTGGAAAAAGCCGGTCTTGTCGCCCGTTCCAGTCACCGCAGTTCCGGCAGCATGCGTTTTCTCAAAGATCCGGACTCTCTGCGGATCATCCATCAGCAGGAAAGCACCCAGCGCTCCCGTTTCATCAGCCGCTGCGTGCTGCGCTACAAAGAGGCCCTGACCCGCAGTGAAGTCTATGCGCTGGATGAGCTGGCCGCCGCAAGCGGTCTTTCTGTGGAACAGGTCAGAAGAGTTCTCAACGCCCTCAACGGCGATGTGCTGGAGTGGACGCCCGCCTTTTCCGGCAGAGCGATCGAGCTGCTTGATCCGGAAAAAAAAGAGGTGGAGCTGGATGCAGAGGCTCTTTCCGAAAAACTGGAATACGAAATGACCCGTCTGGATGAGGTCATCAATTACGCTAAAAGCTCTGCCTGCCGCCAGAAAACCCTTGTGGCCTACTTTGGAGAAGATGTCACACACTGGAACTGCGGCTCCTGCGATATCTGCGAAAAAGAGAGCGCCAGAGCCGGCGCTCTCCACGAAGCCTCAGCAGAAGAACTGGGCCTGCTCCTGCCCATTCTGCGGGGCGCGGATTGTTTTGACAGCCGTATCGGCGCCTCCAAACTGGCAAAGATCCTGACAGGTTCCAGTGATGAGAGCGTGGAGCGTTTTCAATCCTCTCCCGTTTACGGACAGCTGAACACATTGAAAGAAAAAAATGTTCTGGACGGCATCAAGATCCTTGAACGCAACGGTTACATCAAACGGATCGACCGCAACGGATATCCCTGTGTCGCCGTTTCCGGCAGCGGCAAAGCCGTCCTGAGAGGAACAGGCGCCCTGCTGACCGATGAATTTCTTTCACCGCAGACTTCACGCCCCTCCAGGAGCAGAAAAAGCGCCCCGGCCCGGCCCGTTCCGCCGCCGCCGGAAGTCCATGCGCCCACGGATCTGCGCGGCCTCGTTTACGAACTGCGCCGGAGGATCGCAGAGGAACGCAAAGTCCCCCTTTATGTCATTTTCAGCAATGATACCCTGGATGATCTGATCCGCATCCGCCCCAAAACGGCCGAAGAGGCCATGGCAAAAATCAAAGGGATCGGACCGGCCAAAGCGGCGACATTCCTCCCCCCGTTTCTCTATCTGCTGGAAAACGTTCCGGAATAAAGAGATACCCCTCCCCGGACAACTGCCCGGGGAATCCGGATCAGAAAACAGTCATATCACGGACAGTACTCCACAAGGGGCTGCCCAGATCCAGTTTCTTGCGGGCGCTGGTGGCCAGCGCAATGGGAACATGGGTGAAGGCTCCGCTCCAGTGACCGATCATCATATCTGTCCTGCCGGACATGGCCGCATGGGCCGCTCCGTTGGCCAGCATGGAGCAGAAAACAGCATCCTCGCCCTCCGCCTTGACACTGCGGATGGTGTAACCGGGATCAAAATATTTGAGCGTCAGCGGAACATTGTGTTTCTTACAGTATTTGGTGATCTCATCTTTGAGCAGAAGTCCGATATCCTGATGCAGCTTGTTGCCGGAGGCATCCCGCTGATTGGACTGGGAGGCGAAAAGATCCTGTCCGGCCCCCTCTGCCACCAGAATAACAGCGTGATGCTTGGCCTCAAGACGCTTGACAAGATGCGGCAGAAGCGCCGTTTCACTATCCCCATCAAGGGTAAAGGGGCGCTCCGGCACAAGACAGTAGTTGACAAAGGGATTTGACAGTGTGGTATAAGCGGCAATAAATCCGGAATCCCGTCCCATGACTTTGATAAGTCCCACGCCGTTGTAGGCGCCTTTGGCCTCCGTATGGGCGCAGGTGACCACCGGTCCGGCGGCCAGAACCGCGCTGGAAAATCCGAAGGATTTGTCAATAAAACTGATATCATTGTCAATGGTTTTCGGAATGGCGATCACACTGATTGCCAGACCTCTGCGCTTGATCTCCATAGCGATATCGTGGGCGCCGCGGCTCGTACCGTCTCCGCCGATGCAGAAAAGCATATTGATATTCATGCGGGCCAGGGTATCGACGATGATGCCCGTATCCTCCTCTCCCCGGGATGAGCCGAGGATCGTTCCGCCCTGCTCGTGGATGGCATCGACCATTTCAGGCGTCAGCATGATGGGCGAAAGACGGTTGACGGGATTAAGCCCCTTGTAACCGTACTGGATGCCGTAAACAACAGGCACCTTGTAACGGTTCATCAGCGTCAGCGTCAGAAATTTGACCACCTCATTGAGGCCGGGACAAAGTCCTCCCGCCGTCAGGATGGCGGCTTTGCTCCAGGCCGGATCATGGAAGATCTTCGCCCTGGCACCGGCCCGTTCAAAAGAGGGAATGGGTTTGCCCTCTTTAATATAACGGGCAACCGTTTCTGCATCCGTATCGTAACAGACCCGGGCATCATCGTCCACAAAAACGTGATTGACAAGAGGCGAAGGCAAAGAAGCATTGCCCAGACGGCTTATGGCAAAATCAGCTAATTCCATGATAAAACTCCATTGGTTGACCATCTTTAATTTAACCTGAAAAAAAGATTATTCAAGAAAAAATGAAAAAAAGCACTAAAAATTCTCTGTTTTTCACAGAGAGTATTTTAATTTTCAAAGAGTAATGCTATATTATAAAGATTATAGATTTTTTTAGAATTTTGAGTGCAAAAAAACGGGAGGTCATCATGCCTGAAGAATACAATGTCACTATTATCGGATTTGGAACCGTTGGCGCGGGTGTTGCCGATATTCTGCTCAACAACAGCGAAGTCATCACACGCCGCAGCAATGTGAAACTCAACCTGAAACATATTGCCGATCTGGATATCACCACAGACCGCGGTATCAAGATCCCCGACGGCATCCTCACCACCAACACAGCTGAAGCCATCAAGGACGCCGATATCGTCGTTGAACTCGTCGGCGGAACGACTGTTGCCAAAAAATTCATCCTCGATGCCCTCAACAACGGCAAGGCCGTCGTCACAGCCAACAAGGCGCTGCTGGCACTCCACGGGGAAGAGCTTTTTGCCGCGGCGGAAAAATCTGATTCCGACCTCTGCTACGAGGCCAGCGTTGCCGGCGGTATCCCTATCATCAAGTCCCTGCGCGAAGGTTTGGCCGCCAACAGGATCCGCCGCATCTACGGCATCATGAACGGTACCTGCAACTACATCATCACCCGCATGGAACGGGAAAATGCCGATTTTGCCAGCGTTCTGGCCGATGCCCAGAAACTGGGTTACGCCGAAGCCAATCCCTCTCTGGATATCGACGGTTTCGATACCGCTCACAAAACAGCGATCCTGGGCTCCCTTGCCTTCGGCAAATGGTTCGGCCTTGATCCCGTCCACGTGGAAGGCATCCGCGATCTGGACAGCCGCGATATCGTCTATGCCCAGGAGATGGGCTACCGGATCAAGCTGCTGGGCGTCATCAAGAACGATGAGGGCAAAGTCCAGATGCGTGTTCATCCCACGCTGATCCCCAGAGACTCCCTTCTTGCCAATATCTCCGACGTCTTCAACGGCGTCATGGTCGAAGGCGACAACGTGGGCCAGACCCTCTTCTACGGCCGCGGAGCCGGACGCAGCGCCACTGCCAGTGCCGTGGTTGCCGATATCATCGACGCTGCCCTCAACCTGAAAACCGGTGCCAAACGCCGTATTCCGGCCTTCCGTCCCGGAGCGCAGTTTGAACAGGTCCTTCCCATGAAGGACATCACTTCAAGATATTATCTTCGTCTGGAAGTCAAGGATTGTCCCGGCGTCATCGCCTCCATCACCCAGATCCTGGCCGACAGAAACATCAGTATTTCCAGTCTGATCCAGCATGAGACCAAGACGGAGGCCCACTCTGTTTCTCTGGTCATCCTGACCCACCCGGCGCCGGAAAACCAGATGAACGCAGCTCTGGCAGAGATCGGTGTTCTTTCCATCAACCAGTCGCCCGTCAAACTCATGCGCATTGAAGACCTCTAATTCCGGAACAAGGAGTAAAACGATATGGGACAGCATACAGTCGAAAAAATCGGCGGAACCAGTATGAGCCGCTTCGATGAACTGATGAACAACATCATCATCGGCAAGCGCAAAGCAACAGAACTCTACAACCGCATTTTTGTCGTGTCCGCTTACGGCGGCATCACCAATCTTCTTCTTGAAAACAAAAAGACCGGCGCGCCCGGTATCTACGGAGCCTTTGCCTCCGGAGACAACGAAGCCTGGCAGGAAAAACTGGAAGCCACCCGTGCGGAAATGCTCGCCATCAACCGGGGATTTTCCAATCTGGGACTGGATGTGGACAAGGCTGATAAATTTGTCAACGAACGTATGGACGGCGCCAAATCCTGCCTGCTCCATCTTTCCAAACTGAGCAGTTTCGGACATTTCCAGAAGGAAAATTATCTTCCCGCCGCCCGTGAAATGCTCTCTTCCATCGGTGAGGCCCACAGTGCATTCAACTCCGTGAACATCCTGCACAAGCACGGTGTCAAGGCCGTTTTCGTCGATCTTTCCGGCTGGAGAGATCACGATACCGGCAGCATGGAGGACAACATCAGCCGCCACATGGAAGGTCTTGATTTTTCGACCTGCATGCCCATTGTCACCGGTTATGCCAAATGCGCCGAAGGCGTCATGGCCCGGTTCGACAGAGGATACAGCGAGATCACGTTCAGCAAACTGGCCGTCGTCACCAAAGCTGCCGAAGGAGTCATCCACAAAGAGTATCACCTGTCCACGGGTGACCCCAAGCTCATCGGAGCAGACAAGGTGCGCATTATCGGCCACACCAACTTTGACATCGCCGATCAGCTTTCGGATATGGCCATGGAAGCCATCCATCCCAAGGCCTCCAAAGCCATGGAGCTGCACAACATTCCCATCCGCGTCAAAAACGCTTTTGATCCGGAACACCCCGGAACGCTTATCAGCCGCTCCTATGTCTCCCCCGAACCCCGGGTGGATATGATCTGCGGCAGACAGGATCTCATTGCCATTGAAGTCTTCGATCCTGAAATGGTTGGCGTCAGCGGTTACGACTACAAACTGATGACGAGTTTTGCGGATCACAAGGTGAGCTACATTGCCAAAAACACCAACGCCAACACGATCACCCATTATGTTTCCACCCGTCAGAGCGGCCTCACGGCCTGCATCGAAGAACTGAAAACGGTCTTCCCCTCCGCCAAGATTTCCACTTGCGAAGTGGCCATCGTCTCGGTGCTGGGCTCCAACATGAAGCTGCCGGGATTTCTTTCCAGAGCGGCGGGCGCGCTGGCCAAAGCCGGTATCAACGTGCTGGCACTCGACCAGTGCATGCGTCAGGTCAACATGCAGTTCGTCATTGAGCGCAGCGCTTTTGCCGATGCGCAGATCGCACTGCATGCCGAATTCGTCGAAAGCGCCTCCGGTTTCTGATAAACCCGGCGGAGTCCTTTTATGAACGGATCAGTTCCCGGCGCCCTTTTGCTCACCACCCTTGCGGGCGGAGCCACCGTCATCGGAGCGGCGGCGGCCTTCACCGCCAGACGGACCAACACGGCCCTCCTTTCGGCCGCGCTGGGTCTTTCCGGCGGTGTGATGGTCTATATCGCCTTTGTCTCCCTTCTGGCGGATGCCAACGAAGCGCTGGGTGAGCTTCTGGGTAAAACGCCGGGACAGCTGATCGGCATGGCCGCCTTTTTCGGCGGTATGCTCATTGCGGCATTGATCGACAAAATGGTCCCGGAGACCATCAATCCCCACCAGACCCGCCGCATTGAAGAGCTGGAAAAGGAAAATCTTCCGGCAGATCTGGGCCGCATGAGTTTCATCACAGCTCTGGCCATGGTCCTGCACAAGTTTCCGGAAGGGATCGCGGTCTTTGCCTCCGGTATCCAGAGCGCAGAACTGGGTATTCCCGTAGCGCTGGCCATGGCGTTGCACAACATTCCCGAAGGCATTGCTGTCTCTGTGCCTGTTTATTATGCAACAGGCAGCAGAAAAAAGGCCTTTCTCATCGCCTCTCTGACAGGTCTTGCCGACCCGGCGGGAGCGATCCTGGGCTGGCTGCTGCTGATGCCGCTTATCAAAAGTATTCCGGCAACGCTGCCGGTGATCCACGGAGCTGTGGCAGGGATCATGGTTTTCGTCACCTTTGACGGCCTGCTCCCCATGGCGCAGAAGTTCGGGCGTCCCCATCTGACGCTGTACGGGATCATATCGGGTATGTTTCTGATGGCCCTTGCCCTTGCTTTTCTTTGATATCAATATATATATATTATTATGGTATAACAACGGAGTATCTTGAAAATGATGAAAATGAGTAAAATGGTCGGACGCCGCCTCAAGGAGGTTCCGAAGGATGCCAAGACCGACAGTCATAAATTTCTGATCCGGGGCGGTTATATCCGTCCTGTTTCCGCCGGTATCTACGATCTGCTGCCCGCCGGAAAGCGCATCGTGGAAAAGATCGAGCGCATCATCCGTGAAGAGATGAACCGCATTGAAGGTCAGGAGATCCTCATGCCCGTTGTCCTGCCCGCTGAGCTGTGGGAGGAATCCGGACGTTACGGCGTCGTCGGCGCGGAGCTGCTGCGTTTTTCCGACCGCAACGACAAGCCCATGCTGCTGGCCATGACCCACGAAGAGTGCGTCACCGCCCTCGTCCGCACGGAGGTCAACAGTTACAAGCAGCTGCCGGTGATGCTCTATCAGATCCAGACCAAATACCGGGACGAAGCCCGTCCCCGTGCCGGTTTGATCCGTACAAGAGAATTCACCATGAAGGATGCTTACAGCTTCCACACCGATCAGGCCGATCTTGAAAAATACTATGTCCGCGCCCACGAAGCCTATGAGCGCATCTTCAAACGCATCGGTTTGAACAATGTGCTGAGCATCGAATCCAACTCCGGCATGATGGGTGGAAAAGTCTCCCACGAGTTCATGGCCGTCTGCGATTGCGGAGAAGATACGCTTTTCGTCTCTCCCGACAAGAGCTACCGGGCCAACAGAGAGATCGCCACTGCCGCCTGGAAGTTTGAAAAACAGCCCGCCCTCCCCCTGGAAAAAGTAGCCACCCCCGGATGCAAGACCATTGAAGAGGTCGCCACGTTCCTGGGTGTGGAAGCCAAAGATACCGGCAAAGCGGTTTTCTACTGCGATGCTGCGACGGGAGAGCTGATCTTCGCCATGATCCGCGGAGATTTTGAAGTCAACGAAAGCAAGCTGAGCAATCTGCTGAAGGTGAGCGAACTGAAATTTGCCGATGACCGTTCCATCCTCGATGCGGGTGCGGTCCCCGGCTATGCCAGTCCCATCGGCATCAAGGGCAAAAAGGTCAAAGTCGTCCTCGACCGTTCCGCGCTGGAAAGCTCCAATCTGGTCGTCGGCGCCAACGACGACGGCTATCACTATAAAAACTTCAACGCCGACCGGGATCTGGAAGGCGTGGAATATATCGTGGCCGATATCGCCACAGTCCGTGCCGGAGATCCCTGCCCCAAGACCGGAGCCCCCCTTGAGATGCTCCGGGGCATCGAAGTCGGCAACATCTTCCAGCTGGGAACGAAATATTCCGCCAGCATGGGATGCAATTATCTTGACCAGAACGGCAAAAGCGCTCCCATGGTCATGGGCTGCTACGGTATCGGCGTCGGCCGTGCCATGGCCTCTGTGGTGGAGTATTCCCATGACGATTACGGTCCCGTCTGGCCCATGTCCATTGCGCCGTGGCAGGTCCAGGTCTGCGCCCTCAACCCCAACAAACCCGGTGTGGCTGAAACCGCAGAAGCCATCGCTGCCGAACTGGAAAAACTGGGCGTGGAAGTCCTCTACGATGACCGTGGCGAAAAGGCCGGTTTCATGTTCAGCGACGCCGATCTGCTGGGGATCCCCCTGCGGGTCGTCGTCTCCCCCAAGACCCTGGAGGCCGGACAGGTGGAGTTCAAACGCCGGAACTGCCGCGATGCCGAACTGTTGGCCGTGGCCGATACCGCCAAAATCGTGGCTCAGAAGGTCAAAGAAGAACTGGCCGTGTTTGATATTTGAGGAAAATACATCATGTGGAAATATACAGATAAAGTAATGGACCACTTCATGAATCCCCGGAACGTGGGCGAAGTGGAAAATCCCGACGGCGTGGGAGAAGTGGGCAATGCCGCCTGCGGTGATGCGCTCAAACTGACCTTCAAGCTGGATGAAAACGGCAAGATCGCCGATGTCAAGTTCCGTACTTTCGGCTGCGCCAGCGCCATCGCCTCCAGCTCCGCCCTGACGGAGATCGTCAAGGGCATGACCATCGAAGAGGCTGAAAAAGTCACCAACCAGGATATCGTTTATGTGCTGGGCGACCTGCCCGAAGCCAAGAAACACTGTTCCGTTATGGGCATGGAGGCCCTTCAGGCCGCTATCGCCAAATACAAAGGCATCGAAAATCCTCTGGCCGGCGATGACGACCACGAAGGACGCCTGATCTGCAACTGTTTCGGCATCACGGATATCAAGATCCTCAAAATAGCCAGAGAGAACGATCTTCATCAGGCTGAAGAGGTCACCAACTACTGCAAGGCCGGCGGCGCCTGCGGCGCCTGTCTGGAGGATATCCAGCGCCTTCTCGATGATATGTGGAAATTCAGGGCTGCACAAAAATGATGACAATAGACGAACTCCAAAACGGTGCAAAAGAGCTGGCCGGACGGATCGCTCATCTGCACGGGTTTCTTAAAATTGACGACCGGACAGAAGAACTGGCCTCTCTTGAAGCCAGGATGTCCGCGCCTGATTTCTGGAATGACAAGGAGTCCGCGCAGACCACAGTTGCAGCACTTTCCAGCTGCCGCAACGTGCTGGAACCCTTCCGTAAACTGGAAAGCGCCATCGAGGACTACTCCACCATGCTGGAACTGGCCGCAGAAGACGGGGATTTTCTCGCCGAAGCCGACAGCGCCTACACGCAGCTGCAGAAGGATATGGACAAACTGGAGATCGTCAGTTTCCTTTCCGGCCGTTTCGACCGCAACAACTTCTATTTTTCCATCCACGCCGGAGCCGGCGGCACCGAGTCCTGCGACTGGGCCAGCATGCTCCTGCGTATGTACCGAATGTTCTTTGAGCGCCGCGGCTGGAAAGATGAGATCATCGACATGCAGCCCGGTGAAGAGGCCGGCGTCAAAAGCGCCACGCTGCATGTCATGGGTGATTTCAGCTACGGTTACTTCAAAGGTGAAAGCGGCGTCCACCGTCTGGTGCGCATATCCCCCTTTGACAGCAATGCCAGACGCCACACAAGTTTCTGCTCTGTGGAGGTCTTTCCGGAGCTGGATGACGATATTGATATCGAAGTGGCAGAGTGTGATCTGCGCATTGACACCTACCGGGCCAGCGGTGCCGGTGGTCAGCACGTGAACACCACTGACAGTGCCGTTCGTATCACCCACATCCCCACAGGGATCGTGGTCTGCTGCCAGAATGAACGCTCCCAGCACAAAAACAAGGCAACCGCGATGAAGATGCTGAAAGCCAAACTCTATGAACAGGAAATGGCCAAACGCAAAGACGCCGCCGATGCCGCCCGCGGAGAACAGCTGGAAAACGGCTGGGGCAGTCAGATCCGCAGTTATGTTCTTCAGCCCTACCAGATGGTCAAAGACCTGCGCACAGGCCTTGAAACCAGCGATACCGGCGGCGTGCTGGACGGCAAACTCGATGCCTTTATCGAAGCCTTCCTCAAGCAGCAGAAGAAAAAATAAGAGGTCCGTATCTTGGATATCTATGACGTCATCGTCGTCGGCGCAGGTCACGCCGGATGCGAAGCGGCTCTGGCCGCAGCGCGTCTGGGTGCCCGGACTGCGGTCCTCACTCTCAATCCGGATCACATCGCTCAAATGAGCTGCAATCCGGCCATCGGCGGTATCGCCAAAGGACAGGTCGTCCGTGAAATCGACGCCATGGGCGGTTTTCAGGGGATCGTCACGGAGGCGGCGGCCATCCAGTTCCGCATGCTCAACCGGACCAAGGGACCGGCTGTCTGGTCTCCCCGGGCCCAGTGCGACAAATCCGCCTACCAGCGAGGCATGAAACTTCTGCTGGAGCAGACCCCGGGCATAGATATCCTTCAGTGCGAAGGAACTGGTTTCATTCTTGAAAACGGCAGGATCACCGGCGTCACCAATCAGTTCGGCGACCAGATCCGCGGCAGAAGCGTTGTTTTGACGACGGGAACATTCCTCTGCGGAAAACTCCACTACGGCATGCTGAATTTTCCCGGTGGACGCGCAGGAGATTTTCCGGCAGCGTATCTTTCGGCCGCACTCAGAGATCAGCTGGGCCTTGAAGTGGGACGTCTCAAAACGGGCACACCGCCCCGTATCCTGAAAAAATCCATTGATTTTTCCTCCCTTCAGCGTCAGGACTCGGAAGAGGCTCAGGAGGAATTCAGTTTCTGGAGCAAAGATCTTCACCCGGAACTGCCCAAAGCCCGGCGCCGCAGTCTTGCCTGTCACATGCTTTATACCACTGACGAAACGGCGAAGATCGTCCATGAAAACCTGCATCTTTCGCCCATGTACAGCGGCGTTATCAAGGGGATCGGCACACGCTACTGCCCCAGCTTTGAGGATAAAGTCGTCCGTTTTCCCCAGCACCCCCGGCATTTGCTCTTTCTGGAACCCGAAGGGGCGGAAACTGATGAGTATTATCTCAACGGATTTTCCTCCAGTCTCCCGGTGGAGGTGCAGAAAAAAATGGTCCATTCCCTGCCCGGACTGGAAAATGCCGTCATCAGCCGCTACGCTTATGCCATCGAATATGACTATCTGCCCCCCTCGCAGATGGAAAAAACACTGCGCAACAAACGCTACGAAAACCTTTTCACCGCCGGACAGATCAACGGGACCAGCGGCTACGAAGAGGCCGCCGCTCAGGGACTGATCGCCGGTCTCAACGCCGCCCGCTGCGCCATGGGCAAAGAGCCGGTCTTTCCCGGACGGGATTCCTCCTATACCGGCGTGATGATCGACGATCTCACCTCCAAAGAGATCGTGGAGCCTTACCGGCTTTTCACCAGCAGAGCGGAATACCGTCTGACGCTCCGTCAGGACAATGCTGACGTGCGTCTTTCTGAATTTGCCTATCAGCACGGCCTGCTGCCTGAAGCCAAATATCAGCAGTTCAAAAAACGCAATGATGAATTCAGGGAGCTGCTGCGGTGCTGCCGGGAACGCAGATACAAGGGCAAAGCGCTTCTCACCTGGCTGAAACTGATGAAGGAAAATGTCCGCGGCGAACTTCCCTTCCCCGCAGAGCTTCTGCCGGAGTGGGATCCTGAAAAACGCGCCGCGCAGCAGGTGCTGATCGAAGCCTGTTACGATGGTTATCTCCAGCGGGAGGAAAAGGAGATCTCCCGCCGGGAAAATCAGGAGAATATGCCGATCCCGCCTGATTTTGATTACGATGCCCTTCCGGGCCTCTGCAACGAAGCCCGGCAGAAACTGCTCAAACTCCGTCCCGTCACACTGGGACAGGCCGGACGCATCGACGGCGTGACCCCCATCGACATCGCCCTGATCCAGGTGGCCCTCAAACGCGGAGACCGCAAATGACGCCCCGGGAACTGGCCTGGTCGAAATTCAAAAGAAACAAAACCGCGCTGTTTTCTCTTCTGGTGGTCTCTCTCTATCTGCTGACGGCTGCAGGCTTTGAACTCCACGGCATCCTCTGCCGGAAAAACAGGACTGTTCCCGTCTATGCACAGGGCTCGGCGGCACATTTTGCGCCCCCCGGCAGGAAACACCTGCTGGGAACAGACTATCAGGGACGCGATGTCCTGCTGCGCAGTCTGGCCGCCAGCGCCACCGCTGTCAAGATCGGCGTGATTTCAGGCGTCATCACCATTGCCATCGGTGTCACCCTCGGATGTATTTCCGGCTTTTACGGCGGCAAGGCCGATGATGCTGTCATCTGGCTTTACAGCACCATCGCCAGCATGCCGACCCTTTTGTTCATCCTCGCCTTTGCCCTGCTGGTCTCCCGGGGCTATCTCTCTCCGGAGCTTCAGAAGGCGGTCAATACCTTTTCTGAGCTTCTCAACGTGGAACCGGGCATGCTGGCCGTCTATGCGGCTGTGGGTCTGACAGGCTGGGTCACCCTCTGCCGGGTGGTCCGCGGAGAGACCATGAAACTCAAACGCCGGGCCTTCGTTGAAGCCGCACGCGTGGCAGGCGTGCCGGATCACATCATCATCTTCCGGCACATCCTCCCCAATGTCGCTCATCTGGCTATCATCTATTTTACCCTGACCTTTGCCGGTTCGGTCATGCTGGAAGTCATCGTCAGCTATCTGGGGTTCGGTGTCCAGAGCGCGCCCAGTTGGGGCGTTATGATCTCCGACGGTCAGGAGCGCCTGTGGCGCGGCGTCTGGTGGGAGCTGGCCGGCGCCTCAGGAGCCATGTTCATTCTGGTTCTGGCCCTCAACCTGCTGGGAGATGCCCTCAGGGATGCGCTGGACCCCTATGCTGACTGAAGTACGGCAGCGCAACACAAGCAAGTTTCACAATTTGAAACTTTTCTGTTTTTTTTCAATTTTTTTCAGATCTGCTCTTGCAGATAAGGCAAAAATCAATATAATAGAGAACAGTTAATGATGATTATTGCTATTTGGATTGAGCTCTGAATAGAAGTCATCAATAAAAAAAAGAAATCGAAAGGATTAAAAAAATGAAGAAAAGTCGTGGATTCACTCTGATCGAGCTCCTCGTCGTCATCGCCATCATCGCGATCCTCGCCGGCATGCTGCTCCCCGCTCTGCAGCAGGCCCGTGAACGTGCCCGTCGCATCAACTGCGCCAGCAACCTGAAGCAGATCGGCACCGCCATGAAACTGTACAGCTCCAGCTTCAACGACAAGCTCCCCGGCGGACCTGCCCGTCAGGGTGGCAACACCGCCAACACTGTTCTGCCCAATGGTAACGGTGACAATGGTCTGGAAATCCTCCGTGCCAATGACTTCCTGACCGACTATGCTGTTTTCGTCTGCCCCTCCAGCACCACCTCTGCCGGTACCGGTACCGTCCGTCTGACCTATGGTCCCAGCGGTGACACCAACAACGTTGCCAATGCCAGCTATGGTTTCGTCGGCGGCATGATCGAAGGCGACAGCAACATCTACGGCCGCGCCGATTCCGCTATCTCCGCTGACCTCACCGGTAACAACGGTGGTACCATCAACGTCGGCAGCAACAACGGTAACCCCAACCACACCGGTTTCGGTAACATCCTCTATCAGGGCGGCCACGTCACCGGTCACACCGGCAACGGCTGGTTCACCCTCGAGAGCGTCGGTCTGAAGACCAACATGGCCAACTACATGGTTCCCAACAACGTCACCGACGCCAACGGCAAAAAGCTCTAATTCTGATCTCAGAACAAAGAGAATATTTCAAAACGCAGAGCCCTCAAAAGCTCTGCGTTTTTTTTATTTTTGCACTCGCCTCGACAAGGGTTATGACATCGCGAAAAAAAGGCCGAATGCTGACTCCGGCATCTTTCGTTTCGCGGAAAAACAGTTTGCCCCCTTTCTCCCCCTTCCGGAAAATCCTGTTTCCTTTTCCGTTCCTGACCGGCTGGCAGGAGAAAAAACGCTGTTCTGCCGTTTTCAGGGATCTTTATTGTAAACTCTCCTTGAAAAAAGAACGTTTCCACGGTAAATTATAGCGATTATATTTTTTGAAACCTTCACAAAAAAAGGATATAACGTTATGGATACCGGAAAATTTTACGTTACAACTCCGATTTATTATGTCAATGACCGTCCTCATATCGGTCACGCCTACACCACGATCCTGGCCGACGTGCTGGCCCGTTTCCACCGTTCCCTCGGCGACAACACCTTTTTCCTGACCGGAACAGATGAACACGGCCAGAAAGTAGAAAAAGCCGCCGCCAAAAACAATATGGATCCCCAGGTCCACTGTGACGAGACCGTGGTGCGCTTTCAGGAACTCTGGAAAAAACTGGGCATAACCAATGATAAATTCATCCGCACCACTCAGGATTTCCACAAAAAAGTCGTCCAGACCATCTTGCAGGAGCTGTACGACCGTGGAGAGATCTACCGGGCGGAATATACCGGCTGGTACTGTGTGGGCGATGAACGCTTTTTTACTGAAAAAGATCTGGTGGACGGCAAATGTCCTGAATGCGGCCGGGAGGTCACAGCCATCCAGGAATCCAACTACTTTTTCAAAATGGGACAGTACCGGGATTGGCTGGTGGACTACATCAAAACCCATCCCGATTTCATCCTGCCTGAGTTCCGCGCCAACGAGACCTTGGGATTCCTGCGTCAGGAGCTGGGCGATCTCTGCATCAGCCGCCCCAAATCCCGTCTGGCCTGGGGTATTGAACTGCCCTTCGACAAGGATTATGTCTGCTATGTCTGGTTCGATGCCCTCATCAACTATATCTCCGGCGTGGGATATCTTCAGGATGCGGATAACTTCGCCAAATGGTGGCCTGCCAGCTGCCAGCTGATCGGCAAAGATATCCTCACCACCCACTCCGTTTACTGGCCCACCATGCTCAAAGCCATGGGCCTGCCCATGCCCAAAACCATCTTCGCCCACGGCTGGTGGCTGACGGGCAATACCAAAATGAGCAAATCTCTGGGCAATGTGGTCGATCCCATGGCCATGATCGAGCGGGCCGGGGTGGATGCCTTCCGCTACTTCCTGCTCTCTGAAATGACCCTGGGCAACGACGCCAATTTCAGCGAAGAGACCTTTATTTCACGGTACAACAGCGATCTGGCCAATGATCTGGGCAACTTTGTCTCCCGGGTCAACAAACTTGTTCTGCGCGCCACAAACGGTCCTGTTCCCGCGCCGGGCAAACTGGAGCCGGAGGATGAAGAGCTTCTTGCCACAGTCCGCGACGCCGCAGAAAAAATGGCGGCAAGCCTCAGCAATATGAAACTTGACAGCGGCATCGCCTCCGTTCTCGGCGCTGTCCGTGCCGGCAACCGCTATATGGAAAAATGCGCCCCCTGGGTGCTGGCCAAAGAGGGAAAAACAGAACGTCTCCACACGGTGCTGTACTGCTCAGCAGAACTGCTCCGTCAGGTGGCTGTGCTGCTGGAACCTGTCATGCCCGAAAAAATGGCTCAGCTGGGCAGGATTTTGGGATACGCCCAGGGAGAACTGGGCGCCATCTCCGATCTGGCCAAAAAGGAAAGCGATCTTGCCGGACGCATCATGACGGAAACAGACCCCCTCTTCCCCCGTATCCTTGTGGAAGAAAAGGCCTGTGAAGCCGCCCCCGCTCCCAAAAAGGAAAAACAGGCCAAAAAAGAGGAAAAACCTGTCAATCTCATCACCATCGACGATTTCTTCAAAGCTGAACTCAAAACGGCAAAGATCCTTGCCGCAGAAGCTGTTCCGGAAGCGGATAAACTGCTCAAGCTGCAGATCGACGTGGGCGGTGTCCCCCGCCAGATCGTTGCCGGTATCGCCAAGAGCTACACGCCGGAGTCCCTCATCGGACGCACCATCGTCATCGTGGCCAATCTGCAGCCGGCCAGGATCCGGGGCATCGACTCCTGCGGCATGCTGCTGGCGGCCAAGGCCGGAAAAGAGCTGAAACTGGTCACCGTTGACGGTGAGATCGCTTCCGGCGCCAGTGTCGGATAATCAATACAGGAGAGGTTCTGTCATGGAAATCGCTATTGCTGCAGCTGTCTGTGCGTTTGCCTACTTTTTCGGCGCCATCCCCTTTGCCCTCATCATCGGGAAACTCCACGGTGTGGATATCCGCAAAGTCGGCTCCGGCAACGTGGGCGCGACCAATGTGACCCGCGCCGTGGGTCCCCTTCAGGGAAAGATCTGCTTCGTCCTTGATCTGCTCAAAGGCGCCATTCCCGTTCTGGCGGCCCAGGTGCTTCTGCCCGGACAGGCCGGGATCGCCATCGCCGCCGGAGCCATCGCCATTGCCGGTCACATGTTCCCCGTTTATCTCAAGTTCAAGGGAGGCAAAGGCGTCAGCACCGGCGCCGGAGCGGCTCTGGCCCTGGCTCCGCTGCCGCTGCTGTGCGCCCTGGCGTTGTGGGTGATCCTCTTTCTGGCCACCCGTTATGTTTCCGTTGCCAGCATCATCGCCGCCGCTGCCCTTCCCGTCGCTGCCTTTTTCTTCCGCCTCGGCAAAATCGGCAGCCTGACGGCCAGAAGTCTGCCGGTGCTGATCTTTTTCTGCATCATCGCCGCCGTGACCGTTTACCGCCACCGCAGCAATATCAAACGCCTTATGGAGGGCACAGAAAACCGGTTTGAAAAGAAACGCAGCACCTCTTCTGCTGACGATCCCAAAGAAGAAGCGTAAAATCCGGTATTGGAACAGAGGCAAAAAAATAATATTGAAAAACTGTTTTTTTGAGTGTATATTATAAGAACACTTAATTTCAAACCTTTTCAGGAGAAAAGAGAACCATGAAGATCTACAATTTCGCAGCAGGTCCGGCCATGCTCCCGACCGAAGTCATGAAAAAAGCCCAGGAAGAATTTTCCGCTTATCAGGATAGCGGCAGCGGTTTGATGGAACTCTCTCACCGCGGCAAATATTTCAAGCCCGTCATCGAACGCGCAGAAAACAATGTCCGTGAGCTGCTGGGACTGACTGATGAGTACAGCGTTCTTTTCATCCAGGGCGGTGCCAGCATGCAGTTCTGCATGATCCCCATGAACCTGCTCAACGGCGGAACCGCTGACGTGGTTGAGACCGGTGTCTGGAGCAAAAAGGCCGCCAAAGAGGCCAAACTCTTCGGCAACGTCAATATCGTCGCCTCCAGCGCCGAGACCAAATACGACCACATCCCCGCTGTCAGCCAGTGGAAAATGACTCCCGGCGCAGCTTATCTGCACATCACCAGCAACAACACCATCGCCGGTACCCAGTATCAGCAGCTGCCCACGGCTCCCGCCGGTGTGCCTCTGATCGCTGACATGTCCAGCGATATCATGTCCAGAGTCTTTGACGCCACCAAGTTCGATATGATCTATGCCGGCGCCCAGAAGAACCTGGGTCCCAGCGGTGTCACCCTGGTCGTTATGAAGAAGGCTCTGGCCGAACGGACCGCTGCCAATGTCCCCACCATGTTGCGTTACAGCACCTATATCGACGAAGGCTCCATGTTCAACACGCCGCCGACCTACTCCGTCTATATGCTGGCCCTCGTCACCGACTGGATCAAGGCCAAAGGCGGTATCGCCGGTGTGGAAGAGGTCAACAACGTCAAGGCTGCCAAGCTCTATGACTTCCTGGACAACAGCTCCTTCTTCAAGAGCCCCGTCGCCAAAGCCGACCGTTCCAGAATGAACGTCGTCTTCCGTACCCCCAGCGAAGAGCTGGATGCCAAGTTCATCGCTGAAGCCAAAAACAACGGCCTCACCGAACTCAAGGGCCACCGTCTCGTGGGCGGCTGCCGCGCCAGTATCTACAACGCCATGCCTCTGGAAGGTGTTGAAGCTCTCATCGCCTTCATGAAGGACTTTGAGCTGGCCAACCGCTGACAGGCTGTCTGATATCCCGGGCCCGAAGCGGTAATAACGCTTCGGGCCCTTTTTCACAACGCGCTGTTCCCGACAAGGGGAAGGGGCAGCGGAAACAAAGCCTGCCTGAAAGGGGGAAAACAGATCATGAGTACGAAAACAGGTATCCACGGAAGAGAAACCATTGCCTCAGGCAAATATCTGACCTTGCAGAAGGTCTCCTTCACCAACGGCAGAGGTCTGACCGGCGTGTGGGAGTGCGTCAACCGCACCAATGCAACAGGTGCGGCAGTCATCATCCCCCGTCTCATGCCGGGAGATGATCTGATCCTGATCCGTCAGTTCCGTCCGCCTGCGGGACGCTACATGATCGAATTTCCGGCAGGTCTCATCGAAGAGGGCGAAACACCTGAAAGCACCGCCCTGCGGGAGCTGTATGAAGAGACCGGTTATACGGGAAAGATCGAAAAGGTCATTCCTCCCTCCTACAACTCCCCCGGCATGTCCGGTGAGACTGTTTCCATGGTCATTATGACGGTGGATAAAAATGAATATCCGCAGATCCCTGAAAACCATCAGGAGGCCTCGGAGGATATCCAGACCCTCATCGTCAGCCGGGCTGACCTGCCTGCTTTCGTTGAAAAAGCCATTGCCGACGGCGACGGTATCGACGCCAGGATTGCTGTTTTTGCGGCCATGTTATGACAGAAGAAGTATCCCTTGTTTCCTGCATTGATCTGCACACCCACAGCACCGCTTCGGACGGCAGTTTCCCTCCGGAAGAACTTCCCCGAACGGCGGCGGCAAAGGGACTTTGTGCAGTCGCCCTGACCGATCATGATACCGTGGCGGGAATACCGGCTTTTCTCGAAGCCGGAAAAAGTTTTCCTCATCTTGAAACCATCCCCGGGGTGGAGCTGGCGGCCATGTACGGCAGCAGAGAGCTGCATATCGTCGGCCTCTATATAGACCATGACAGCCCTGCCCTCGCCGCCTATCTGGCTGAACAGCGGGAAATGCGCCGCAGACGCAATGAGGATATCAGGGTCAAACTCAATATCCTCGGTTATGCCACCAGCTGGAGCGATGAAGCCTTTGCCGGCAGAGATCCCTCCACAGTGGGCCGTCCTCACTTTGCCCGGCATCTCTGTCTGGCCCATCATTTCACAGATTCCCGTCAGGCCTTTGACAAACTGCTGGGCCGCAGCCGCCCGGCTTATGTTCCCCGGAAACTGCCGGAGTACCAGAAGGCCATTGCCGCCATTCACGCCTCCGGCGGACTGGCTGTCTGGGCGCACCCCATTTACCGGGAACGCAACGAAGGCGGATGGCTCCGGCGTGTGGCCCGGCATCTCAAAGCGGCCGGTCTGGACGGTATCGAAGGCTATTACAGCATGTTCAGTCCCGTGGAGACGGCTCTGGTCATGGAAACGGCTCAAAACAATGATCTTGTTCTTTCCGGCGGCAGTGACTGGCATGGGGAAAACTCGCCTGATATCCAAATGGGTTCCGGCATGGGCGGTCTGCGGGTCCCGGCAGAGCTGCTGACAGCGCTGAAAGAACGGAAACTGCTCAACAGTCAGGGCCGCTCACAATGAATATTTCACAGGAGACTTTTCAAAACTGGCAGCGGCTGGGTTCCGATACAAAAGAAAAATTGCAGAAAGGAGCCAATAAATCCCGTTCGCTCAAAAAGATCCTCCCTGTTGAATATATCCGCTGCCGTGAAAGCATTGAGCTTGCCGCCCGGATCTCCGATTACTGTGCGGCCCATGATTTTTCCTGTGGCGATGTGCTTTTTTCCCTTGCCGTCAAACTTCTGGAACAAAAAGGACTGATCCGCCAAAAACACGTCCAGGCTGTTCTTGACAGCAGTCCCTATGCCCGCATCCCTCTTCCGGATACGGCCGTTCTTCCGGAACAGGAGCAGGATATACTGGGCTTTATCTATCAATGTCTGCTCACAGAGGGGGAAAAAAATCAGACAGGCTCCTATTACACGCCTCCGGATATTGTCCGGAGCATGCTGCCGGAACGCCCTCTTGCCGACGGAGAAACCTTCTGCGACCCCTGCTGCGGCAGCGGCGCTTTTCTGCTGGCCGCTCCCGTAAGCTCCCCCCTTCAGCTGTGGGGATGCGACAAAGATCCCAGGGCGGTCCTGATCGCCAAAGTCAATCTGCTGTGTCAATATCCTCATCACGCATTTTCCCCGCAGATCTTTTGCTGCGATTACCTTGAAGAAACACCCCGTACCCCGGAAATACGCGCGTTTTTCAAAAAACGTTTTGATCTGATCGCCACCAATCCCCCCTGGGGCGCGGCGAAAAACAAAACAAAAGAGTCTTTCAGCCTGTTTTTCAGAAAAGCCGCTGAACAGACCAAACCGGAAGGCAGGATCAGTTTTCTCTTGCCGGAATCCCTTCTGCGGATCAAAGCCCACGCCCCGTTGAGGCGCTTCATTCTGGAACACAAACTGGAAAAAATCACGTTCCATTCCAATCTATTTTCCGGCGTCATGACAAAGGCTTGCGCCGTCGAGATCCGCAAAGCCCCTCCTGCGGCAGTCTTTGAAGTCAGGGAGGGGAAAAACATCTCTCAGGCGGCGGTCAGGGAGATCCTGGAAAATGAAGAGCAGAGCTTTCTCTTTCTTTCTCCGGAAGATAAAGCGATCATCAGCCGGATCAAACAGCAGAAAAACTTTTTCCTGAACAGCCGCTGTTTTGCGCTGGGGATCGTCACGGGCGACAATAAAAACAAGGTCAAGAGCGTTTGCGAACCGGGCATGGAAGCTGTTTTGACAGGCAAAGAGATCAGACCTTACACACCGGCCCCCCCGGAAAAATATCTGCACTACCACCGGGAAACTTTTCAGCAGACCGCAGATGATGCCTGTTACAGAGCTCCGGAAAAACTGCTCTATAAATTCGTTTCCGACACCCTGGTCTTTGCCTATGACGATACAGGCGCTCTGGTCCTCAACAGCGCCAATATCCTGATCCCGGAGATCCCCGGCATGAGCATCAAAACCGTTCTTGCATTTCTGAATTCACGCTTTTTGAGATACTATTACAGAACGGTATTCAAGGATATCAAGATCCTCAAAAGCAATCTGATGCAGCTGCCTTTCCCTGAAATCTCTCCCGAAACAGCAGAACGCATCGACAGGCTGACGGAACAGATCCTGGCCGGGTCTTACGGCTGCCATGAGGAACTGCAAAATTTGATATACAGCTGCTATCAGCTTTCACCGGAACAGATCGCTTTTGTGGAACGCGCTGTTCCCGACAAGGGTCGATGGTATCGCGGGGAGGGGGCCGAACGTCGGCTCCGTTATCTTTCTTTTCGCGGGAAAAGAGGTTTTTCCCCTCCCCGCACCCCACCCCCTTTTCGAGAAAAGCGAAGTATTTTTTAGTTTTTATCATTTATCTACCCGTATCGGGAACAGAACTTTCAAAAAAAGCGGCGTATATTCAGTTTTTTATGATCTTCCCTTGTCGGGAACTGAACAAAAATAAAAAAGGAGTCTCTATGAAAAAATCAGCAAGTCTTTTTCTGTGCAGTATCGCTCTTCTGCTTCTGTGCGGCTGCGCCTGCACAGCGCCCCGGAACGCAGCCGCGCCTGCGGTTGAAAAAAAGATCAAAACCGGATTTTACATTGATCTCGGCAGCCGCGGCAACGGCGTGCTTGAACTGGCACGGCTGCTGTCTTACACCCCGCAGCTGGAACTCAGACTCCTGACAGGCGAGGATTTGAGAAAGGGCGCGCTGAAAGAGATCGAACTTCTGGTCATGCCCGGCGGATCAAGCAAGCTGCAAATGCGCTCCATGGCTCCGGAAGGCGTGAAGGCCCTGCGGGAATTCGTGCAGAACGGCGGTTCCTATGTGGGGATCTGTGCCGGGTTCCACATCACGCTCAACAGAAAAGAACGGGCGGCCCTGCTGCCCTACACCTACATACCGGAAGCTGTCGGCGCCAAAGGACATGTTTTCATAGATCTTTCTCCTGAAGGGGCCGATATCCTGAATGTCAAATCCGGCCGTTACCGCGTGGTTTACTCCCGGGGCCCCGTTGCCCGGGAAGGCGCCTGGGATAAAGGCTCCTGTCAGACCCTTGCCCGTTACAAAAGTTCAGTAGGTCCAGTCAACCGTCCCGGCAAAAGTTTTTTCAACACCCCTGCTCTGATCTGCGGTACGTTCGGCAAAGGAAAGGTGATCGCCACAAGTTTTCATCCTGAATACGATGCCGGGACAAGAGCCCTGCTGCACGGCTGCATCTACGCCGTCACGGGCCGGAAAACAGCCCCGGTCTTTCCCCGGAAAAACTTTCATCCCTTCCGGGTGGCCTATTACAACACGGCGCCCATGACCGGCAATAATCAGGGCGCGATCAAAGATCTGCTTGCCCTGGACAGCTCTCCGGCGATCTCTGTTCAGATGGGACTGAGTGAACAGCTGCTTGAAAATGTGGATATCCTCTATCTGCCCGACTCTCCGGCCCATATCTGGAAAGATCTTGCCAAGGGCTACCTGGCCGGGATAATGACTTGTTTCATGGATAACGGCGGTCGGGTCATCGCCGTCGGACCCGGCTGGGACCAAATGCCTTCCCACCGCAATCTGCACCGGGTTCCGGCCGGAACATCTCCTGTCAAAGCCGTTCTTGAAACAACCGGGGCAAATTGAAAAATATATAGCAGACAGCCCTTGATTATTGCTGTTTCAGGTGTATTTTATAGTCAGAACTTTATCCTGTTCTCAATATAAGGAAAACAATCATGTCTCTTGAAAAAATCACTGAACTTTCACGCCGTTACGGTGCCGACCCTGCCTACGTCCTTGCCGGCGGCGGAAACACCTCCTGCAAAGATGAAAAATTCCTGTACGTGAAGCCCAGCGGCGTCACGCTGGCCGCCATCACGGAAAAGGACTTTGTCAAAATGGACCGCGCCATCATCCGCGACTGTTTTTCCAAAGAGTTTGCCAATGCCGACGAACGGGAAGCCTTCGTCAAACGCATGATGGCTTTTGCCGTGGTCAATGACGGCGGACGTCCCTCCGTGGAAGCCCCCCTGCATGAACTGCTGCCCTTTACCTACGTCGTCCATCTTCACCCCGCACTCATCAACGGCATGACCTGCGGTAAAGACGGTAAAGAGTGGTGCAAAAAACTCTTCCCCGAAGCCCTCTGGGTCGATTACTGCGATCCCGGATTCTATCTGGCCAAAGTCGTTTTTGACGCCTGCAAAGAGTACAAAGCCGCCAATGGAAAAGATGCCTCTGTGATCTTCCTTCAGAACCACGGTATCTTTGCCGGTGCTGATACGCCTGAAGAGATCGACGCCATTTACGCCGGCATCATGGCCAAGCTGGATGCCCACTGCAAAGCCGCAGGCGTGGCAACGGAGCTGCCTGAAACGGCCCTCGATATGGACTGCGTCATGGAGTATGCTCCCCAGCTGCGCGGCTTTATGGCCGAAGCCGGAAAAGTCGCCACGGTCGTTTCCTCCGCGCCTTTTGCCATTGCCCGCGGTCCCCTCACCCCCGATCATCTGGTCTATGCCAAGGCTTTCGGAGTTGTTGCCGATGCCCCTGCCCGGGCTGATATCGACGCGTTCAAAGCCGAACGCGGCTATCTGCCCCGCATGATCGAAGTTCCCGGAAAGGCTGTTTTCTGTGCGGGAGCGAAAAAGACGGCTGCCGATACCGTTCTGGCTCTGGCCCGCAACGGCGCCCTGATCGAACAGATCGCCCAAGCCTTCGGCGGCGTCAACTATCTGACAGATGCTCAGCGCAGTTTCATTGAAAACTGGGAGGTCGAATCCTACCGTTCCAAAGTGGCGGCAGGCGCCAACGCCTCTCTGACCGGCATGGTGGCTGTTGTCACCGGCGGTGCCCAGGGCTTCGGCTACGGCATCGCTCAGGAGCTGGCTGCTCTCGGCGCAGATCTGGTCATTGCCGATATGAACGTGGACGGTGCCAAAAAGGCCGCCGCTGAGCTGGGTGCCGGTGCCGGCGGCTTTGCCGTCAATATCTCCGACGAAGCAGCGGTGGAAGCGCTGGTCAGGGATATCGTGGCTTCCTACGGCGGCGTGGATCTGCTGGTGGCCAACGCGGGCGTTGTCCGCGCAGGTTCCGTCAAGGAGTTCGATCTCAAGGACTGGCAGTTTGTGACCAATATCAACTACAACGGATTTTTCCTCTGCACCAAGCATTTTGCCCGTGTGATGTCCAAACAGAACGAGGCAACGGGTCTGTGGAGCGATATCGTCCAGGTGAACTCCAAAAGCGGTCTGGCCGGTTCCAAAAACAACGGCGCCTATGCCGGAAGCAAGTTCGGAACCATCGGACTTGTCCAGAGCTTTGCCCTGGAATTGACCAGGGACAAGATCAAAGTCAATGCGGTCTGTCCCGGCAACTATCTGGACGGCCCCCTGTGGAGCGATCCTGTCCGCGGTCTTTTCGTCCAGTATCTTGAGGCCGGAAAGGTCCCGGGAGCCAAGACGGTGGATGATGTCCGCGCCCACTACGAGCGTCAGGTCCCCATGAGCCGCGGCTGCTTCCCCGCCGACGTGGCCCGCGCCATCGTCTATGCGGTCAACCAGAAATACGAGACCGGACAGGCCATCCCTGTCACCGGCGGTCAGATCATGATGAATTAAAATGAAGTTCGTCAGGATCAATACGTCAAACGGCATACAGAACGGAGTTGTCAAAGACAACTCCGTCTGTATCATTTCAGGAGATATCTTCTCAAACTGGCAATATACCGGGGAAAGCGTTCCCCTGGATATGGCTCAGCTTCAAGCTCCCCTGAAACCGGAATCCATCCTCTGTATCGGACGGAACTACAAAGCGCATGCCCTTGAGTGCGGCAACGATCTGCCCAAAACGCCGGTGCTTTTCATCAAAGCCAACTCCAGTTTGTGCGGTCCCAATGAGGATGTCGTCATCCCCTGCAAGTTCACACAGCAGGCCGATTACGAGGCGGAACTGGCTGTCATCATCGGCAAAAAAGCAAAATGTGTCAGCGAAAATGAGGCCATGGAATACATTTTCGGTTACACCTGCGCCAACGATGTCAGCGCCCGTGACTGCCAGTATGAAAACGGTCAGTGGGCCAGAGGGAAATCCTTTGATACCTTCTGTCCCCTGGGGCCCTGGATCGAAACGGAACTGGATCCGCTGGATCTGGAGATCACCGGACGCCGCAACGGCAAAGTGGTCCAGAATTCACGGACAAGTCTGATGATTTTCCCCATTCCCCGGCTGATCAGTTATCTTTCGCAGACCATGACCCTGCTGCCGGGAACGGTGCTTCTGACAGGCACCCCTGCAGGAGTTGTCCTGGGGAAAAAGGATGATCCCGACTGGCTCAGGGACGGCGAGCGCTTTGATGTGGAGATCGAAGGGATCGGCACGCTCTCTTCAACGTTTGTTTCCAGATAAGGAAAAAAGATCTTTACAGCCTTATTTTGCCAGCTCTGCGGCAAAATGTTCCTGAAGATCCCGGACTGATTTGAATACCAGTCCGGGATTTGTTTTTTCCAGCTCCGCAATACGGGCAGATTTGGCCCAGGCGGCGGAAAAACATTTTATGCCCGCACGCGCAGAGGCCTGCGCGTCTGAAAGGGCATCCCCCACATAAACAAGCTCCTCTTTTTTCAGCTGACGGGTCTGACAGAGGTGGAGAAGCTGTCCTGTCTTGTCATTCTTTTCAGGCGCGCCGAAGTAGCAGAGGGAAAAGAACTCTTTGATCCCCAGATATTCCAGAGAGATGGCGGCCGTATCGCATCCGCGCCCTGTCAGCAGCACAAGCTCCACATGCTGTTCTTTCAGAAAAAGAAGCAGCTCCCTGATACCGGCAAAAAGCGCCGGACACATCTGCGGATGAAGCTCCCTGTGCAGACGGATAAACTCCGCTTCCGCCTCAGGCACGGTCCGCCCCATGAAATAACGCAGGACACCGGGTTCGTTCATGCCGAAATTTTGATAGATGTCCTCACGGGAAGGGGCATTTTCCCCCATATATTTGGCAAAAACTTTATCAAATACCGCCAGACAGAAATCCACGCTGTCCGCCAGTGTGCCGTCAAAATCAAAAGCTGCAACTTTAAGCATTTTCAAATATTCCTTTGTTTTTGCATAATATAGCTCTTTTTCCTGATAAATTCAACAGATCCCCCCTTGCAATCTCTGCGAAGGGCCTGTATATTCTTCCTCAAAAAAAGAAAGGACTTCTCTTATGCATAACGGAAAATTCGGATGCGCCCTCTGGGGGTGCGGATGGGTCGCAAGCGGCCATATCGCCGCTTATTTGAAAAATCCCGACTGCCGCTTCATCGGACTGGGCAGCCGCAGAAAAGAGAGCGCTCAAGCCAAAATCGCAGAATTTGCTCTCCACGATGTGACGCTTTACAACTCTTTTGAAGAGATCCTCAACGATCCCCGGGTGGATATCGTTTCCATCTGTACGCCCAACGATCTCCATGCCGAAGAGGCCATTCTGGCCGCCAAAGCGGGCAAACAGATCTTTCTGGAAAAACCCGCCGCGATCTCAGAGGAACAACTGGACCGTCTGACGGCAACAATTGAGGAATATCATACAAAAACCGTCATGGGTCTTGTCCTGCGTTTCAATCCCCTGAGCTGTATGCAGAGGCGTCTGATCGGGGAAGGAGAACTGGGTAAGATCCTGCTGACCAATGTGGACTACTGGTTCGGCCGCGAACGGGGTTCCTGGATGCGGGAAGGCAAACGCACCGGCGGCGCTTTCGTGCTGGGCGGATGTCACTCCGTGGATCTGGCCGGATTCCTTCTCAACTCAAAGATCGCCGCCGTCCGGGGAACAGCCCTTCAGGCCGGGGACTGGTATGATTATCCTCCGGTGGAAACAGCTCAAGTCCGTTTTGCCAACGGCGCTGTCGGTGTCTTTTCCTGCTCTCTTGCTGGATTTACCCCCTACACGGCCAATATCCATATTATCGGAGAAGAGGGAACGATCCTCAATGACCGTTTCTTTTTGAAACGTTTCCGCGAACAGCAGTCATTTTTCCAGGTGGATACCGGCGTCAAAAAGACAGGGGACGTTTACGGACACCCCTTCCCCCAGATCGTCGATCACTTCATCTCCTGTCTCAAAGAGGACCGGGATTCCGAACACAATGTGGCCTCTGCGGTCAACTCACACAAAGCCTGCTTTGCCATCTGCCGCAGCGCAGCAACCGACGGCAACTGGATAGAATTGTAACACGCCCGGCATCCGGCTCCTTTTCCAAGAGCCGGTTTCTCTTGCCGGGAACAGCGCCCTGTTTTCAGGAACCCAGCTCCCGGGAGCGTTTGGCCGCCGCACGGACAGCCTGCATGGCCGCCGCATGGAAAGCCCGTTCCGCCAGAAGCTCAAGCCCGCGGCTGGTCGTTCCGCCGGGACTGGTCACCGCATCGCAAAGTTCGTTGGGATGTTTCCCCGTTTCCAAAACCATCTGCGCCGCACCCAGAAGCGTCTGCGCCGCAAGTTTCGTCGCAATATCACGGGGAAGGCCCTCTGCCACGCCGCCATCGGCCAGGGCCTGAATAAACTCAAACACATACGCCGGTCCGCTGCCGGAAAGCCCTGTGACGGCATCCAGATCACACTCACGCACCTGATAGGCGATCCCCACCGCTGACAGGATCTGACGGACAAGGTCGATATCCTCCTCTTCCGCCCCGGACGCCGCCGCAAAAGCTGACGCCCCCTGCCCCACAAGCGCAGGCGTATTGGGCATGACACGGACGATCCGGGAACTGCCCGTCAACTCTACAATACGGGCAATGGGAACTCCCGCCGCAATGGAAACGATCAGCTTCTTTTCAAGTTTTCCACCAAGAGGTTTCAAAGCATCCGCCAGCATCTGCGGCTTGACGGCAATGAGAAGCACATCAAATTCTGTCATTTTTTCCAGAGAGACAGCCGCCACACCCGTCGCCGCCGTAAAGGCCGCACAAGCCGCCCCGTTCACATCAAATGCCGCAAGTTCCGAAGAGGTACACAGCCGGGATTTAACCAATCCTCCGGCAATGGCTGTCGCCATTTTTCCGGCTCCCAGAAAAAAGATCTTTTTCATGCTTTATCGCGCTCCGTTAAGAAGTAAAAACTGCCAGATCAACACCCCCGCCCCCAGTATGAACAAATACCAGGAAAAGGCGGAAAGTCTGCTCTTTTTGACCACATTGACCATCAGATGCAGCGCACCCAAACTGACCAAAAAAGATAATACAACAGCCGCAATGATCTGCGGCAGAGAAACATCAGCGTTTCCGGAAGAAGTCTGTCTCAAAAGTTCGACCACTTCAAAGCAGGTCGCGCCGGCAACAGCAGGAATGGCCAGAAGAAAGGAAAATGCCGCGGCATCCTCCCTTTTGACCCCGCAGAAAAGCGCCGCTGAGATCGTACTGCCGGAACGGGAGATCCCCGGCAGAAGCGCAACCATCTGAACCAGTCCGATGGTAACGGCCTGACGGAAAGTGATCTCTTTCAACGCCACGGTCTCCTCCTCAGGCGGCAGCAGCTTGGGTTTCCCCGTCAAACGCAGAAGCATACCCGTCACCAGAAAAGCCATGCCGGTCACAACAGGACTGCCCAAAAGCGTTTCACCGCCTCCTGACGCCTTGAATGTCACCCCCGCAACAGCGGCGGGAATGGAGGCACAAAAGATCATCAAAAGCAGATGAAACTGCTCTTTTTTCAAAAATCCGAGCAGAAGTTTGAAGTAAAAAACAATAATGGCCAAAAGAGAGCCGGCATGCAGAAAAATACTGACAGAAAGACTTTTATCAGCATCCAGACCGAAAAGATGTCCCAGTACAGTCAAATGGCCGGAGGAGCTGACCGGAAGAAACTCCGTCACTCCCTGGACGACCGCCATCAAAACAAGTTCAAACCAGTGAAGCATCATCAATCAAAGTCGATTTCAATTTTAGGTTCAGGAATACGGGGAGGTTCTTTTTCCTTGACGTTGTCAATCACCTCGTCCCCGAAGTCTTTGAAACTTTCCCACTGCTTCTCGACAACGGCAACGCCGGACTTGCGCGCTTCCGGATTAAACCAGCAATACACCGCGATCGTGCCGATAACAGCAGTGATGATCGAAACAACAATACCTGCCACAATGCCGCAGCAGCAGCCGCTACCGGGAAGACTCATCTTCTGCGGATCTCCATTTCAAAATCATAAGGCTTAAAAACGATATCCAGAACGGGCAGCGCCCATTCTCTGAGCTTGAATTCGGCCGACCTGTCCGAAAACACCGATAGTTTCCATGACCGGTTGACCAGTTCACACAAAGAAAACTTTCCTTCCGGATCCCGCCAGAGTTCCATTTTATGCGGCAGATCATCCCGGTTCCCGCAAATGGCCAAAATCGCCACACCGGGCATGGAAAGCTGAAGATCTTCGCAGTTGGCAATGACCACAGCAGTCATATCCGGATGATGAAGCATCCAAAGCGTATCCTCAACAGCCCGCTCACGGACAAAATGCTCCAGCTTCATTCCCTTCTCGAAACTGGCCATATCCGAGAGATGAAGCACGGGGACAACGGCATTTTTCAAAGCCAGCGTATCCGCATATTCACTTTCGTAATAAGCCGAAGAGGAACCGGAACCTTCAAACACACACCGGAGACGTAAATCCTCTTCCTCCGAAGGAAGAGCCGCATTTTTCAGCTCCAGCAGCGCCAGACGCGATGTCATGATGCCCGTCCTGTTGGAAAGCATGGGAAGCGTCAATCCCCGTCTGACACGCATCGCCTTCAGATTGGAGGAATCCCAAACCGTTTTTCCCCGGGGATGAAGCAGCAGATAGGAAAGGATCCGCCGCATGACCTCACGCCTGCCCTCTTCCACAGAAAGGTAGATCA
The DNA here is from genome assembly GCA_017508555.1 of Lentisphaeria bacterium. Lineage (GTDB taxonomy): Bacteria > Verrucomicrobiota > Lentisphaeria > Victivallales > Victivallaceae > UBA1784. The sequence continues at coordinate 56,693 of JAFVYP010000141.1, forward strand.
TCAGCTTTTCCAACACCTGCCGGGAAGGCGTTTTCTGCCCTTTGAGGATCTGGGAAAATACGGTCTGATCCATCTCAAGATGCTTTGCGACCGCCATTTTTGTCTTTCCGCGAACAGCGACCCATTTTGCGATTTCATCGCCCAGCATGATGTTCAAAGGGATCTCTTCCATACAAATTTCCTTACTCCTCAAAAAGAGCTGCATGGGAGTTGCGGCTGCACCGTGCCTGCCGGAAATCAAACTGCCAATTTTCCTCTTTGTTAAGATAATACGTAAGATAATATAACACGTTATGAAAATTATTCCAGTATTCATCAAGCTTTTTTTTGAAATCCTTGAAAAATGAGGTATCTTATATAAGAAGCAATGATTGCAGCAACGCAAAACACAGGGTTATTTCAGCATGACAAACAGTAAAAACAGCTATTCCGTCAGTGACTTGGCCAATCTGCTCCAGGTCCCGCGGACAACAGTCAATGACTGGCTCAAAAAATTCGACCGTTATATTGATTTTGAAATGCGCGGCAGAAGAAAAGTCTATACAGATGCCTCGCTGGAAGTCCTTCAGCTGATCTCTTCAGCAAGAGACAGGGGAACGCCCCTGACCGATCTGGAACAGGAACTTTCACAACGCTGCGCCGTGCGTCCGGAAATATCCCCCCTGGCACAGGAGGAAAATGAAAAAACGCCTGCCCCAAAGCCCGTTTCCGCGCCCCCGCAGCAGGAGGGAAATCTCCCTGCTGTCAATTTTGACTTTTCCGGATTCCTGAAGGAACTGGAAATCAGGGAAAAGCGCAGAAGCCATTCAGGCAGACGCAGTTTTCTGCTCATCTGCGTTCTGCTGGTCCTGCTTCTGGGTGTCTGCTGCGCAACGCTCCTGCTCCTGGGACAATTACTGACTCTCAAAGAGTCCTCCAAAGCCCTTGCCATGCGTCTGGAAGCCGCCAAAAATGAGTCCGTCTCCCTGCGCAAACAGACGGAAAAGGAGTTCAAAGTCATCTCCGTTCAAATGGAAAAAAACCGTCTCTCAGAAACGCAGGCTGCCGATGCTCTCCAGAAGCGTTTGAACAGTCAGCGGCAGCAGTTTGAGAAACTGCTTTCCAAACTGGAAAAGGCTGAAAAACTCAGAGAAAAAGAGCTGGAAAAACAGGAAAAAGAAAATTTCCGTCTCAAAGCGGAACTGGATTCCGCCGTCAGACTTCTTGCAAAAAAACAGGATCAGCTGGCAGCGCTCCAAACAAGAGAAAACGCTTTGACAGCTGAAAATACAAAACTGAAAAGCGAGATCGCGCAGCTGAAAAAACAGCTTTCCGCTCCCGTGAAAACTAAAAAAAAGGCACCTGCCGCTCTCCAGAAAGAGACTCCGAAAAAATGAACGACGACATTCTCTATTGTTTTGATCTTGAAGATGATTCCGAATCCTTTGATCTTGCGCCGGAACTTCTGGCGGGACTGGAACTGGATTTCAGCAGTTATGAAAACCGCGAAGAGGGAACTTTCATCCATACGGTCTATGCCCTGACCAGAGAGGCCGCTGAAGAAAATCTCGCCCGGGTCAGAGAATATCTGCCCCAGTGGCTCGATTTCGGCGCGGAACTTGAGCTTGGAAAGCTGTACGAACTCAACAAAGCCGACTGGGCCGAAGCATGGAAAAAGTTTTTCAAGCCTCTGGAAATATCCGATACCCTCATCGTGCGGCCCAGCTGGGAAGAGATCAGCGCCAAACCGGGACAGGCCGTTCTGACCATAGATCCGGGCATGAGCTTCGGCACAGGTCAGCACGCAACGACCCTCTATTGCCTCAAAGTCATCGACCGTCTTGCCGGAACGCCCGGCGTGACAAGCATGCTGGATGCCGGCAGCGGCTCCGGTATTCTGGCCATCGCCGCCGGCCTGCGCGGATATGAAAAAATCGATGCCTTTGACTTTGATCCGGATGCCGTGCGGGTCTCCAAAGAAAATATTGCCATGAACGGTTTGACCAACATCCATCCCGAAGTGGGCAATGCGGAAAATTATGCCGGAGATCCGGCCAAATACGATCTGGTCTGCGCCAATATCCTCGGCCATCTGCTCAAGGCGTACAGTCAGAATATCGTCACCTGGGTCAAGCCGGGCAAGTATCTGGCGCTGGCGGGGATCCTCAACGCGGAGTTCGACGGCGTCAGCGATGTCTTTACCGCTCTGGGTTTCAAAGAAATCGAACGCTTCACCCTGAAAGAGTGGACAAGCGGTCTCTTCCGGAAAGAGGTCTGATACGCTCTCTGCGCCGGAAAAACAGGAAAAATATAAAAAAATATCATTTTCTTTGAAAAAAATTGAAAAACGGGCTTGATAACTTGCCCTTGCGTGTGTATAATAAGCTGGAAGAAGAAAAAAACATCCCAGCAGAAACAGGAATTTTGATGAGCGAAGACAAGACGCCGCTGGTGAAAGCGGAACATTTGGTCAAAGTATATAAAGGCCGCAGAGTCGTGAATGACGTCTCCATCACGATCCATCCGGGAGAGGTGGTGGGACTCCTCGGCCCCAACGGAGCCGGCAAAACCACCAGCTTTTATATGGTCATGGGACTGGTCAGACCGGACAGCGGTCAAGTCAGCTTCAGAGATGTGGATATTACCCATCTGCCCATGTATAAAAGAGCCCGGATGGGCATGGGATATCTGGCGCAGGAGCCCTCCATTTTCCGGAAACTCACCGTCGAAGAAAATATCATGGCGATCCTTGAAACGCTGGCGATCAGCAGGACCCAGAGAAAACAGCGCCTGGAAGAGCTGCTGGAAGAGCTGGATCTGGCCCGTCTGCGCAAACAGAAGGCCATGACGCTTTCCGGCGGAGAACGCCGCCGGCTGGAGATCACCCGCGCTCTGGTCACCAATCCCTCGTTCATCATGCTGGATGAACCCTTCAGCGGCGTGGATCCCATTGCTGTACGCGATGTGCAGCAGATCATCATGCAGCTGCGGGACCGCAATCTGGGTATCCTTATCACCGATCACAATGTGCGGGAAACGCTCTCTGTGGTCAACAGAGCTTATATCATGTGCAACGGCGAGATCCTGGTGGACGGCCCCAGTGATTATCTCATCAACAACGAGGAGGCTCAAAAGGTCTATCTGGGACCTGCGTTTTCAATATGATACCGGCCATGCCGGAAAATATACAACAAATGGCGGTATGTTCCATACCGTCATCAACAAAAAAACGGGATCTTTCCCGGGACAGGCTGAAAGCCGATGGCGCAATGCCGGAAACTTGAGGCCGTTCAGGAAGGGTCTCCGGAGAGGCTTCAGGAAGATCTGTCCTGAGCGGGACAGCTGCCGGGAGGACTTCTCCGGAAAAACAAATGGAGGTGGATATGAGCATCACTATTACCGGACGTCAATTTGAGATCACCCCGGCCATCAGACAGCATGTCGAAGACAGCTTGAACGTTTTTCTGGCTGATACCACCCTCAAAGTCACCTCGATCAACGTGGTCATGGAACGCGGCAAAAATCAGTTCACCTGCAGTATCGTTCTCAACTGCAAGTACCACGTGCTTCCGGCAAAAGTCGAAGATTTCGATCTCTACAAGGCTTTTGACGCAGGCGTTGCCAAAATCGAAGCGCAGGTGACAGCTCTCCGGGCGAAGATCCACGATCACAAGGCGGAAGCGCTTTCCAGCTGCGAAGTCAAAATGGCTGCCCAGGCGGCCGCTGCTGAATAAAAAGTCAATCATCAACCCCGTCCCCCGTTTGGAAAAACGGGGGACTTGTTATTGTTCAGGGAGAATACATGAATATTGCTGTCTCGACCCAGTGGAGTGACAACTCCGGACGTTTCGCCTATTACCGCATTGAAAACGGCCAGATGAAAGAGCGTCAGGAGGCCGTCCCGCCTGACAGCGATCCCCGGTCCCTCGCCAGACAGCTCTGCGGATTGGAGATCGATCTTCTGATCGCAAGTGAAGTGACTCCTGAACTGGAATCCGCCCTTTCTGACGAGGGCGTCTATCTTGTCAAAACCCGTCCGGGAAGGGCCGATGCTGTGCTGGCGGCCTATTTGAGCGGCGATCTGGAGTTTTGAAATGAGCTCGGGTAAACTGATTATTGCCTCAGGAGAGGCCTGTGCCGATCTGCGTTACGCTTCCGGATTTTCCACCCCTGATGATTTCATCTGGTTTGCAGCGCAGGATATCTGCGGCGTCGTCATGTCCAGTCTGGAATACAACCGGGCCAAAAGTGCCGCCGCGCCCGGCGTGAGCGTTTTTTCTGAAGAGGAAATGGGCGGTCCGGGACGGCTGGAGATCATTCAGCATATCGCCGCAGCATATCGTCTTTCAGGCTTTATTGTTCCGGAGGATTTTCCCCTGATCTGGGCTGACAGGATCCGTTCCTGCGGTTTGACTGTCACACCGGCGGCAGAACGCTTTTTTCCGGAACGTGAGTTCAAAAGCGCCCGTGAAGCAGAACAGATCACCCGCTCGCTCAGAGCCGCTGAAGCCGGATGCCGCAGAGCCTTTGAGGTCCTGCGGGAAACTGAGATCGCTTCTGACGGCACTTTGCTGCGGAACGGCAGCGTGCTGACCAGCGAAGAGCTGCGTTTTGAGATCGACAGCACCATGATGAAACTGGGCATGCTGCCCACAGGAACCATCTGCGCTGGCGGTTTTCAGGGCAGTCAGCCTCACAATGCCGGTTCCGGTCCCCTGTATGCCCACACCCCCATCGTCATGGATATTTTCCCCCGTTCTGCGGAAAACGGCTACTGGGGCGATTTGACCCGTACGGTCGTGCGGGGAAAACCGAAAGATATCGTCAAAAAGGCCTATGACGCCGTTCAGGAAGCCCGTGAAACAGCGAAAAAATATATTTCTCCCGATGCGGCCTGTGCCGATATCCACAAGGCGGCCGCCGCCGTTCTGGAAAAATACGGCTTTTACACCGGACGCAATGAAAAAGGCGACTACGGCTTTTTCCACGGTCTCGGCCACGGGGTCGGTCTGGATATCCATGAACTGCCCCGTCTCTCGCCCCGTTATCCCGGCAAACTCAAGCCCGGCGCGGTGGTCACGATCGAACCGGGACTCTATTATCCTGAATGGGGCGGCATCCGTCTGGAAGATATGGTTTTTCTGGATGAGACGGGCAATGCCCGCTGTTTGACTCAAATCGAAGATTTTCTGATCCTTTGAAGGTGATATGATGGCTGATATTGCACACATTTACGCACGGGAGATCCTGGACTCCAGGGGCAATCCCACTGTTGAAGCTGAGGTGGAACTGGTCAACGGCGTCACGGGACGCGCTTCCGTTCCCTCGGGCATGTCCACCGGCTCCAATGAGGCACTGGAACTGCGGGATAACGATCCCGCCCGTTTCGGCGGCAAAGGCGTTCTTAAAGCCGTTGAAAACATTGAGCAGCAGATCTCCCCGGAACTGGCCGGAATGGATGTGTTCGACCAGATCGGCATCGACCGCACGCTCATTGAGATTGACGGAACGGAAAACAAATCCTCTCTGGGGGCCAATGCCATTCTGGCTGTTTCTCTTGCCTGCGCCCATGCCGCCGCCGCTTTTTTGAAACTGCCGCTTTACAGATATCTGGGCGGCAGCAACGCCAAAGTGCTGCCTGTTCCCATGATGAATATTATCAACGGCGGCAGTCACTCCTCCGCGCCTGCGGCCTTTCAGGAGTTTATGATCCGCCCCGTGGGCGCCGACTGTTTTGCTGAGGCTCTCAAAATGGGCGCAACCGTGTTTCACAAGCTCAAAAGTATCCTCGCCTCCAAAGGATATGCCACCTCGGTCGGAGATGAGGGCGGCTTTGCACCCGCGTTCCGTGGCGGTACAAATGAGATCCTTGATACGCTTCTTCAGGCCATCGAAGCCTGCGGTTTTGTCCCCGGAAAGGACATCACCCTTGCCCTTGACTGCGCCTCCAGCGAATTCTTCAGAGAGGGACTTTATGATTACAGGCGTTTTGAGGGAGAAAATGCCCCCTGTCTCACGCCAGAGGAACAGATCGCTTATCTTTGCTCCCTGATTGACACTTATCCCATCGACAGCATTGAGGACGGCATGGCAGAAGATGACTGGGCCGGCTGGACCGCCCTGACCTCCGCCGCAGGCAGCAAATGTCAGCTGGTGGGAGACGACCTCTTCACCACCAATACCCGTCTGTTGAAAAAAGGTATCGAACAAAAAGCCGCCAATGCCATCCTCATCAAACCCAATCAGATCGGAACGCTGACCGAAACACTGGATGCCGTCCAGCTTGCCCGCAGCTGCGGTTTTGCCGCCGTCATCAGCCACCGTTCCGGCGAAACGGAGGACTGCTCCATTGCCGATATCGCCGTAGCCGTCAATGCCGGACAGATCAAGACCGGTTCGCTTTCACGGAGTGAACGCATCTGCAAATACAACCAGCTGCTGCGCATTGAGGAACAGCTGGGGCTCCTGGCCCTGTATAAAGAGCTGTGCTGAACATGCCCACTGAAGTCTCTCTCATGTTCGGCGGCAATATCGGCGATACCGCCTCTTTATTTGAAACAGCCTGCGGCAAACTGGAAAGGGCGGGATTTCTTCTGCTCAAAAAAAGTTCAGTCTTTATCACGCCGCCGGTGGATTGTGTTCCCGGAACACCTGATTTTCTCAATCAGGCGGTTCTGGGCTGCTGGCAGGGTTCTCCCCGGGAGCTGCTCCTGCTGACGCAGCGCCTCGAACGGGAATCCGGCCGTCCCCGGGAACACTCCAGCGCCGAAGCAAGAACTTTGGATATCGATATCATCACCTTCGGTGAGCTTGTTCTTGAAGAGCCCGACCTGATCCTGCCCCATCCCCGGGCGCAGCAGCGCCTCTTCGTGCTGGAACCCCTGGGGGAGATCGCTCCGGAACTGCGTTTCCCCGACAGCGGCAAAAGCGTCTCGCAGCTGTTGGCAGCTCTCAAAAAGTGACCGTGTTCTCCACTTGAAAAACAACGCGCTGTTCCCGACAAGGGTAGATGGCATCGGGGGAAGAGG
>JAFVYP010000142.1 GCA_017508555.1 Lentisphaeria bacterium
CATGCTTGTTCCGCAGTTAAAATGTTTTTCGTCAATCCCTTTTGCCTGTGGACTCACACCGGTCTTGACTATTCATCCTTAAATCTCGTTCCCTGCCGGATGTCAGTGCGCAGAAACCAGAACGCTCGATGACGCCGTTTATGCCTTAGCGTCCGTCAGGCACAACGACGTGGCAGAAAAATTAGGCTGCCAGGGCAAACTCTTCGTTCGCATTTATTTGTTTAATCGATGATTTACGAGGCCAACGATTATCCTCGGCATGCAACCAACCCCTAACCAGTGCCGGTCGAATCCGGAACACCCCCAAAAAAGTGTTTCCCTCTAAATATAATGCGCTTTCGGACTTTTTCAAGAGAGCTTTCCGGAAAAATTTCCGTTTTTATGAACTACTTTGAGCCAAGCGGCGTGTAACGGATCTTTTTACGGGATAAACGCTCCTTTAACAGACGGCTCAATACATACGCTTCTTTCCGGGCCGATAACTCCAGGCGGATCAACGGGGCTGCCTCTTCCAGGGAAAAAAAACTTGCTTCCTGACGGGATCTTAATTGAATGACCTGCCAGTGACCGTCAACTTTCCGCAAAGGCGCAACTTCGTTGATACGCAGTTTTCGGACAAGTTGCAAAATCTCCTGATCCGGTTCGGAGGGGCGCCCTTCGCCGTAAAGACGGGCCACCGCGTCAAAGGAACTTCCCTGCAAAAGGGCTGAGCGCGCCATTTGGGCTTTTTCTAAATCACGTGTTTCCAAGATGCCAATCTGATCCTGCGCGGGTTTTTTGAAACGGATTTGATTGTTCCGGTAATAGTTTTCTATTTCCGCAGCTGTGATCTCGATGGCCTCAGGAACTGTTTTTTCAAGATAAAAGTGCAGCGCGGCCTTTAATCTCATATCCGGCGCGTCCGGAGCGTGGAGATTGGCCAGTTTTAACGCTTTTGCACGTTCTTCCGAGACTTGGTACAGAAGGGAATTGAGGTATTTTTCCGCCGCTGCTCTATCCGGCTTGATCCCCTGTTCTGCCAGCATGACGGCGATCTCGTGCTGCCAGAGGGCTTCCTCTGCCAGTTTCCGGTACAATCTGGAGATTGTTTCCGGGGCAACGTCATCGGGCAGGGCGGAGAGGGCCTTTGTCCACGCTTTCCGGATCTTGTCGGAACTGATTTTCTCTCCGTCTATTTCCGCGATCGTTGCCGGCAGCGGCAGCAGAGGGGCTGCAAACAGCTCCGCCAGGAACAGCAGAAAAATGACCCCAAAAGTTTTCACTTCTTTTTCCCCGCAGGCAGTTGGGGCTCTTTTTCTTTGGTGACGGACTTGGCTTGGGCGGCGGCCGCTTTGATGGCGGCGGCGGCCTTTTCTTTTTTTTCTGTTTCAAGAATCTTTTTTTCGTATGCGGCAAAGTATTTTTCCAAAGCCGGGGTCGTGTTGACCGAGAGGCCGATTCTGGCCGCAGTCAATGCCGAACGCATGGAAATCGAATTGGAGGCCCGTTTCATGCCGCGCAGCAGATTACGGGCGTTGCGCAGTTGACGGACACGGGGCAGAAGCTGGCGTAATGTGACGTTATCCGGATATTGGCGCACGCCCTTTTGGAGTACACTGATCGCTTCGCGGATCTTGCCGGCATTGACCAGCTGCTGGGCTGAACTGATATAGGCGTTGCACTGCTGGATCTCCACCAGACGGATGATATTTTCATTATGACTGTCAAGGGAACGCAGTTTGACGCCCTGACGCATGGCCGCGTTGATGTCGTTATTTTCGATGCTCTGAAAAAAGCGTGCGACAAGTTCCGCCCGTCCTGTCGGCGGCGGGGGAGGCTGTTTGCGGCAGCCGCTGAAAACAAATAAAAGAGCCGCACAAGGCAGAACTCTTGTCAACATCCTGAGACAGTTCATAAGATCCTTTACAAAACGCTTTGTTCCTGACAGGGGCGGTGGCGTTGGGGAAAAGGCCGGACATCGGTGCCGGTATCTTTTCATTCCCCTTCTTCTCGGCAGCCTTGTGCGAAGAAGGAACCTCTTTTTCAGGAAAAGCGAAGTATTTTCAGTTTTTTATCATTTATTTACCCGTATCGGGAATAAAGCCTTACCAAAAAATAAGTTGCTCACTTTTATAAAATACAGACATCCGGAGACTTTTTCAAGCCGGATTTTCAAAAAACAGAGGCAAAACAAAACGCATTGCCTGAAAATCGTTTTTCTGACAATGCGTTATGTTCAAACCGTGACCTTTCAGAAGGGATAACATCTGAAAGTTCCGGGATCAATGGCGATGCTGTTTGGCTTCGCGGCGTTTGATCTCGCTGGGTTTCTCGTAGTGACGACGATTGCGCAGCTCTTTGAGAGTACCCTCTTTGTCCAGTTTCTTTTTCAGACGACGCAGGGCGCGATCGATCAATTCACCTTTCTTGACGCTGACTTCGGTATCCATGACTATTCACCCCCTTTCGATCGTTTGCGGTTGTCCTGTTTTCAAAATCATTTTATAAATATAACACCATTTTTGATTTTTTCAACGGCGGAATCATTTGTTTTGAAGATTTTCTTCGATTTTATCCAGCACGCAGGACGCTGCCCCGGGGCGGGCAAGGGATTTTGCGTTTTGACCGCGGCGGGACCATTTGGCCCGGTCGTTGAGGAAATCTGCCAGCAATTCGCGGCTGTTTTCGGGGGACAGTTCATAATTATCCAGCAGGACCCCGGCGTCAGCTTCCGCAAAATAAGCGGCGTTGGCCATCTGATGGTTTTCGGCGGCAAAGGGATAAGGAACCAGCACGCCCGGACAGCCGAAAAGGGCCATTTCCGCAATGGAACTGCCGCCGGAGCGGCTGAAAACCATATCTGCCGCGCTCCAGAACAGCTCCATTTTTTCACTGCTTTCGGTGATGAGCGTTTTGAACGGGGCGTCTTTGTAAGCGGCGAGAGTGGATTCCAGTTTGTTGCGGCCGGTCAGATGAAGCACCTGGATCTCGCTGCTGTTTAATTGAAGCAGGCCTTCCGGCAGAGCGGCATTGAAAACGGCGGCGCCCTGACTGCCTCCGAAAATCAGGATCGTGGGGGCATCCGGCAAAAGGTCGGTATGATACAGGGCGTTGAGTTCTTCTATGGCTTTTTTTCTGTCGATGGTGTCGGCGCTTTCCGCGAGGATCTCCCGGATGGGCATGCCCGTTTCGACAATAGGACATTTGATCTTGTCTCCATTGACGGGGGGGAACGCCGCCGCCAGAAAGCGGGCAAAGCAGGAAAGCATCCTGTTGGCCCGTCCGATCCTGGCATTGCCGTCATGCAGATACAGGGGCAGACGGGCTGTTTTGCAGGCAAGGACGGCGGGCAGGGAGGTGAAGGCACCCATGCCCAGCAGCGCCTGGGGAGAAAAGGCGGCGATCTCTTTGCGGCAGAGTCCGTACCCCTGGATCAGTCCCAGAAGGAAACGGAAGGGTGCTTTGCGCGGTGCGGCCATTGCCGGGAGGATCAGGGAATCTATTCCCTGTTCCCGGGCGATCGCGCTCTGGGCCTGGGCGTTGACGCCGGCCAGAAGCAGTTTGACATGTCCGCCGCGTTTTTTCATCGCTTTGGCTATGGCAAGACCGGGATAAAAATGTCCCCCTGTCCCTCCGCAGGTGATGAGCAGACGCTCAAGTTTCATATTCAAGTTCTTTCTGAAATAAATTTTTCCTGTTCCTGAGACGGCATCGGAAAGCTGTTCAATGGAATATCAGCCGTCTTTTAACCGCGATAAAGTAATGCCGGATGACCAAAAAGTCAAGTCTCTTTTACCTGTGCCGGGGCATTTTTATTGTTTTACCTCTGGATTTTCATGGAAAGTGGGGATATATTTCAAGCGCGGATATCGTTTTAACCATTATGGGAGGATGAAAAAAGATGACTGAAATAAAGATCCGTATGGCGGAGGGGTGTGATGATCTCTTTCCGGCCAGGGCGCATCTGGACGATGCGGCCTTTGACTTGCGTTCCCGTTGTGATCTGATTCTTGCCGTCGGCAAAAGTACGCTGGGTCCCACGGGGGTCTTTATGGAGCTGCCCTGCGGTTTTGAAGCTCAGGTCAGGCCCCGGAGCGGACTGGCGCTCAAACACAATATCATGCTGACCAACAGTCCCGGGACCATCGACGCCGGATACCGGGGCGAAGTGGGGGTCATCATGTTCAATCCCGGTCCTGAAACGTTTGCTGTGGCCCGGGGGGACAGAATCGCCCAAATGGTCATCTGCAAATTGCCGGAAGTCAAACTGTCTCCGGCAGAGCAGCTTTCGGCTACGGATAGAGGTGACGGGGGATTCGGCAGCACCGGCAGAAAATGATCTGCTCCCCGCATATCAGCTGAAAGAGAGTTTGAAGAGATCGCAGTTGAGCTGGCCGGCAAGGGCGGAGGCCAGACCGGTTGCGATTTTTTCTGCTCCGGAAGGCGTGCTGTCAAGATATCCTGTGATAAAATCCAGCATATCCGGAACGGTCAGGATGCAGGGCAGGGGATCGGGGGTTTGCAATTTGGTCTCAATGGCCTGACGGACTGATTCCAGAATACTGCTGACCTGATAAAGCTGCGGTTCCAGAAGAAGCTCTATGACGGGTTTCTGCAAATGGGCCGTCTCCGCAAAGGCGTTCATCATAAAGTAAAAGTGGATGCAGGGAAAGAGCGTCGTGATGCCGTTGATGCGCAGAACGCCTGCTTTGCACAGCTCCAGAGCATCCGGAGTCAGAAGATTAAAGATCTCATCTCTGGTGAGGGTTTTGTCGATGGTCATTTCCTGAAACGGCGGATCTTCTTCGGCCATTTCCCGTTCAAAATGGCGGGCCAGTTCCAGCCAGAGGTGGGGCGCCGCTTCGGAGATGCCGAGCTTTTGGGCAGCCTCCAGCGTGCGGGAAAGGACCGCGTCAAATCTCTCTGCGGAGCAGGCCAGGTGATGGCGCAGAAGTTCCTGAAGCGTCTCCTGGCTGGAGCCGATCAGCAGGCGGGCTTCCGGCAGACCTTTGCGGAAGATCTTGGCCACATCCGGCAGGCCGGACTCCTCCAGCAGGCGGATGACGGCGGCGTCAATCTCGCCCCGGCCGAAAACGGGTTCGGGCCGTTCCACATTTCTCAAAGTATATTCCACGGCAAGGGCGATATCCTCTGCCATGAAACTGGAGTCATTCCGTCCGGCGGCCAGAAAACAGCCGATAAGACGGGTCTGGAGAGATAAGGCATCGAAGGGTTCACGGGTTCCGTCGAAATTTTGGATCTCAACGACAGGAAGAGTAAGGGCTTTGACCATTTTTTACACCAGTTGTGACAGAAGGACTCTGTCTCTCATCAGAAGGGCGGCTCCGCGGGCCGTATCATTTTCTTTCTGAGAGGAAAATTCGATTTTTACTTTGGATGCTGCTCCCTGAAGGCAGTTTTTATCCAGCTGCTCCGCAATGGGATGCAGGAGCCTTTCCCGGAGCTGAGCCAGTTCTCCGCTGAGGACGATCAGATCCGGATCAAGCAGGGTGACAACGGGGATCAGGGCCTTTCCCACGCCAGAGCCGATGTAACGGATAAGCTCCCGGACGCCCTCATCATCGGGGGACGCCGCAAGCAGAGCTGACAGGGTGAGGCGGTCTGGATCAAGCGCGGTGCTGAGGCCTGCCTGTTTCTGTGCCTGCAAGTGTTCTGACAGATTTTTCAGAGAAAGCATGGCTTCCAGACAGCCGCAGCTGCCGCAGGAGCAGAGAGGGCCTGCCGGATCAATGACCAGATGGCCGATTTCCATGGCTTTTCCGTGAGAGCCGTAGTAGATCTTTCCGTCAATGACGAATCCGGAACCGATGGTACTGCCCAGACAGATGTGGAGCAGACGCTCCGGCGCCTCCTGCTGACGGGCCAGGTAGGCCTGATGGGCCCGGACCATTTCATCTGTCCAGAGGCCGCAGGGCAGGGCCGTTTCCCGTTCCAGGCGCTTGACTGTTTCCACATTCTGCCAGCCGGGGATGTTGACGGCATTGAGCGACACCCCCTGCCGGAGATCGACGGGGCCGGGATCGGAAAATCCTGTTCCGCAGACTTTGAACCAGTCTTTGCCCGCCTTTTCCTGCAGAGCTGTCAGCGCGGCAAAGACCTCTGCAAAGACGTCTTCGGCATTGGTTCTGTTGCCGGCAGAATGGATTACTTCGTGGAGGATCCGGCCGTTGTTGTCTGTGACAACAGCTGTGACATTGACCGTGTTGAGGTCAAGTCCCACCCAATGGGCAAAGGCCGGATTGCACTCCAGCTCCGGGGCTTTGCGCCCTGTCTTTTTGCCTCTGCGGGTGGGTTCGATCAAAAGACCGGACTCCTTCAGTCTGTCCACCGACTCAAAGACTGTGGCGGCCCGGATACCGGTGTAGGCCACAAGCTCCGGACGCGGCGCATGGCCGTGCCGGAACATATAACTCAGTATTTTGTGATCCAGTTCTTCCCGTCTGCGCATTATTTCAGCCCCAGAACATCCTGCATGTCATAGAGACCGGGAGCGGCGGTGCAGAGAAATTCTCCTGCACGGAGGGCGCCGCGGGCAAAGGTATTGCGGCTGGAGGCCTTGTGGGTCAACTCCACCCGTTCGCCGTTGAGGGCGAAAACAACGGTGTGATCGCCCACCACGTCGCCGCCGCGGAGAGAGTGCATGCCGATCTCATGTTGGGTCCTTTCGCCCACAACACCTTTTCTGCCGTGGCGCAGATCCTCTTCATAGCTCCAGTCTCTGGCTTCGCAGACCACTTCAGCCAGACGGGCCGCTGTGCCGGAGGGGGCATCTTTTTTGAGATTGTGGTGCATTTCAATGATCTCCACATCCGCGTCCAGTCCCAAGACTTCCGTGGCTTCACGCACCAGCTTGAAAAGCAGATTGACGCCGATGCTGTAATTGCCGGCCACGACCAGACGGGCTCCGGCAGCGGCCATTTTTTTGAATTCGGCTTTGTCGTCCGCTGTCAGGATCGTGGAGCCGATGACCACTGCGGCTCCGGCCGCAACAGCGGCACGGGTGGCTTCAAGGACACCTGCTGTGGCAAAGTTGATGACAACATCCGGATGGCTGGCCAGGACCGCATTCAGATCAGAGGTGATGGCAACTCCCAGTTCTCCGACGCCGGCCACAGTTCCCGCATCCTGTCCCAGCAGGGGGCAGGCATCGTATTCTGTGGCTCCGGCCAGCTGAAAGCGGCTGTTGGCTGCGATATTGGAAATCAGCATCCGGCCCATGCGTCCGGCTGCTCCGACAATGACTGTTTTGATCATAAAATCCTGTTCCTTCGATTTAGAGGCCCGTTGTTATGCGAAATATTCCAACAGGGCGTCGCAGCAGAGAACTTTTTCAAGCAGCTCGTTGCGGAAATAGAAATAATGGTTGCTGGACTCAAATCCGATCCGGTCATCTTTGCGTTGAAGTTCAAAGAGTTCCAGTGCCATCTGCCGTTCGGAGCGGATGATCTCCGGCAGTTTTTCCCTCTCTCCCCTGTCGCGGTAATAGACGAATTTCAGGTGATTGAGCGTACTGTTGAAGTGGCAGTAGCAGGCGTGGGCGATCGTTGTCAGATCCTCCACATCGGCGTTGCCGTCAAGGTTGTCGAGAATATCCAGACCTTTGCGCCAGCGGGAGGTCATCAGCTCAAACTGATGGATCAGGATCTCCGGCGTAAAGTAGCCGTTGCCGCTCCAGGTGTACATGTCATCGTAGGGGAAACCGACCATGGTTGCTTCGTAGTTGGTCTTTTCAGGATAAAACAGCGCTGCCGGACCGAAGTTTTGGGGACCTGTGTAGATGAAGGGCGTTTCATGGAAAGGAAATTCCTTGAAGCCATCTGCAAAATACTGCTGCGCTTCCAGGGCCGCCTGAGCGTCCTTGCCGAAACGTTTTTCAGCCAGCTCCTCTTTGGTGGCATCCACCAGAGGCAGGTTGCCGCCGGGGAAGCCGCCCAGGGTCCAGGCAGCCATCAGGTGTTCCACCTTTTCCTGCCGCAGACCGTTCAAATGCTGTTCCACCAGAGAGGGGACAGGCAGATAGGGAGTGAAGGAGCCTTCCCAGGTACAGTTGAGCTGGGTTTTGGCCATGGTTTCCAGTCCGTAGCGGCGCGCCAGCTGCCAGGTTTTTTTAGCCAGCTCTCCGGGACCGACTTTGGAAATGGAGTAGTCTCTGACAAAGCCCTTCACACCGCAGGCCTCCGTCGGCACACGGGACTCACTGACGCACATGACTTTGACACTTTTGGGCAGGGCTTTGACGGCATCTTCCACCCATTCCGGATCCCAGGCCCATGTCCAGGCGATGATATCCGCTTCAGGTTTGACCCGGTGGATGCCCTCTTCGATGGCCCGGAGAACGGAGACAGGGAACTGCCAGACAGGTTTATCCTTGCAGCGGGGACAGTCGCAGGCACCCGGTTTGCGGCTGTGACAGTGGGTGAGGTTTTCCGACATGGTGATCGTCAGGACGCCGCCCAGCAGCGGGACCTGACGGAAAAGTTCACTCAAACCGTCACGCAGAGCCTCCAGCACACCTGGGGTCTCTGTGCAGATGGCAAAGTTTTCGCCGGTTTCATCGGGTTCGCCCTGCCATTCAGGACGCTTTTCAAAAAACTTTTTCGGCATGTTGCGGGGTTCGTTCATGTAGAGGAAGAGGCGGATACCGTATTTGGCGGCTTTTTCCGTCAGTTTCCGCAGGGCCTCACAGCGCTGTGCCGCTCCGTCAGAGTATTCATCCGTTCCCAGCCAGGGGATGAGGGTGTAAAGCGTTCCCTGCATCCAGATGGCATTGATGCCGGAGGCCTGATAATCGGCCAGCATGGCTTCCGGATAGGGATCCAGGTCCGGGTCCAGAAGGGCGTCTCCGAACAGGGCGGAGTAGGAGTGGACCAGACGGATGCCGAAAGAATCCTCTGCCTGCTTGAACATCGGTTTGAGTTTTCCCTGTTTGGCAAGGAAACTCCAGGGCTCAGGCTCTTCCCCCGCATGGCAGGAGAGGAGACTTTCACGCAGTTTGGCGGTCTTTTCTTTTTCCTCATCTGTCAGCGCCCGGAACTTCACCTCTTCACAATCGGGCTTGAGCAGTCCCATTTTGTAATAGAGAAAATCTTCTTCTCTGAGGGCGAAGTGCAGTTTTTCCGGCGTCCAGTCCAGCAGCGTCAGCAGCTGGTCATAGGGGAGCAGCTGCCAGTTCCGGCGGATGGTGGTCAGAAAACCCCGCTGATCCCACTTGCCCGTATAGCGTTCATCGGGAACAAGTCCCATCTCTTTACCGGCATTGATGACATCCTCTTTTGTGCATCCCAGAACTTTGGCGATGCGTTCAAAGGGAACGGTGTTCCAGTTGCGGAAGATCACGCCCTGGAAACGGGTGGGAAAATGAATGAAATCCAGTGCCTTGGGAAAACTTCCCACAGGCAGATCTTTGACTGTAAGCATAGTAAAGCCTCTGTAAAAAATATATTTTGAACAAAAAATTGCAGTCCTGCTTATAAGGTACAGGACTGCAAAGTTTTTTTCAAGCAGTTTTGCGTTTTTTTCCGCAATAACTTCAGAATTTGTAAACAGGTTCAAGTTTTCCGCTTTTGGCTGCGGCATCAGCGGCGCAGAGCATGGCCATGACTTCCACGGAGTCGGAAATCGCCACAGACTCTTCACCTTTGAAGAATTTGACGATCTCCAGCAGCAGCATTTTGTAGAAGGGGACCCGTCCTGTCACGCGGATGATATCAGATTTTCCTGCGGCATCGCGGCAGGTGGCGCCGTAGCTCCAGCAGTTGCGGGAAAGCTCCACGATACCTCTGCGGCCGTCGGCATAGATCACATGGAAGACGTAGCCGTGCATATCGGCACTGCCGGAAACGCCGATGGCGCCGGAACCCATGACGGTGTTGAGGATCTCAAAGGCGTGGACACCGTACCAGATGATGGAGGAGCCGGCGGGAGCGCGGCCCACAGGCCCCCAGACCGTTGCGGAAACAGGCGGCTTGACCTGCTGGAGACCTTCGACCATGTCGATATCGAATCTCAAACTGGAAGAGGTGAAATAACGGACATTGTTTTCTTTGGCGATATCAATGATCTTTTTGGTGTTTTCAAGATTGTCGGCAAAGGGTTTATCCAGGAAGATGGGCTTGCCCAGCTTGGCGCATTTTTCAAAATATTCCAGGTGGAAAGCGGGGTCGTTGATCTCCAGCATGATGGCGTCGCAATCGGCAACGGCCTCATCGAAATCACGGGTGACTTTGACACCGATGCTTTCCAGATAAGCCTGACGTTCATCCTGTCCGGCTTCGCTCTGGAAGGGGGTCGGGAAGCGCAGACAGGTGACGGCTTTGAGTTCTTTGACCTGATCGGTCGTTTCGGGATCCTGCATGAGCTTGGGCAGGGCGACGGAGTGACTGGTGTCAAGACCGATAATGGCAACTTTGATGGGGTCCATGATAAAATATCCTTCTGTTTTCAGATGCTTTTCCGGAAGTTTTCCGGAGATTTTTTCATAATTTTTTTGAATTCTCTTGAAAAATGAAACACGCTGTTGAAACCGCAGTCGCTGGCGATCTCTTTGACCAGTTTATCTGAAGAACTCAACAGCTGCGCCGCGTAACGTATTCTGCAATCCAGCACATAGTGCCAGAGGGGCATGCCCGTCGCCTGAAGAAAGAGCCGTCTGAAATGGATGAGCGATATCCCGCAGTCAGCGGCCTCTTTTTTGAAGTCCCATTCCCTGCCGGGGGCATCGGCTATCCGGGAGGCCAGATCGGCCAGTTTATCCGTTTTGCCTTTGCCGGACATGGCATTGGCTGCCGTTGTCAGCAGCATTTTTTCAAGGAGAAGGACGGCTTCTGCGTGAGAGATCTTGCCGCTTTGCCGCAGATTTTTCTGCAGCTGTTTCCAGAGGGAAAGCAGTTTTTCCGGGTCACTGACCTGAAAAAATCTGGCTTCCGGTCCGGCAGGAAGTAAGCCGCCTGCCGTGTAGCGCAAGGTCCGGTCTCCTTTGAAACAGACAAAACAGTGATCCCGGGATTCTCCCTGAGGCGTACTGTAAGAAAACGCGGCACCGGGACAGGTGAAGAAACAGACCGGCGCCTGTGCCATGAGTGTTTCTGAATCATCCACCTGAAGGAGGATCCTGCCCCGGTTGATGAACTGGAGTCCGTAATACCCGTCAAAGTAATGACGGGTATAAGCGGAGCTGCTTGCAGCTGTTCTGCCGCAGCAGACGAACTCCAGATCATTGAAATAGTCCATATCAGAGGGTGCCTTCGGGAACCTTTACAGATTTGGGCAGGGGGTTCTGGCGGTGGCACTCTTCGATGATGGCGATCTGCCGTCTGATCTGGGAGAGCTTGACCTTGATCGGGGTGCCTTTGGTGATGGCATCATAAATGTTGAGGTAGTATTTGGTACCCCAGTCATCAAAGCCGGATGCCTCGGGAGGACAGGTCCATTTTTCCTGATAGAAGTTGAGCTGTTCGGAGCAGTAAACCGGGAGACGTCCCTCCGTTTCCATGGTGGCGATACGGACTTCATGGGAGCCGGCTTCTGCGGGAACATAATATTTCCACTCAACGGTCTCGCCGTTGCCGACCATGGAACCGTTTTCGCCGAACACCTGATACTGATAGGTGGGGAAGAGGCACTCTTTGGTGACTTCCAGGTCGATGATGGGGTGATCTTTGCCTTCGAGGATGACTTTGACAAAATCTTCGGCATCGCCGTAGTTGTTGATGCAGTCCAGTTTGGCGAAAATGCGTTCGGGATCGGTATCGCCGAAGCTTTCCCAGAGATCCATCATCTGATCCAGCGGATGGGGAGCGGTGTTGAGCAGTTCACCGGCGCACATATCCTGGATGGTCTGCCAGTCCCAGCGGCGGCCGAAGCCGTTGTAGGCCACTTTGACCATGGCGATCTTGCCCAGAACTCCGGACTGGATCACATCATAAATCTTGCGGTACAGAGGACGGAAACGGGCCTGCTGGAAAACGGCGAAGAATTTGCCGGTCTTTTCCTTGACTGCCAGCAGACGATCGACTTCGGAAACTCTGTTGGTCAGGGGTTTTTCACAGACCACATTGAAACCGGCTTCCATGGCTTCGATGGCGATATCCACATGCTTGTGGCTGCGGCAGGCATTGACGACCAGCTCGATCTCTTTATTCTGGAGCAGTTCTTTGTAATCCGCGTAGTGTTTGCAGGCGGGATTGGCTCCGGGATTGGTGTTGGCTCTGCGTTCTTTGATGGGATCGGCCACGGCGATCACGTCAAAGCGTTCCTGAAGAAGGGGACAGCATTCAAAAAGGTGGCGGTGAATATTTCTGCCGCTGCGTCCCTGACCGATAATACCGACTTTGATCTTTTTCATAAGGACAATCCTTCATTTGGGCCGGGAAAAGAGTGTTTTTCCGGCAAATTTTTCTTTACGCCGATCACGACGTTTGTTGATAATGTATCATCACAAATTATAAAGTCAACCTTGTTTCAGATGAAATATATGCCTTTTTTGATCATTTTTGTTTTCTGTGATAAAAGAGACAAGCGCTTGAGCCTGTCCGCGCGCTGCGAGCCGGTGTTTTTTCTGCGGCAGGGCTGACCGCCCGTCTTACTGGACCATTCGCCGCCATTTGCCGCCTGTCTTTGTCGGGAACAAAACCTGAAAAAGAGCCGCTCCGGCGCAATTTGCGCGCCGGAGCGGCTGTACTGAACTTGTACCGGGCCGCATGTCTTGCTGACTTTTGAGCAGCTCTGTCATGGGGCGTTTGTGCGCGATCACTTGAGCGCGTTCAAAATAAACGCCGCCATCTCTTCTTTGGCCACGCAGGTTTTGTGAAGCACTTCACGTTTGTTGAGATCGGCCAGAGACGCGGGAATGGGAGTTCCGGTAACTTCGGAGAGTTTTGAGATCACCTCGAAGCCGTCGCCGCTGATCTTCTCATCGCAGACCGCCGGCAGGACAGCCGGGGCAAATTTGTAAGCAGAGGCTGTGGAGGCCATGATGCAGAGGGTGTCGTCTCCTGTTTCTTTGCGGTATTGCGCCACCACATCGACAGCGACGGCGGTGTGGGTATCGCAGAGCATGTTGTGTTTTGTAAACAGTTCGCGGATGGCGTTTTCGGCCTGGACATCATCGCAATAGCCGCCCCAGAATTCATTTTGGAGCTTGGCCAGTATCTCAGCGGGAACCTGATATTTGCCATCGCGTTTGAGGGAATTCATCCACTCGGCCACCTGGCTGCAGCTGCCGTCGCAAAGGTGGTAAAGCATCCGCTCCAGGTTGGAGGAAATCAGAATATCCATGGAGGGGCTGGTTGTCAGATGGAATTCTCTGTTTCTGTCATAGACACCGGTCCGGATGAAGTCCGTCAGGATCTTGTTTTTGTTGGAGGCACAGATGAATTTATTGACAGGGATCCCCATGCGTTTGGCGTAAACGGCGGCAAGGATATTGCCGAAGTTGCCGGTGGGGACAGCCACATTGAACTTTTCGCCCTCTTTGAGTTTGCCGCTTTTGAGCAGATCGCAGTAAGCGGAAACATAATAGATGATCTGGGGGACCAGACGGCCGAAATTGATGGAGTTGGCGGAGGAAAAGACATAGCCTTTTTCTGCCAGTTTGCCGATCATTTCCGGATCGGAAAAGATGTTTTTGACACCGGTCTGGGCATCGTCGAAGTTGCCTTTGATGGCGCAGACGGCCACATTGTTTCCGGTCTGGGTGGTCATCTGGAGTTTCTGGATGGCGCTGACGCCGTTTTCCGGATAAAACACGATGATCCTGACGCCGGGGACATCGGCGAAGCCTTCCAGAGCGGCCTTGCCCGTATCGCCGCTGGTGGCCACCAGAATGACGATCTCTTTATCGGGCATGGTGCGTTTGGCGGAACGGGTGAGCAGATGGGGCAGCAGCTGAAGCGCAAGATCCTTGAAGGCGCAGGTGGGACCGTGCCACAGATCCAGCAGAAAAGTTTTGCTGTCCACTTCGCGCAGGGGGGCCGGTTCATCGTTGTCAAAAGTACCGCAATAGGCGCCTTTGACGCAGGCTTCAAGCTCCTCCTGAGTAAAGTCCGTCAGGTATTTGGAAAGGACGAGAACGGCTCTTTGGCGGTAATCCATGCCGACCAGTTTTTGGATCTCTTCAGCCGTCAGAGGCGGAAAACTTTCGGGGACGAAAAGGCCGCCGTCATCGGCGATCCCCCGGGCGATGGCTTCTGATGCGCTGAACGCGTAAGGACTTCTGGTTCCAGTATAATTCATTTTGATATTCCTCCGTCAGATCTTTCCAAGAAGTTTCAGGAACGCCGGGATGGCGGATTCAAAATCCACGCCGTACCAGTTGTGTTCCGGATAGGAAATAGTTTGTTTGATAGATTCCACCGTGTATTCCACAGCAGTCTGCAGGGCCAGTTCCAGCTTTTGTCCGGCGATCAGGGCTGCGAAAAGCGCGCTGGAAAAGACATCGCCCGTCCCGTGGAAGGAGACAGGAAGATGTTCGCTGAAATAGGTCACAAATTCATCTTTATTTTCGTTGTAAGCGGCCACGCCGCAGCGTCCCTTTTCAAAGGAGACGCCGGTGAGGACGGCCAGGGGACAACCCAGGCCGCAAAGACGTTTCAAGAGTTCACGGACATATTTTTCATCGTAAGCATCACCGGGATACTTTTCTCCCAGCATGAAGGCGGCTTCCGTCAGATTGGGGTCGATGATATCCGCCTTGGCGCAGAGTTTGCCCATGCGTTTGGCGAAGGCTTCATCGAAACCCACATAGAGTTTGCCGTTATCCCCCATGGCGGGGTCCACAAAACGGAGGACGCCCTCGCGTTTGAAGTCGGTGAAGATCTGTTCCACAAGTTCGATCTGGCGGAAAGAGCCCAGATAACCGGAAGAAATACCGTCAAAGGTGATATTTTCCTTTTTCCAGTGGTCGATAATGGGCGGCACGTCATCGGTCAGATCCCTGAAGGTGAAGCCCTTGAAGGCCGTGTGGGTCGAGAGGATCGTGGTCGGCAGGATCGCTGTTTCGATCCCCGCTGCGGAAATGATCGGCAGAGCAACCGTCAGAGAACACTTGCCGACGCAGGATATATCCTGAATGGAAAGAACGCGTTTCATAAGTCTCTTTTCTCCCTTGATATTTTATTTCATTTCCCGCAGGACCGTACGGCGGATCTTGCCGCTGGTCGTTTTGGGCATGGCGTCGATGAAGGTGACCAGACGGGGATACTTGTAGGGTGCCGTGTGGGATTTGACATAGTTCTGGATATCTTTGACCAGCTCATCAGAGGGCTGGGTACCTTTGGTCAGAACGACGAAAGCCTTGACCACCTGTCCGCGGACAGGGTCCGGTGCTCCAACGACTGCACACTCAAGCACATAGGGAAGTTCCATGATGACCGATTCGATCTCAAAGGGGCCGATGCGGTAACCGGAGGATTTGATCAAGTCATCCCGTCTGCCCACATACCAGAAATAGCCGTCCTCGTCACGCCAGGCGGTATCGCCGGTGTGATAGAGGCCGTCTTTCCAGCTTTCTCCGGTCTGTTCCGCATCCTTGTAGTATTCAAGGAAGAGACCGCAGACGGCGTTTTTCTCGGCGCGGATGACTATTTCGCCCACCTCTCCAGATTTGACGGGATTGTTGTCGTAGTCCACCAGTTCCACATTATACATGGGACTGGGTTTGCCCATGGAACCGGGTTTGGGTTCCATGCCGATCAAATTGGCGATGGTGAGGGTCGTTTCCGTCTGGCCGAACCCTTCCATGACCTTGATGCCGGTGGCTTTGTAGAACTGGTTGAATACCTCCGGATTGAGGGCTTCTCCGGCGATCGTGGCATATTTAAGGCTGGAAAGATCGAATTTGGAAAGATCCTCCTTGATGAAGAAACGGTACATCGTCGGCGGCGCGCAGAAGGTCGTCACCTGATATTTGCTGAAGAGCTTGAGGATATCTTCAGCAATAAAGCGGTCGAAGTCATAGACGAGAACGGCGCTTTCGCAGAGCCACTGACCGTAGATTTTTCCCCACAGCGCTTTTCCCCAGCCGGTGTCGCTGATGGTGAAATGCAGACCGTCAGGCTGGACATTGTGCCACCAGCGGGCCGTGATGATATGTCCCAGCGGATAGGTCTGGGAGTGCAGCACGGCTTTGGGATACCCCGTTGTGCCGGAGCTGAAAAACATGATGCCGGGATCGGTGGCTTTGAGATCCGCAGGTCTTTCAAAAACATTGCTGTAACGGGGCAGGTCTGTATTGAAATCATGCCATCCCTCCCGCTGACCGTTAATGATGATCTTGCAGGTCAGAGAGGGGGATTTTTCCGCCGCTTCATCCGCCGCCTGTGTGACATTGCCGTCGGCGGTGCAGATGACGCATTTGACCTTGGAATAATTGAAACGGTATTCAAAGTCTTTGGCAAGAAGCTGGTTGGAGGCCGGAAGGGCAATGGCGCCGATACGGTGCAGCGCATTGATAACGAACCAGAACTGGTAATGTCTTTTCATGACCAGCATGACGATATCGCCCTTTTTGATCCCCAGACTGCTCAAATAATTGGCCGTCCGGGCGGAGTTTTCAGCAATGTCGGCAAAGGAGAATCTTTTGCAGTTCTGCTGTTCATCCACCCAGACCATGGCGGTTTTATCCGGCGCTTTCCGGGCCAGTTCGTCCACCACATCGTAAGCGAAGTTGAAGTTTTCAGGCACGTGGAACCGGACATCTTTGAGATGTCCTTCTTCGTCCAGGTTTTCAGACATGAATCTGTGATAGATCAGTTTCTCATCCGTCATGGATTTGAGATCGGGAGCCGGACGGGGGGAGGGCTGGTATTCATGGGGGCCGTCGCTTTCAAAGACGATGGCCAGAAATTCACAGGTCTCATCACCGACGGCGATCATGCCGTGGGGGTGAGAGGAGTCATAGAGGATACTGTCCCCGGGTTCCATGTATTCGATCTTGTCATCCAGCTGGACCTTGAGACGGCCTTTGAGGATGTAGTCGAACTCCTGTCCGGAATGGGCCGCCAGATGGATGGGGGCATCCTCCGGCTGGGGGGGCGCTTTGACCACAAAGGGATCGGTTTTGCGGTTTTTGAGCATGGAGGCCAGATGCCGGTACTCAAAGCCTTCCCGGCGTTTGAGCGGCATGCCGCCGCCCTTTTTGGTCAACGTGTAAAAGGAGAGCTTCGGCGTCTCTCCGGAAACAAGAGCGCTGATATCCACCCCGAAACGGTTGGCGCAGCGGAGGATGAAGGTGAAGGAGCTGTCAACTCTTCCCTCTTCATGGTCAAGATATTCAGCTTCGGTAATGTTGGTAATTCGAGCCATCTCTGCAATGGAAATATCCAGAATATTCCGGATCTCCTTCAAGCGTTTGCCCATCATTACCAGCTGATTATCCATTTTTGTCTGCTCCTTTCGGGAATATCTGTTGATGAAGAAGTTTTCCTTATTCTTCTTCCTGATTGAATTTATTGCGTCTTCTTTCAAGTTCTTTGAGATAGATCTTGCGCAGGCGGATATTGAGCGGGGTGACTTCCACAAGTTCGTCATCGTCGATATATTCCAGAGCCTGTTCAAGGGACATTTTTCTCGCAGGAATGATTTTGATGTTTCTGTCGCTGCCGGCGGCGCGCATATTGGTCAGCTGCTTTTCCTTCTGGACATTGACGACCAGGTCATTGTCCTTGCAGTGTTCACCGACGATCATTCCCTCATAGGCCTCTGTGCCGGGATCAATGAAAAACTCTCCCCGGAGCTGGAGCGCGTCGATGGCGAAGGGGACGGCCCGTCCGCCGGCCATACTGATCACCACGCCGTTCTGCCGGGAGGGCAGGGCGCCTTTGTAGGGTTCGTAGTGGTCGAACAAATGAGAGATGACAGCCTCTCCCTGACTGGCAGTCAGGGCTTTGCTGCGCAGACCGATCAGTCCCCGTGTGGGGATGAAAAACTCCAGCAGCTGCCGGGCGCCCCGGGCCTCCATCTGGATCATTTCTCCGTGGCGGATACCCACCATCTCGATGATTTTTCCGGCAGACTCCGAGGGGACATCCACAGAAAGCCGTTCGATGGGTTCATTTTTGACACCGTCGATGACTTTGATGATGACCTGCGGTTTGCCGACGGCCAGTTCGTATCCTTCGCGGCGCATATTTTCGATGAGAATGGCCAGATGCAGAACGCCTCTGCCGGAAACTTTGAACGCGTCTCCGGAAATATCTTCCACCCGCAGAGCCACATCGCGTTCAGTCTCTTTATAGAGCCGTTCACGCAGCTGGCGGCTGCTGACAAATTTACCCTCTTTGCCGAACAGAGGCGAGTCATTGATCTTGAAGGTCATGGAGATCGTCGGTTCGTCAATGGCGATGGCCGGCATCTGTTCCGGGGTCTCCGCATTGCAGATTGTATCGGAAATATCAATATCGCTGATACCGACGATGGCGCAGAGGTCTCCGCATTCGACTTTATCAGTCTCTTTGCGTTCAAGTCCTTCAAAGGTAAAGAGCTGTTTGACAACGGCCTGACTGCGGGAACCATCCCGTTTGATGATGACCATGGGTTTGCCGATATCCAGCGTTCCCCGATAGACGCGGCCGATGCCGATACGTCCGACGAAGTTGGAGTAGTCCAGCGTGGCCACCTGG
The DNA here is from genome assembly GCA_017508555.1 of Lentisphaeria bacterium. Taxonomy (GTDB): domain Bacteria; phylum Verrucomicrobiota; class Lentisphaeria; order Victivallales; family Victivallaceae; genus UBA1784. The sequence goes on from JAFVYP010000142.1 coordinate 18,618, forward strand.
GCCTGGACGGGACCGGGATTGCTCTTGGGTTCGGGGACATATTTGATAATGGCATCCAGTAGCGGTGTGATGGAAAGCCGTTCATCTTCCAGATCGTTGACGGCCCAGCCGTCTCTGCCGCTTGCGTAGAGGACGGGGAAATCCAGCTGTTCGTCATTGGCATTGAGTTCGCAGAAAAGGTCAAAAACCTTGTTGCAGATTTCCATGGGACGGCCGTCGGGCTTGTCGATCTTGTTGATGACAACGATGGGACGCAGTCCCAGCTGCAGGGCTTTATCCAGAACGAAACGGGTCTGGGGCATGGGGCCTTCTGCGGCATCCACAAGAAGCAGAACGCCGTCGGCCAGTTTCAGAACGCGCTCCACCTGACCGCCGAAGTCACTGTGTCCGGGCGTGTCGATAATGTTGATCTTGACCCCGTTGTAGTTGATACTGATGTTTTTGGAAAGGATCGTGATCCCCCGTTCCCGCTCAATGTCGTCACTGTCCAGCAGACGGGTGGCCACAACTTCGTTCTCACGGAAAAGTTTGGCCTGTTTGATGATCTGATCGACCAGAGTTGTTTTGCCGTGATCGACGTGGGCAATGATTGCAATATTTCTTAAACTGCTCATGTGAAAAACCTGTTTGAAAAAAAAATCCTCTTGATACATCCTGTAAATATAGCACAAAAAGAGCTTTTATTCAATGGCTTTTTACACAAATCTTTTCTCTTTCTTCTGTCAGAGAGAGATCCCTTTGAGTTTCTGGTGAAGGGAAACGGCGTAACTGTCTGTCATGCCGGAAACAAAATCCAGAATACCGATCAGGCGCAGATAAGTTTCGTTGAGCCAGAACTGGTTGTCGCTTTCCACCGTGTAGAAGGGGAGCATGGCGGCCAGACGTTTGCTGCGGTAACTGGCGGGGGAGCCGCCTTTGTACTCTCTGGCCAGTTCATCCACACAGGGGACAAAAACATCCAGCAGGCCTGACACCATTTCAAATCCGGCTCCGACGACTTCAGCGACGCTGCGGTGGTTGTAGATACCGCTTGCGCTGCGGCGCCGGATCTTGTTGAGCGTCTCATAACAGTCCAGATAATCAACGAGGGAGCAGGGAAGCTCTCCGTGGATCAGTTCATCATGGTGTTCGATAAAGACCTGTGTGACCTTCGGAATGAGGACGCCGATCGCTTTGGCCCGCAGAAATTCCGCCCGGCGGACAGGGGATTCCAGCGTTTTGACATATTTCCGGGTTTTTTCCGAGTCAATGATCTCCAGAAAGCGTTCTTCCAGTTCGTGATAATCCACAAGCCCCAGTCTGTGACCGTCCTCAAAGTCCACGATAAGGTAAGCGATGTCATCGGCGGCCTCTACCAGATAGGCCAGGGGGTGACGTTTCCAGGCGAAGTCGCCGGTCTGGATGAGACCACAGGTCTCTGCCACATCGCGGAAGGTGTTTTTTTCCGTCTGGAAGAAACTGAACTTTTTGCCGGAGATCCCTGCCGGACGTCCCGAAAGCGGTGAGGCTGTGGGATATTTTGCAAAAGCGCCCAGGGTGGCCGCTGTCAGCCGCATGCCGCCGGGACGGTCAGGCATTTCCAGCCGGGTGATGACCCGGAACCCCTGGGCATTGCCTTCGTAAAATTCGATATCGGATATCTGTTCACGGGAAAGCGTCCTCTGATAGAAATGTCCCGACTCACTGTTGATGAACCAGTGGCGGATGGCCTCTTCTCCAGCATGGCCCAGCGGGGGATTGCCGATATCGTGAGCCAGAGCGGCTGTTCCCACGATGGCGCCGATGTCCGAGGGGTGAAGGCCGCCGATATCGTGGTGTTTGGCAATGAATGCGCCGCAGGCTGTTCCCAGAGAGCGGCCGATGGAGCTGGCTTCAAGACTGTGGGTCAGCCGGGTACGGACATAATCTGTTTTGACCAGAGGAAAGACCTGTGTTTTATCCTGAAGTCTGCGGAATGCTCCGGAAAAGACGATCCGGTCGAAATCCTGCTGAAAGGGTGAGCGTTCTGAAGAAAATTCCCTCTGGGGATCGGGATCTCCGATCCGCTTCGGGGAAAGAAGTTTTTTCCATTCCATCATTTTTTGTATTCCCTGGGTGTTTTTTACATGCTTATAGCATACACCGTCAACCTGTTTTTTTCAAGTTCCTGAGCAGAAATCTCTTTGCTGAACTTGAAAAACGCCTCTTCTTCTGTTACATTACAGAAAGCGTATTTTACCGGGAGCGGGATTTTTTTGTGAAAAAGTTCACTTTTTTCAAATATTTTTATCAAAGTTCTGTTCCCGATACGGGGAGATAAATGATAAAAACTAAAAAATACTTCGCTTTTCTCGAAAAGGGGTGGGGTGCGGGG
>JAFVYP010000143.1 GCA_017508555.1 Lentisphaeria bacterium
AAGGGGGTTTGGGGGAAAGCGAAAACCTTCTTTTCTCGTGAAAAGAAAGTTTTCGCTGTCCCCCAAGCTCTCCCCCTTTACTCTCATAGAACTGCTGGTGGTGATTGCTATTATTGCCATACTGGCGGGGATGCTGATGCCGGCGTTGAGCAAGGCGCGTGACAGGGCCAGGAGTGTGAGTTGTGTCAATAATTTGAAGCAGGTTTCCTTTTACGTCAATGTGTACTATGCAACTTATGACGACTGTATTCTGCCGTTTGAGGGTATGGCCCGTTATGATTTTGGGGCAACACAGCCCTGGTTTGAGGGGACAAGCTGGTTCTGCAATACGATGAAAAAGTCAGAGGGGACCGATTCCGGCGAGGTGGCCAATGTGCCTAAAATCATGATTTGTCCGGCCGTTCCGGAACAGGCCAAGAGATGTTTCGGCCATTATGATACGCTGTGGAAAGATGTCAGTTACACCATGCCTCAGGGAAGTTCATTTTCGGCGACCTCAGCTGCCAATATCAAAGCGACGCTCAACAAATACACCAAGTTCCGCAATCCTTCGCGCGTGGTTCAGATCACAGACGGGATCGGTATGCCAAGCTATGCGCAGGATTCCGCGGCTCATTTTGATCCGGACTATCCTTTCAACGGCCGTTCCGGCCGGCGTGTGGATTACCGTCACAACAACATGATAAACGTGTTGACCATGGCTGGCGGGGTCGTTTCTACAAGCCGTCTGAAACAGGGCGGCCCCAAGGGAGATGTGACGCGGCAGGCGACTCTCTGACGGGGGGCGGCAGATGAAACGTTTGTTTTTGCTTTTTTCATTGTTTCCCCTGCTGCTTGCGGCGGGGATCAAGCTGGATATCGACGGCCGGAGTGCCGGGATGACTCTGAAAGGGGGAGCTTGTTCTCCGCGCATGAGTTATCAGCATCCGGCCTGGGCCAAATCCAAAGGTTACATGCTTTTCACGCGGGGGGCGAACGCGGCCTGGGGAAAGTATTTTTTTACCTTTGTTGCGGATAAGGATGGGGTGTTGACCATCTCCCGCCGCGGCGTATCCAGCAAGCGCGGCGTCAATCACTGGATGATTTACAAAGAGGTGAAAATCTCCGGTGCGGAGCTTGTTTTTCATGCCGCGAGCAAGGCTGCCGTTAAGGGGCTTGCTGCCGGAGAAGAGCGCTGCGGCCATTTCCACGCAGTCATTGATTATGTCAAAGTCAAAGCCAATGTTCCGGTCAAGGTGGAATTCATGGCCCGCCGGGAGGGGACCCGTCCGGAAAATCTCTATACGCAAGAGGAGTATAAACTGCCGGTCCCTGTGGCGGAAACGCTGTTGAGTATGCGTTTTACGGTCAATGGACTTGCGGCAAAGATCCCGGTGGATATGCCGTCCTGCGGCAAAGGATTTGTCAGGAAAGATCATACCATGACTTTCGGCGGCGAACGGGGCCGGATCGACCTTTTTACGCCCCGTTTTCTCAATAAAAACTGGAAAAAACTTTCATTTACTTTCACGCCCCGCCGGAGCGGTATTCTTTCACTTGCCCGCTGCAATGCGGCCAATCTCCGGGGCGTTGCCCAATGGATCGAATTTCGCAATTTTCATGTGGAGGGGGCGGAGATGCTTTTTTCTCCCCGGTCCAAGGTCCATAAAGGGGCGTCCGGATGGGAGCGGATGGCTTTCAAAGCGCCTCTGTACGATGATATCCGTGTTCAAAAAGACAAACCCGTGACGGTGACATTTGAAGCGCGGACGGCAGCTTCAGAGCCGGAGTCTGCTTACGGTCGCAGGGACTGGTGGCATCTGCCGCAAAAATATAAAACGGCCTGGCAGGATAACAAGATCCAGCTGCTGGCCAAAGAGGATCTCGGCTGCAGTTTTGCCTTTTACGGCGAAGGACAAAATGTTTTGAACGGCGAAAAAGCCAGGTTGGTGAAACCGGAAGATCCAACAAAGCCGCAAATGCGTTTTTCCGTTCCTGTTGAAGTGCTTGAAGAGGAGGGAATTCCCCGGAATGCCGTGATCCGTTTCGGCTTTCCCCTGCCGGAAAAGAGTTTCCGCAATGTCGGTCATCTGGCTGTGTTCGACGCTGACGGTAAGAAGATCCCCGCAGATATCCATGCGGCGGGATTTTGGGGAGACGGTTCCGTCAAATGGGCGCTGATAGAATTTGAAACCACCCTGAAGGCCCGGGAAAAACGCTTTTTTACGGTCAAAGGGGGCGCGGATATCACGCCTGCGCCGGGAAAAAGCCCTGTGGTGAAAAGAGCGGGGAAAAAATATATGATCTCGGCCGGGAGACTTTCCGGAGAGATTGATCCCGACGCCGATACGCTGCTTGAAAACATTGTCTGTGACGGTAAAAAGTTCGGAAGTCTGAAGCTGCGGGCAGGCCAAAATGCCCGCAGCCGCCTTTTCAAAGTGACCCGGGAAAGCGCCTCTGTCATCCGTTTGGACGGAGGTCTGTTTTCAGACAGCTATGCCGGGGGATTTACCGTCCGTCTGGGATTTGCCGGAAATACGCCGCAGCTGCGGGCTGCGGTCACTTTCAGAGCTGACAATATGGCAAGGGAGATCAATGAATTGACCAGTCTCCATCTGGAACTTGTTTCCGGAAAAGGGCGTCTGCTTTCCGGGGGGATCTTTCAGGGCAATGACAAGTCTTTCATCCTCAACGGCAAAACATTCCGGGGATTCATGCCTGACGCAGATGTGTTCCAGAGTCCTCAGGGAAAAGTCTCTTTTGCGCTGGCCGATGCGGGGAAACGTTATCCCAAGGCCTTCGCGGTCAATGCCGGAGGGTTGGATATACAGCTTCTGCCGCCTCAGCCCTCAGAGGAGTTCAACAGCTCATTGCCGGGATATTTGCGTTTTCCCTATATGGCGGGCAAATACCGTCTGATGACCGGCATGAATTTTACGGAGGAGCTGGTTTTTGACTTCAGCGGCGCTCCGGTTTCCGCGCAGGAGATCATCGCCGTCATTCCGGCGTCCTGGCATGCCCGGGCCAATGCCGTCCGCGGCGTTTTTGCGGATGATACGGTCAAAATGTTTGACGATCACGCCGTCAAAGCCTTTTACGATCACCTGAAGCGCAAAGCCCATCAGCGGGAATACGGTTTTCTCAATTTCGGCGACTGGTTCGGAGAACGGGGCGGCAACTGGGGCAACAACGAATATGATTTTGCCTACGGTCTGCTGACCCTTTTTGCCCGCACCGGCAACCGCGATATATACCGTTGGGGGATCCGGGCTGCCCGGCACCAGTCCGATGTGGATATCATTCATGCGACCCCCTATTGGAACCATCTGGGCGGCAACTATATGCACTGCGTCGGACATGCCGGACGCCGCAGTGAACCCGGCAACAAACCCGTTCCCTGGTTCGGCGGGATGGACCGTCAGGGGTATGCTGCTGCCACCAACGGACACTCCTGGTCCGGCGGTATGTTTCTGGCTTTTCTGATGAGCGGGCGGAGCGATATCGGTGATTCCGCTCTGGCTCTTGCCGGACAGTTTCTGCTCCACGCCGGGACCCCTTACCGCAATCAGGGTAATCCTCGCAGTCACGGCTGGATGCTGGAAGGATTGATGCAGGCTTACGACGCCACCGGAAACCGGAAATATCTTGATGCCGCCCGGCTCGTCGCTGACGGATTTTTCAAATGTCAGGCCCTTGACAAGGGCGGCGCCTGGCCCCATGATCTGCCGGCGGGGTATCTGCGGGGAGGACGGAAAAAAGGTTTCGGGGCCGCCTGTTTTCAGATGGGGGTCGTCATTCAGGCTCTGCATCACTATGCGCTTCGGGCCAACCGTCCGGAGATACGGAAAAATATGGCCGCTGCGGCCGGATGGATGCGCAAAGCCTTCATTCCCGGGGCCATCGGGTGGCCCTATGTGGCCGGATGGGATGCCTCTGCCTACTGGACTCCCAACTCCAATCTCAATATGCTCATGCTGACGGCCGCCGCTGCTGACGGAGATCCCGCCGGTGAGCTTGTTCTGCTCAATGGTATCGGACTTTACATGATGCGCGGTGTGGGGTCCCGCGGGATCGGCAAAAATCTGGCGATGGATCTGGTCTTTGCTCCTGCGGCTTTTGAGATCCTTAAAAACATGCCGGGAAAAAGAAAAATTTCTCCCCGGACATTTATTAACAGTTTTTCAAAAGTTCCCCACCTGATGCGTCTCCGTGGACCGGAACAGATGAACCTTTCCCTGCGTCTCCGGCAGGAGCAGGTCACACTTTTCTTTGAACGGCTCTTCTACAATCCGCGCAAAAACAAGGTCAAAAACTTTCAGGTGACAGTGCGTGACTCCTCCGGCCGGACCGTCTGGTCTTTCAAGGGAGATGTCAACGACAGAAGAGATATCCGCAGAAGCTGTGTCCTCAAGGGGAGGCCGGGGGAAAAGTTTGATATTTCCATTACGGATAACATCAGCAGTTACTGGGATGTTTATACCTCTGACCGTTCGCCTGTCCTTGTCCACCTGACAGCAAGCTCCCAGTTTTCCAATGGAGTCTCGCTGTTTTTCGGCGTGCGCGTTCCTGCCGGTGTCAAAAAGTTCACGGTCAAATATACCGGATGCCATCTGGGGGAATACGGTATCGCCGCTGTGGACAAAAAGGGGGAGATCGTGCAGATGCGTTCCAGATACAACACCAAACTTCAGCTGCCCTGGCTGAAAGATGCCGGCAGCAGCCGGTGTGATCTGGTCATTGAACGCAAAGATTTTTCCAACGGGGGATATTACCGCTTTTTCACCTGGTCCGGGGGAGATATCCTGCTGGATCTGGAAGGCGTTCCGCGCGTTCTGGAGTTTGTCAGGTGATTTGAGCTGAGAGACCGGAAAGCCTGTGCGATCCTCTTTTTCTGAGAGGCAGCGCAGGCTTTTTTTATCTCTGGCCGCTGCGAACGATTGAATTGCAGAAAATCTGTGCTAAATTAAGGCAGATACTTTTCCGACCATGCCTGACTTCAGACGTGGCTGTTCCTGTTGATGACTGTTTTTCAAGGAGATATGTTTATGGGCTGCAAATCCGTAAAATTGGGTATGATCGGTCTGGGTCCCCGTGCTGAAACGCTTCTGGCGACTTTGCGGGGTCTTCCGCCTGAGGAATGTCAGGTCACTGCCGTATGCGATATCAATCCTGCGCGTGTGACGTTTGTGCTTGATCTTTTTGCCAGGAACGGCCTTCCGCAGCCCCGGGCTTATGCGGATCACAAAGCACTTCTGGCAGATCCTGAGGTGGAGGCTGTCCTGATCCCCACCGGCTGGAATTCCCATCTGGGTATTGCCGGAGATGCCATGGCGGCGGGAAAATACGCCGGTATCGAAGTCGGCGGCGCCTCCTCCCTTGAAGAACTCTGGCATCTGGTGCGCAATGCCGAGCAGTTCGGCGGTTCCTGCATGATGCTGGAAAACTGCTGTTACGGACGCAATGAGCTGCTGGTGATGAACCTTGTCCGTAAAGGACTTTTCGGCGAGATCGTCCACTGCTCCTGCGGCTATGAACACGATATCGCTTATGAACTGATCGACAAAAACGGATTGATGTGCGAACGGGGATATCAGAATTACAGCCGGAACGGAGATCTTTATCCCACCCACGGTCTGGGACCTCTTGCCAAGATCCTCAATATCAACCGCGGCAACCGTTTTATGACCATTTCCTCCTTTGCCTCCAAGGCCTGCGGATTCAAAGCCTATGCGGAAAAAATCGATTCCCCCTGCCGTGATTTTGCCATGGGGGATGTTATCACCAGCGTGATCAAGTGCGCCAATGGAGAGACCATTACGCTGACCCACAGTGTTTCTCTGCCCCGGCCCTATTCCCGGGACGGACGCGTTCAGGGAACAAAAGGCATCTGGCTGGAAGATGCAAAAGGTATCTTCATTGATGGGATCAGTGAAACGAAAACCGAGATCGACGTGGCCGGAAATCCCTATTATACCCATGTCTGGGATCCTGTGAGTAAATTTTATGAAGAGTACGATCATCCCATCTGGCAGGAGTTCCGCGATAATCCCACCGGCGGACACGGCGGCATGGATACCCTGGCTTTGAGAGCTTTTCTGGATGCTGTGAGAAACAGGACCGTTCCTCCCATCGACGTCTATGACTGCGCCGCCTGGATGGCGGTAACGGCTCTTTCAGAAGCCTCTGTTGCGGCCGGCGGCATGCCCATGCCCTTCCCGGATTTCACCAACGGCAAATGGATCTATCCTGTTAAAGAAAAGATCTCCCCCTGGGATCTCAATGCCTGAGACGGGTGATTGTCAGAATATACATTTTGTTTTGGAGGAAAATATGCATCTTGCTTTTTCAGAACTTTCCTGGGAGCTTTCCTGGGTGGATCCGGTCGATCAGTCAAAGCACACTGTTCCTGCGGCAGTACCCGGCAATGTCATCGGGGATCTTCACCGGGCAGGGATCATCCGGGATCCTTATTTCGGCTGCAACAGTCTGGAGCTGCGCAAATATGAATTTGCCGACTGGGAGTATTCAACAGCTTTTTCTCTTGACCGGCTTCCTGATGAAGAGCTGCGTCTGGTCTTTGACGGCATAGATACTGTGGCGGATATTTTTCTCAATGATGAATGGATCGGCCATGCTGAAAACATGTTCATTACTCATATTTTCCCTGTGACGCGCGAACAGCTGCGGGCAGGGAAAAACACGCTGGCAGTCAAAATCAAAAGCTCTGTCAATGCGGTCAGGAACAAAGAAAATCCTGCGGCCTGTTATACGCTCGCCCATAATTTCGAAGGACTGCATATCCGCCGGGCGATCAGCACTTACGGATGGGATATCGCACCCCGGATCGTCGGCGCCGGTCTCTGGCGCGGCGGATGTCTGGAAACGCTGAAAAAAGACCGCTGGGGAGAGTTTTATCTGGCGACGATCCGCGTGCAGAAGAATGAAGCCCAGCTGGCGCTTGCCTGGAATTGTCATCTGACGGATACCGTATTGGATGATTTGTCTGCCAAACTCACGATGACGTGCGGCAACAGTGTATTTACGCATAGCTTCCCGGTGCGTTTTACGTCAGGGAGAGAACTTTTCAACGTTCCCTCTCCGCTTCTCTGGTCTCCGCGTGGAAGCGGGACGCCCCATTTATACACATGCTGTCTTGAACTTTTCCGGAAAGAAGAATTGCTTGACAGCGCCCGCTGGCGTACCGGTATCCGCACGATCGACCTCAAACGTACGGAAACCCTTGCGCCGGACGGGACGGGGGAGTTTGTTTTTATCGTCAACAACAAGCCTGTATTCATCAAAGGTTCCAACTGGGTCCCGGCCAATGCACTTCAGGGGGAAGCGCCTGAGCGTGTGTTGAAAAGTCTTGACCTGTTTGCCGAGGCCGGATGCAATATGGTCCGCTGCTGGGGCGGGGGCGTGTATGAAGATACACCTTTCTTTGACCGCTGTGATGAACTGGGCCTGATGGTCTGGCAGGATTTTATGTTTGCCTGTGAAACAGTTCCGCAAGAGGAGGCGTTTTTTGAAAAAGTCCGCGTCGAGGCAGAAAGTGTGGTCAAAAAGCTGCGCAATCATCCCTCTCTTGCGCTTTACAGCGGAGACAATGAGTGTGATGAATTGCTGGGCCGCGGTTATTTGAAAAAGCGTCCGATGTCCACCAACAAAGTTACACGCAGGATCCTGGCTGAAACGGTTTACATGAACGATCCGGTGCGGGATTATCTGCCCAGTTCCCCCTACCGTTCGGATCAGATTTTGCATCTTCCCGAGGATCCCTGTCCCATGCCGGAACAGCATCTCTGGGGACCGAGAGACTCCTGGAAAAATCCCTTTTACAAACACAACAATGCCATTTTTGCCAGTGAGATCGGTTATCACGGCATGCCTTGTGTGGAAAGTATCAGAAAATTCATTCCCGAAAAGGAACTCAATGAGCGTTACGGCAAGTCCTGGCTTCTTCATTCCACGCAGCCCTTTGCCGATGAAAACGGTCCCCACGCCTACCGGACAAAACTGATGGAGGATCAGACCCGGGAATTTTTCGGCACGCTTCCGGAAGATCTGGAAACTCTTGCCTTCTGTTCCCAGGCTGCCCAAGCTGAGGCGATGAAATATTTTATCGAACTCTTCCGTGCGGCCAAACCCGCCAAGACGGGATTGATCTGGTGGAACATCATCGACTGCTGGCCTCAGTTTTCCGATGCGGTCGTGGATTATTTTTATCAGAAAAAACTGGCATTTCACTATATCAAAGCGGCCCAGCAGCCTTTGAGTCTGCTGCTCTCTGATCCTGAAGGATGGAGCGCTGTTCTCTCTGCGGCCAATGATACGCCGCAGGAGGAAAACGGCACCTGGGAACTGTCGGATATCGAAAGCGGTGAGATCTTCGGTTCCGGAAGCTATACTGTCGGCGCGGAAAAGACGGAAGTGATCGCCCGTCTGCCGCTTTGTGCCAGCGATAAACGCATGCTGCTGATTTCCTGGACAAGCTCTGCGGGCAGACAGTACAATCACTATCTGCTGGGCAACGCCCCCTTTGCGCCGGAACAGTACCGCAAATGGCTGACGCTTCTGCAGGAAAAAACCGGTATCGGCCGTTGAGCCGTCTTTTGAAAGAGGCTCTGTATCCGGTATGGGGAGAAAAAGTCAAAAAAGACGCCGATGATTTTTCCTGAAAGTGATGATATCACTTTTTACCGGAAACAGAGGCATCTTTCCGCCAGTGGCAGGGATGGAGCAGCAGAGAGACTTTATCCCCCGGTTTGCAGGCTTTCAGGCGTTTCAGAAGTCCGGAAGCATCGTATTTTGAAATATCGCTCAAGCGGACATTGCAGCGCAGACGGTAGCCTTCGTAGGTGAAACCGAAATCTTTGACAGAGCGTTCGCCGTATTTGTAAACTTTCCCCTTGTGGGTATAGGCGCCTTTTTTTCTGAAGTCGGAAAAAATCCAGGTATTGTTGAGGCCCCAGGCGTTGATGACGCCGCCGTGGCAGACTGTTCCGGTGACGGGCAGACCGGCAGCGCGGTAATACGCCAGCTCCGCCGCCTGAAATTTAACAGGATCGATCCCGTTGGTCAGCTGCATGGAAAAGAGATCGTTGTGGATGCCGATCTCATGTCCATTGTCTCTGATCTCTTTCCAGAGGGCATCCATGGCGGCGTAGCGGATCATTTTGCCCGGTTTTTTTGTTCCGTAGTACCGGGCTGAGTGGAGAACGTAGTAAGAGCCGCGCAGATTGCGCTTTTTTTCCTCACGGGACATTTTTACACCGTGGAACGGGGCAAGATCCATGTCGTGACGGAAATAAACGACGACCTTATCCGGCGCGGAAACCGTTGAAAAATCCTCTCCTGCAATGACTTTGTAGCGCTTTGTGTCGGCCAGTTCGTCGATGAGAGCCAGATAATCCTGCCAGGAGAATTTGCTTTTATAACGGGCCAGAAAGCGTTCATTCGCCTGTTGGAGCGCTGCAAGAGGCGTGGTTTTGTCCACAAAAAAGCCGCCGGTATCCCCGGCGGAAAGAAGAGGGACGAGGGGCAAGCCGGCAAAAAACAAAAGATATTTCAACATTTTTCCTGATATTCCTGTGTAAAAAAGAGGGGGATGTGTCTGAGTTGCTCCAGGGTGATATCGCCTGCGGGACGGGCGCGGAGGATATGGACATGAGCATCTCCGAATCTGCCGTCAGTCAGCGCTTTGCCGGAACGGAAAGGCTGTTCCATCAGAGCATAATATCTTGAATGGGCTCCCACATGCCGACGGGAGGGGCAGGGGAGACGTCTGCCGTCGGCTGTTTCGATGACAAGCGGCCACTTTTCCTCAGTCAGCATACCGGGGACAGGCAGCCACTCCTCCACGCTGTGAAGAAAAGTGTTGCAGCTGATCCCGGTCCCGATAAAGAGGATATAAGCATCACGGTCATAGAGTTTTCCCCAGGGGGAATCCCGATGGGCAGGGGAATCAAAATTTTCATGTCCTGCAAGAAAATCTTTTGCCTCCCTGCCCGCCGCGCAAAGGGAGTGGGAGGGATGCAGCGACCGTTGTGTGCGGGGGCGTTTCCGGAACATTTCCGGCAGCAGACCTATGCAGCAGGGGGTCTCTTTTTCTGAAAAGAGCGGATTTTCCCGCGTGACGGTATTGCAGGTCAGTGCGGGAAAAACCAGAAGGCCCGGAGCAAAATATTCTTCCAGCGCCTCCAGAACCGCATCGGCACCGCCATCGACTTGTCCGATGGACTTCATGGACGAGTGGATCAATACGGTATCTTCCGGCTTCAAGCCCATTTGCCGGAGATCGTTTTTCAGCGTTTCAGCTGTATGCATTTTATTTCGCTTTCAAAAGGAATATTCTGTCAGCCAGGATTTTTACCGCTTGATCGGCCCGCAGGGAAACGAGGATCTCAAATTTCTTTTCCGGAGCTGCCAGTTCAAAATAGTTGCCCAGAGGATAGGTGTAGCTGCCGATTTTAAGAACACACTCCCGCGTGAGTGCGCCGGTCCTGACAGAAACAAGCCGGTAGGGCGCTCCTTTTTTGAGTGCGACCGTTTTGACAGCTGTTTTCTCTTTTTTGCTGTTATCGGCAAAAATCAGTCTGACTTTTCCGGATTTGGGAAGGCTTCCACCGCTGACGGCACAGCCGGAGGCGGCTGTTTTGTCGAGGAACTTTTTGCCGTACAGGGCCGTTCCTGCAAGATCTGCGATCACACGGGATTTTTCCACACCTCCGGGCAGGGGATAGGTTCCCGGACAGTTGAAACTGACATCTCCCCGGACGATAACAACTCTGTCAACAGCATAAAAATCCTTCGTGTGTTTGAGGTGGACATAGACCCCCACGTCATTGTCATAAAGATCTGCCGGACGGAGCGCGTCATTGACTGCCAGCTGAAGGGTCCAGGAGTAGTGCATGTAGAGCAGGGGATTGCCGGCAAGACGGCAGCGTCCCAGGTAGTACCAGTGATATTTGCCGTCGCGGGGCACTGCCGCTTCGGGAATACCTGCGCCGCTGAGGAGCCGCTTATTGGCTGTCCGGTCGCTGATGCCCATATCTATCCCGCGGCGGAGCGGATTGGTTTCCCGGGCGTGAGAGGATTTGGGAACGGCTGTTTTGCCGCCGGCCGCCTCGGGATCATCGGCGATCTGTGTGTAGCGCTGCTGGGAGAGCTGGGGCCAGCCGTATTCGGAAATAATGACCGCGTTTTCAAAACCTTTCAGCGGCGGCAAACTGGCCAGAGCCGCCTTACAGAGCATATTGACCCGGGGGATCATTCGTTTTTTGTGATATGCACTCTGATATTTCATTCGCCGCAGAGCGACTTTACGGAAGTTTTCCACATAGGCCTTGTCGGAAATTTTGTATTTGTCGATTTTGGCCCAGGCGATCGCGGACCACTCATCAGTCACACGTTCATTGCGGAGTTTGTCGTTCCGGGTGAGCCGGTCTGCTTCGTGAAGCAGGCTTTCCGCTTTTTTGAAGAAGTTTTCATCCAGATCGTGACGGCTGGCCACCGGATAACTGTCAATACAGCGCTCCAGTTTGGCCATGCCCTCCTCGATGAGCTTGTGCAGCGCCATCATTTGGGGGGCCGCTTTGCCGTAATAGGCTTTGCAGAAACGTTCGATCTCTTTATCCACATCCCTGTCGGGATCGGCCATAAAACGGTAGCCGATATAGGTACGCATCCGCCAGAAACTGGTGACATGGGCGCCCTGACACTCGGGTTTGATGGATTGAACATTCAATTTTTTGTAAAACTTGATGTTTTCAGCAATGGTACGGATGATGGTGCTGGGGAACTGGGGACGGTTGTAGTCGATCCAGTAATCTCCGATCGTGAGCGTTGCGACCTTTTTCCACTGATAGTGGAGATCCCGCGTCAGTTTGTTGATGGGGTGGGAGTAAGGACGGAAATAATCCCGTTCCCGGCCGGGGACGGTGGAACCGTAGGAGATACCGATCCAGACGTTGCCGGGCACCTTCATGCCGCCGGTGGGCAGAAAACCGTGAAGCCCGTAGGAATCTGTGAGGAAACGGATCTCCGGATATTTTTTTGCCGCCTTTTCTGCGATCTGATTGACAAAATAAAGTTTTGCGCCGGACCAGCCGTGTTTTTTGACAAGGGCCTGGCAGCCGGGACACTGACACTCGTTACGGTTGTCGTTTGTCTTTAAGGCATAGATGAAGGGATACTGCCATTTTGCCCTGCCTTTTCTGTCGGCAGCCACATATTTTTCAAATTTGTTCCAGAACCATTTGACGGTTTTGGGATTGCTGTAACAAATCTGTCCCGGACCGGCAGAGTTGACCGAACGCAGCCGTTTGCCGCCGACAAGGGAAAGCACATCTTCATCTTCTTTGGGAAGATCTTTGGTGTAATCATAAAAAGTGTGGTTGAAGCGGGGAGAACCGAACAGCACAGCCAGGGCATAGCCGTCAAACTCTTTCGGCAGGGCGGTATGGAACCAGTTTTGACGGTTGCGGATCTTGTAGATTTCATGTCCGGGGCCGAAGTGACTGTAAATGGAACGGTAGGGGATCCCCGGTTTGCCCCGCAGAAAAAGATCTTTTTTCCAGGTGACGGATTTGACTTTGTCGATAAAAATATTGGTTTCATCCAGCCACATGGCGTTGAGGTTGTTTTCAAGAAACTCATACACGCCGTACAGGGTCCCCCGGGGGAAACCGCCTGCGATCACAAGGGCATCGGGAGAGAATGCCCGGACATACCACTCCTCCTGATCCAGTTTGGAAAAATCTGTTTTGCATTTTTGAGAAAAGCGTGTTTTTCCCACATAGATCTTTTTCCCCGGACTGGACGACGCTGTTTTTTCAGAAGCTGTACGGATCGGTTTTCCGGTGGCGAGTTTCAGGTGAAGCGCCAGCTCCTGAGCGGCTTTCTTTTCCTGAATATTGGCTGCATCCGGCAGAACGATAATGGGGGCCGCTGTAAGGGCAATGGCAAAAAAAGCCCCTGCAAAAAGTGAGATCTTCATTTTGAATGTATCCTTAATAAACTGTTGTTGTCATCAAATGTCCGGGAAAAAGTTGACCTTGTACTTCAGCTGTCCGTAGCGCACTTGGGAAACATGTCCATCCACCCAGAGGACATTGGCACTTCCTTTATGACGGAATTGCAGATAACTCTCTTCTGTTACGGTTCTGTGGGTGTTGTTCGTTTCAGAGTAATCCACGATCGTCGCAGGTTTCCGCAGCATGCCTTTTTTCAGGATCTTGTAATTGCTTGAAGGCTGATGGATGGGGCCCATTTTGTTGCCGCCGTCTTTCCCTCTGGTTCTGTTGTTGACACCGATGGAACCCTCATTGGTTCCCACAAGAGGACCTTCCACAGACAGACGCGGCTGGCCGATCCCTTTGGGACAGAAAAGCTCCTCTTTTTTGAAATATCTCAACCCGAGACGCTCTCTTGTATCCATTTTATCCGTATCTGTCATCAGAGGAAGCCAGATCACGCCGGAGGGAAAACGATAGGTTCCGAGAAATCTGTACGGCAGGAAATAACCGTCATGGGTGTCAGCATACTGTTCTGTATAAATCCCCCACTGTTTGAAATTGTTGACGCATCTGGATGCCTTGGCTGTGTCCCTTGCCTGTGAGAGCGCCGGCATCAGCATCGCCGCCAATATGGCAATAATAGCAATCACAACCAGCAGTTCTATGAGAGTAAAGGGGCTTGATGCGAGGGGAAAAGACAACTTTTTTTCACGAGAAAAAAAGTTTTCTTTTCCCCTCGCGCTCCCCTTTTCTTTCAAAAAAAGCGGGATATTTTGTTGTTGGGCGAAACCAGCCGTATTCTGCGGCGCACCGATATCCGTTTTTGTCCGTTTTTGTCCGTTTTTGTCCGTTTTTAACGCGCCGCCCCA
>JAFVYP010000144.1 GCA_017508555.1 Lentisphaeria bacterium
AGCCACATTGTAATCCTTGCCGTCAGCGGCAGTTGTTAAATAAAACTTAACAACTGAAGTTTCTTGCAACTCTTTATCTTCAAGTATGTTGGATATATGAGTCGTGATATTTGCCTTGGAGGTGGCAAAAAGTTCAGCAAGCTGATTTTGATTGAGCCAGACACTGCCGTCTTTTGCCAGCAAAGAGATATTCGCCTTGCCGTCGGCTGTTGAATAAATAATGATTTCTTCTGAATTGCCGTTCATATTACTGACCTTCAGAAAAAACTCACCGCTTTTCCGGCAGGACTTCCAGCCAGTAGCCGTCGGGATCAGCGATGAAGTAGATCCCCATAGCGGGGTTTTCATAGCAGATACATCCCATTTCTGCGTGGCGTTTATGGGCTCCTTCGTAGTCATCGACTTTGAATGCCAGGTGAAATTCATTGTCGCCCAAATCGTAGGGACGGGTCATTTCCCGCATCCAGGTAAGTTCCAGCTGATAACTGCTGCTGCCGTCCTCAAGATAGACGATGATGAAACTGCCGTCATCAGCGTTGATCCGGCGGGCTTCATGCAGATCAAGGGCATCTGCGTAAAATTTCAAACTTTTTTCCAGATCAAAAACATTCAAGTTGTTGTGGACCATTCTGAATTTCATTGTGATTGTCTCCTTATATTTATTTATGATGACACTGGTTTGAAAACTGTTCCGCTGCTCAAAAACTCGCTGTCCTCTTTGCGGAAACTGCCGCAGAAGTCAGAAAGACAGTTGGCACTGGCTGCGCCCAGCGCTTTCTGAAAAGCGGTGAAAATATCACTGCCGCAGACAAGCTCACTGCTCAATACCGCGCTGGCTGTATCTCCGCAGCCGATGGGGTTGACAACATGGTCCAGCCTGGGAAGCGTATATGCCATTATTTCCTTTCCATCATAAGCATACGCCGTATCCGGACCGTCGGTGACAGCAGCCTTCCGGATCCCCCAACAGGAGGAAAGGTAAGCGAAAGCGCAAGAAATATCCTCTTTTCCTGTCAGAGCGGCAAGCTCCTCACGGTTGATCTTGAGCCAGATCTCTGCGCCGGAGGCAAATATATCATCCACATCGCGCCAGGCATCCACCAGCAGGGGGAGACCTGCTTCCGCTGTCAGTTTGGCCAGACGGGCGTAAAGGGTTTTATCCGTTCCGGTGGGAAGCGTACCGCAAAAGGCCGCGGCTGAAGCGGTTTTGAGCTGCTCTTTGAAACAGCTGACATACGCTTCCACCTCTTCCGGAGCCGCAGGATAAGAGGGTTCGATCAATTCCGTCACATTGCCGGTGGACAGATCTATACATGTATCGCAGCAGCGGGTCTCTTCTTTTGTCCGGATGGAATAAAAGGACATCCCCTCTTTTTGCAGTTCTCCGTCGATAAAGCTGCCGTTGACGCCGCCGCAGAACTGGATGAGGACGGCTTCCGCTCCGCCGTAACATCCTGCGGCACGGCAGAAGTTGATCCCTTTGCCGGAGGGGAACTCTTTCAGAGCGGCGGCACGGTTGACTTTACCGGAGTTGAGTTTTTCAAAGGTCAGCACTTTCTGACGGGCGGGGTTGAAGCCGGCGGCAATGAGCTTTTTCATGTGAGTTTCTCCAACAATTCCGCCACCTGGGCATCGGACATGTTGCGGGGATTGCATTTCATGCTTCCGGAACGGCAGTTCTGGATAATAAACGGATAATGGGTCTTATTCAGGCCGTACGGTTTGAAGTCGGCAGGGATTTGAAGTTCTTTCCGGAGAAGTTCTGTATTGGCGATCAGTTCCTCCGCGTCGGCCAGTCCCGCCGTCACAGCCAGTTCATCCAGGGCCTCGCCGCAGACAGGCGCGTTGAAACGCAGGACTTCCGTCAGCAGGACCGCGCAGGCGATCCCGTGGGGAACTGACAACAGACTGCCGACGGGGTGTCCCACCCCGTGAACGGCTCCCAAGCCTGATCTGGAAAAGGCCACGGCGGCGTTGAGACAGCCCAATGTCACAGCATCCACCGCCTTTTCATCGTGGGCACAGGCGCGGGAAAGATTGAGAAAAATATCCCGGACGGCGCTGCGCGAAAGGGAACGGGTCAGGGCATTGGCTTTGAGAGAGATGAAACTTTCCATCGCCTGCGTCAGCGCATCAAATCCGCTTGCGGCCATGACGGAGGAGGGACACTCCTGCACCAGCTCCGGATCGACCAGTGCCGCGTCTGCCGCCATACCGGCCGTGCGCAGAGATTGTTTGATGCCGCTTCCGGCATCTGTCAGAACGGCATTGGCCGTGATCTCCGCGCCTGTTCCGGCGGTGGTGGGCAGCAGGATCAGATAGATCCGCCGGTCCTGAGCTGCGGCGCGGTTGTAAAAAAAATCGGCCACAGGAGCTGTTTCCGGCAGGAGCGCTGCAACAGCTTTGGCACCATCCATTGCACTGCCGCCGCCCCAGCCTGCAACGGCTTTGATCTGTTTGCTCCGGGCAAAGGCAAGAAGCTCTTCCACTTCATCCAGATGCGGTTCACCTTTGAAGCCGCACCGGATATAGACTTCCCGGCCGGAAAGCAGAGGGAGCATCTCTTTTTCGATACGCGGAACAGCATGTTTGCCGCAGATGAAAAGAAGAGGGCCTTCCGGCAGAAGGGAGGGCAGCGCAAAACGGCATTTCCGTCCGAAACGGATCACAGGAGGAATATCAATATCAAATTTCATCAGAATCTGATCCCTGCTTTATATAAATGGTTGTAGAGATTTTTGGCGGCATCGAACTCAGCCAGTTTGCGGTTTTTGCCGCTGCCGTAGGCCACCCAGTGCCGCAGCGTGACTTCCACCTGATACAGGGGATCGTGCTGGGGCCCCTTCTGATGAAAGATCCGGTAATCCGGCGTACAGTTCCAATAGTGCTGAGAGAGTTCCTGAAGTTGTCCCTTGGGATTGATCTCGATCAGCATTTTTTGAGGTTCGGGAAACTCTCTGGCAAAGATATCAAGCACCACTTCTCTGCAAATTTCAAATCCGGCGCCCAGAAAAAGAGCGCCGATGACCGCTTCAAAAAGGTCGGCAAGGGTGGAGTCCCGCCGGGTGCCTCCGGATTCCGCCTCACCGTTGCCGATGCGCAGATAGGAGCCAAGATCCAGCTGCCTGGCCAGCTTTGCCAGGGCGCTTTCGCAGACCAGAGCTGAGCGCATTTTGGTCAGATCACCCTCAGGAGAGCCGGGATAAAGAGTGAAAAGATGTTCACTTAAAATCGTTTCCAGAACGGCATCCCCCAGGAACTCCAGGCGCTGATTGTCGTAGGACAGGGTGTTTTCCACAGCAAAACTGCGGTGCGTGAAGGCCTCTTTGAGCAGCTCAGGCCCCCGGCCTTCGGAAAGATATTGTCGGAGCGTGTTAAAGTCATACATGGTTATTTTCTCTTTCTTTCAACGAGATAACGGATACGTTTTCTGTATCCGGGAGTATCAGGATCTAATCCGGTTCTGGCGGCGTAGGCTTCCGCCATTTTCCGGGGAATATCTTCTTTTTCCGGAGCAAGTTTCATAAAGGAACTTGCCAGACGGGCCAGCTCTTTGCGGCGCAGGCTTCTGGAAACGGGAAAACGGCTCAGACGGCAGCCGTCCAGGTCGATGACGCCCCAAACGCCTGTGTGCCGGAAGTAAAGATTCCTCAAATTGACGTCTCCGTGAAAAATGCCGTGGGCGTGCATCCGGGCCAGCAGGTCGGCAAGGGCCGGAAGCAGGGCGTCGTCAAGGGGCATTTTGTCGGCAAAAATCACGTCAGCGGAAATATCCTCTGTTATCAGATAATCATACACAGGCAGCCCCATCCGGGATTTGCGCAGCGCCGCCAGCACCCGGGGGGTATCCACACTGGCTTCCGCCAGAAATCCAGCCGCCCGGAGACAGTGACGGGGACGGGAACGCATAAACAGATGTCTGAAAGAATTCCAGAGGCTTTTATGGCAGATCCTTTTGACGAAATATCTGCCGTCAACCCCCGCCTGAACAGTCCGGCCTTTTTTGCAGCAGAGGGCCGGATCGTCAGGAATGGATAACAAAGAAACGGGGTCAAACATACAGTCCGACCCCGTTTTTAAGATCACCCCGGAAAGACCGGGGGCAGAAAAGCTGATGTAAGAAGCATCCATAAAGCTGGCGTTCTCAGAGGTTTTCGACGACCAGATCCCCGACTTCGCTTGTGGAGTAGCCCATTTTGCCTGCGGCCTGGGACTTCATCTTGTTGCCGGTGATGAAGGCCATGCTGCGGTCGATGGCGGCAGCAGCCTCTTTTTCACCGAGGAAATCCAGCATCATACCGGCAGCGCCGATGGCGGCCAGCGGGTTGATGACGCCCATGCCCGTGTACTTGGGAGCGGAACCGCCGATCGGCTCGAACATGCTGACCCCCTGGGGATTGATGTTGCCGCCGGAGGCGATGCCCATACCGCCCTGCGTCATGGCGCCCAGGTCGGTGATGATGTCGCCGAAGATGTTGCAGGTGACGATCACGTCGAACCATTCCGGATTTTTCACCATCCACATGGTGATGGCATCCACATGGCTGTAAGCGGTCTTGACTTCTGGATATTCGGGAGCGATCTCTTTGAGGACGCGTTCCCAGAGACCGAACACGTGGGTCAGCACATTGGTCTTGCCGCAGAGGGTGAGCTGAGCGGTTTTGCCGGCTGCGATATCTTCAGCGGAAAGTCCCTTCCAGGGATTGTCTTTGCTGTGACGTTTTCTGGCGGTCTCGAAGGCGAAACGCAGGCAGCGCTCCACCTGTTTGTAGGTATAGACCATGGCCTGCGTGGCCACTTCATCTTTTGTTCCGGTCTGGGCGGAACCGCCGATGCCGGTGTAGATGCCGCCGGTATTTTCACGGACGACCACATAGTCGATATCTTCGGGGCCCTTGTTGGCCAGAGGAGTCTCCACGCCGGGATAAAGTTTGATGGGACGCAGATTGATGTACTGATCCAGTTCAAAACGCAGACGCAGCAGGATGCCCTTTTCAAGGAGACCGGGTTTGACTCTGGGATCACCGATGGCGCCCAGCAGAACGGCGTCGAACTTGCGCAGCTGATCGGCGGCGTCATCGGGCAGGATCTCGTTGGTGTTCAGGTAGTGTTCTCCGCCCCAGTTGAAGTAGGTTTTTTCGGCGCTGAAACCGAATTTTTCACCGGCGGCATCAAGAACCTTGATGGCCTCTGCTACGACTTCCGGACCGGTCCCGTCTCCGGGAATGACTGCGATTTTGTAATTTTTGCTCATTTTGACTGTTCCTTGATTATGATTGAAAATCGTTAAAGCATGTCGTCATATATATAAGATAACACATTTTTCCAGATAAATCCACTTTTTTACGTTGAAATTTTGCAAGTTCCGGGATATATTTGCGAATACTTGAAAAATAAGGAGAAAAACCATGCCGATCTTCCGTTACACCTGCCGGAAATGCCATGCCGGTTTTGAATTGCTTCTGCCCCGCTGGGACGCTCCTGCCAAATGTCCTGCGTGCGGTTCTGAGGAGCTTGAAAAAGAGCTGAACCGCTTTGCGGCTGTGACCAAAAGCACCGTCTCCTGTCCGGCTCAGTCCGTCTGTCCCTCTGCCGGCGGATGCGGATGCGGCGGCTGCTGCGGCCACAAACACTGAAAAAGTTGGCGTTTTACCCTTGAATTATACTTTTGCGGTGTTATATTCCCGGATATACAGATCATTTTTATTTTATTGACAGGAGACTTATTGTTATGGAACACTTGAATGTGCCGCCCGAAAATCATGTGAAGGTCCTCAACGGTCAGGGATGGGTCGGATTGATCGACCATCTGGGTTCAGAAAGCACCATTGTCAACGCGGCACGGGTCTCTTTCGGCAAGCTCAAGCAGGAAATGGATCAGCGTGATGTGGGACTCCTGGAGTATCTGATCGACAACAAACACACCAGTCCTCTGGAACATCTGGTGTTTACTTTCAGCATCCACTGTCCGCTCTTCATCCGCGGCCAGTGGCACCGGCACCGCACCTGGAGTTACAATGAGATCTCCAGACGCTACACCGAGATCGACATGGAGTTTTTCACGCCGGCCGAGCTGCGCCGCCAGTCCGCCAACAACCGTCAGGCATCCTTTTCCGATCCGGACTTCAATCCTCAGGAGCTGCGGGATGCCATCGCTGAACACAATAAAGCCTCTTTTGAACTGTATGAAAAACTGCTGGCTGCCGGTGTCTGCCGCGAACAGGCCAGAGGGGTCCTGCCGCAGAATATGATGGTCACTTTCTGGGGAACGGTGGATCTTTCCAATCTGCTGCATTTCCTTGAACTGCGCGACAGCGATCACGCTCAGGCGGAGATCAAAGAGTATGCCATGGCCATCAAAAAACTCATTAAGCCGATCATCCCCAATGTGGCGGCCTATTTTGAGAAAAAGGGTCAGGTCTGGTAAGTTTTTTACCTTTGCCGGGCGGCGGAGCTGTTGTTTCCTCTCCTGAAATCTTGCGGAGAGCAGTTGAAACGTTTGACGAATATTCTGTAAAAATTGGAGTAATCGTTCCAGCCGCACCGGCCGGATATTTCTTTCAGCGAAAGACGGCTTCTGCGGAGCAGGTCCAAAGCCAGTTTCAGGCGGAACCGTATGATGTATTCATGCAGGGAAACGCCTGTTTCCTGCTGAAAAAGGCGGCTCAGGTGTTCACGGGACAGGTGAAAACGGGCCGCCAGTTTTTCTACCTGCAATTCCGCTGCCGGATCGGCGGCAATGAGGTTTTCCGTTTCTGAAACAATGAAACTCCTGGGGTCCTGCGGTGTGCCGTTCCGGGATGAACACAGCAGCGCAAGGGCCCGGAAAATCAGTTCAGCTCCCTCAAAAGGCTGAAGCAGACGGATGACGCCGCTGTAATTTTTATGCTCTTTGAGCAGATGGATCAATTCTCCCTCAAGAGGGACATCAAAAAGATATCCCAGAGTGCTGTTTGTTTCTGTGATGAGACTGGGCAGATCGGCTCCGTAAAAAGCGAACCAGAGGAAACGCCAGGGCCGGAGCCCCCCCGGCGGATAATAATAACAGACATCCGGATCATTGTGATTGTGGAGAAAGGCTTTCCCGGCACTTAAAACGTGTTCTTTTCCGGCAAGGGCAAGCCGGCCTTCCCCCGACAGGGTAATGACCATTTGAGCGCCCTCTTCACTTCTTTTTTTTCCGTCCCAGCGGTAGGCGGGCGTTTTTTGTTCCTCCTCCACGATCATTTCCGGAACAGGCAAATGGATATGGGCATTGGGCACTGACAGGTGGGTCTGCCAGATCCTTACATCATCATACGGCGCTGGTGTCATTTCTTTTTTCCTCCTTTTTTAACATAACACGCCTTTGAAAAAATTGCAATGTCACAAAAGGGTTTTATATATCACAAAAAGCAATCGTAAATCAATTTGCAATTCTCTTTTACTGCTGTTATAGTATTGACAGAACAGGGAAATTCAAGCAACTTGTGCAATCTTTTGAAAGGAGAAAAGAGATCATGCAGAAGATACGTTTGACGATTTGGAATGAGTTCCGGCACGAAAGAGAAAATCCGGAGATCGCCAAAATTTATCCGGAAGGCATCCACGGCGCTCTTGCCCGCGGACTTGCTGCGGATGACCTTGAAATCCGTCTTGCAGCGCTGGATGATCCCGATCACGGCTTGAGCGATGAGGTCATTGCCTCCACAGACGTTCTGATCTGGTGGGGACATTGCGCCCATGGAGAAGTCAGGGACGATATCGTTGAAAAGATCCACACCCGTGTCTTGGAAGGCATGGGATTGATCGTGCTTCACTCCGGACATTTTTCCAAGATCTTCCGCCGTGTGACCGGCTGTTCCTGCTCGCTCAAATGGCGCGAAGCCGCTGAGCGTGAGCGGCTCTGGAACATTGCGCCCTGCCATCCCATCACCCGGGAGATCGGGGAGTATTTTGAGATCCCCCATGAGGAAATGTACGGAGAGCGTTTCGATATCCCCACAGACGGCGAGATCCTTTTCATCAGCCACTTTGAGGGCGGCAATGTTTTCCGCAGCGGCGTGACATTTGAACGGGGCTACGGCAAGATCTTCTATTTCCAGCCGGGACATGAATCGTATCCCGTTTATTATCAGCAAGAGATCCTTCAAATCATCGGCAATGCTGTCCGCTGGGCCAGACCGGTCTTTTTCAGGCAGATGAGCGCTCCCCAAACGCCCGCTCTGGATAAAATCACTTCAGTCAATACTGCTCCCGTGACGGGGATCCTTCAAAATATCGACGGAACAGCAAAATAAAGGAAAAGAAAAATGGCCAAATTGAAAGCAGCAGTCATCGGTTTCGGAATGGGATGCAACCATTTTGACGGTTATCTGAATCATCCTGATGTGGAAGTCGTTGCCGTGGCCGACCGCCGCGCCGACCGCCGTGCCCGCATATCGGCAGAGTATCCTCAATGGCATGGAAAGATCTACGAAGAGGGAATGGATTTGATCAAAAATGAAAAAATCGACATTCTCAGCGTGGCAGTTCCCAATAATCAGCATTGCAGTCTGACCATTGCCGGACTTGAAGCCGGCGCCCATGTCCTCTGTGAAAAGCCTATGGCCATGAACACCGCAGAGGCTGAAAAAATGCTTGAGACCGCCCGCCGCTGCGGCAAAAAACTGGGCATTGATTTTTCCTACCGCTTCTTTCCCCAGTCAAGAGCCATGAAAGCCATGGTCGATTCCGGCGCTATGGGAGAGATCTATTTTGCCGAAAGCACCTGGTTCCGCAGAAACGGTATCCCCGGTCTTGCCGATGATGACTTCGGCACCTCCAGCAGCGCAGGCGGCGCCATGGGGTCCTGGTTCTTTGACAAAGAGCAGTCCGGCGGCGGACCGCTCATCGACCTGGGCGTTCACCGACTGGATCTGGCTCTCTGGCTGATGGGATATCCGGAACCTGCATATGTTCTGGGCAGCACTTATGCCAAAATCGGTCCGGAAAAGGCGGAAAAACGCGGTCAGACCTTTTCCGTGGAAGATCTGGCATGTGCCATGATCAAATTCAAAAACGGAGCCTCTCTTCAGCTGAATGTCTCCTGGGCGGGCAACGTAAAAGAGAAAGAGCTGCAAAGCACACGTTTGATCGGAACAAAATGCGGCTTGCTCCAGAAAAACCTCAATGAGGGATACAGTTTTGAAGTTGAGTTTTTCAAAACTGAAAACGGATTGCCTCTGGATTGCAAACTGCATGATCCGCAGCCCTGTCCCCGGGCCTATGAGCTTTTTGTCAACGCCGTCCGTGACAACACCGGATTTCTGGTCCGTCCGGAAGAGGGCGTGACGGTCATGCGGCTGCTGGATGCCATCTATGAATCCGCTGCCAGCGGTAAGCCCGTGAGCTTCTGAAAAAACACCCTTGCCTGTCATGCCCTTTTGGGGGCATGACAGAGCTGCAAACAGGCTTTGTTGGTAATTACTGTGGCGAAGGGGGTCTGTGTGACGTACCCCGGCTTGTATTTCCGCGGGCGGAAATACTCTTTTGTTTCAAACACAGTCCGCGTGCCCTGCTGCGAGGCTCACCATTTATCGTTTTTGGAGTAAGGCAGCCAGAAGGTCCTGTCGCGTTTTGCGGCAGGGATCTCATCTATGCTCATGCTTTTGACATTTCCACCCCAGAAAAGGATATGACTTCTGCCGTTATGCACTCTGGCAAGGCGCGTTGTGGCAGTGCTGTGTGTAATATAATAAGAGCCTGCGCCCATTGTTTCAACAATCACCGATGTTCTGTGCGGTTTCAGGCAACGGTTGATGGTAACTGGCTGGTCATAGAAAAGCCCATTCATGCCGATAAACATTTTATTGTCATTATCTCCGCCGGGTTCCTCTTCACTGCGGGCCGGACACATGAATTTGCTCCGATAACGCAATGTCGGATTATTGGGAAAATAAATCCCTCCCAAAGCCCCCTGCCGGGTCATCCCCAGATATTTGGCAAGCATGCCCTGCTGTTTACTGACGGTTCCATGGCCGGACCACTCTCTGAACCAGGTCGCGGTACTGGTGGAGGTCCATTGGCCATTCTGGTAAGACATATTGATGCCCCGGTTGTCCGCCGTATATTGTCCCAGCGCGTAAGCATAACTTCTGAAGTTGTTGAGACAAGCCGTTCCGTGGGCGCTGGCCCGCGCCTTCTGCAACGCCGGCATCAACATCGCCGCCAAAATCGCAATGATTGCGATCACTACCAGCAGTTCTATGAGAGTAAAGGCTGGCTGTGCGGGGGGGGAAGGAAACTTTCTTTTCACGGGAAAAGAACGTTTTCTTCGCCCCCCGCGCCCCCCCTTACTTTCAAAGAAAAGCGGGGTATTTTGGTGTTGGGTGATGCCAGCTGTTTGCGGCAGGGTCTGGCTCCGTACACTTCCGTACTTATCCGTACTC
>JAFVYP010000145.1 GCA_017508555.1 Lentisphaeria bacterium
GTGCGCCGGCCTGAAGAGCGCTGAAGCTGGAAGCGATGAAGCTGTAAGAGGTACAGATGACTTCATCTCCGGG
This sequence comes from Lentisphaeria bacterium, assembly GCA_017508555.1. Classification (GTDB taxonomy): domain Bacteria; phylum Verrucomicrobiota; class Lentisphaeria; order Victivallales; family Victivallaceae; genus UBA1784. The sequence continues at coordinate 74 of JAFVYP010000145.1, forward strand.
GCCGACGCCGAGACCGGCCAGAGCGGTGTGCAGAGCGCAGGTGCCGTTGGCAACGCTGATGGCGAAATCAGCGCCGATCCACTTGGCCCAGGCCTTTTCAAATTCCATACCGACTTTACCGGTCCAGTAGTTGACTTTGCCGGACTTGAGGATGTCGGTCACTTTGTCATAGACAGCGGGGTTGAACTGGGGCCAGCCGGGGAAGGCGCCTTCAAAGACTTTTTTGCCGCCGTTGATGGCCAGATCATTGACTGTGTAACTCATTTTTCTTTCTCCTGTTTTAGTTGAGGGGTTGAGTTATACTTGTTATATATTTTTTACCGGTTTGAACCGATAGACAACACGGGGGTCAGCAATCTCCTTGCCCCGCAGCGCGGAAAGCAGCAGATTGACAGCCAATCCGGAATACTCTTCGATATCCTGTCTGTAAAGGAGCATCCTGCCGGAGGGATACCGTTCGCCCAGCTCCCGGTGGACGATGGTGGCGATCATGGGCAGATATCTGATATCCGGCAGCTGCGAAGCAAAAAGTTCTGAAAGAAAGCCGCTGACAAGGATATCGTCATCGCTGATGATGCCGTCAGGCCGCTCTGTTTCCGGCAGGGCAAGGAGCTGTCTGGCAATGGCGGCTCCGCCTTCGTAGGAAACGCCGATCAGGCCCGGAATACGGCTTTGGGAACGGGAACTCAGCTGTTCCGGAGAAACGGCAAGCTGTATGATCCTGCGGCAGCCGGAGCGCTGCAGTTCCTCCCGGGCGTCTTCCAGAAAACGGGCGACATCAATAACGACTCCCAAGTCGCCGGTTTCCCGGTCATCATCGCCGATGAAGCAGCAGCGGATGCCCTGTTTTCCCATAACAGAAAGGGCTTTTTCCGAAAAGGGGCAAAGGGTGATGACGCCGTCGCAGCTGTGTTCCTGGACCGCCTGCTCCAGACCGGGAAACTCAGACAGTTCGGCTTTGCCTGAAACATGGGAGCTGCGGAAAAATGTCAGACAGCGGCAGTTGCGTTCTGACAGCTGTTTCTGGATAAAGGCACACAATGTGGCCCCGTAGGCACTGCCTTCGATGGGACGGACAGCTACGGCGATGGTCCGGCCGGTCAAAAGTCCGCCGTCGGGATCTTTGACAAAGATCCCCACCTTGTTCCGGACTTCAAGCACACCTGCATCGGAAAGCAGATTGACGGCTCCGGCGATCGTTTGACTGCCCAGACCCAGATTTTCCCGCAAGACGGAATACGCAGGAAGCCGGTCGCCGGAAACCATTTTCCGATCATGGATCAGCGTGACCAAAGCATCCCGCGCAAACTCGACTTTCCGCGGCAGTGTCTTATGAAAACGTGTCATTTTTTTATCGTGTACTGTTTTTTGTACACGTCCCTTGGTAATAAGATAGCATAACAAAATGAAAAGTCAAACAGCTTTGGGATCAACTTGTGAGAAATACGGACAAAAATTAGCTTCCGCTTTTCCGGAAGGCTGTGTTCCCGATACGGGTAGATACAATGATATAAAACTAAAAATACTTCGCTTTTCTCCTATGAGAGACTATTTGTCAAGTTATATTTGCAAAAAAATCGTAAAATATCTGAGATAATCAGCAAAAGATGATTCAAA
>JAFVYP010000146.1 GCA_017508555.1 Lentisphaeria bacterium
ATCACCGTGGCTGTCATGCCTGAAGCGGAAGAGGTGGAGCTGGATATCAAACAGGAAGATCTGCGCTTTGATGTTTTCCGTTCCAGCGGTCCCGGCGGTCAGTGCGTCAACACCACAGACTCCGCCGTGCGCGTCACCCATATCCCCACGGGACTCTCAGTGGCCAGCCAGCAGGAAAAATCCCAGCACCGCAATAAAGAGATCGCGCTGCGCATCCTCTATGCCCGTCTCCTTGAGATCAAGCAGACGGAGGAGGCTGCAAAGCAGGCCGCCGACAAACGTTCCCAGGTGGGAACAGGCGACCGCAGTGAACGGATCAGAACTTACAATTTCCCCCAGAACCGTGTCACTGACCACAGATACAATGTCTCCAGTTTCGATCTGCCCAAAGTCATGCAGGGAGAAATGGATCTCATTCTCAATCAAATCCTTAAAATCGCCTGTGAACAGCAGCTGGACGAACTGCGGGCAAAATAACCGTCTTTTCAAATGTTTGATATTCTCAACACCATTTCAACGGGCCAGCTGGCGATCCTGTCGCTTGCGGCATTTCTGATCGGAATCAACAAAACCGCCGTTCCCGGCATCGGTCTGCTGCCGGTGATCCTGCTGGCCTCAGCCTTTGAAACGCGGCTTTCCACGGGACTTCAGCTGGGCATGCTGGCTCTGGCGGATATTCTGGCCGTCTTCTGGTATCACCGTCACGCCGACTGGAAGATCCTGCTGCGGCTCCTGCCCTGGGCGCTGGCCGGTCTGGCCGTCGGATCGGGGATTCTCCGATTTATCCCCCTGGACGATACGCGGACCATGAATATCATTATCGGTATCATCGTTATCGGTCTGGCTGTTTTCAGCCTTATCAAAAAGCGTCTTGATCCGGAATCCATCCCCTCCGGAACAAAAGCCGCCGCCTGCTACGGTATCCTGCTGGGAACGACCACTCAGCTGGCCAATGCGGCCGGTCCCGTATCTGCGCTGTACCTGTTGGCCATGAAACTGCCCAAAGAAAAATATATGGGGACAGGCGCCTGGTTCTTCCTGATCGTCAACTGGATCAAAGTCCCCATTTTCGCCTTTGAAGGCAGAGTCACGCTGCAATCGGTGAAGCTGGACCTGCTGATGCTTCCTGTGATTATCGCCGGTGCCGCCGTCGGTATCCTGCTGCTGAAAAAAATGCCGCAAAAACTTTTCAACGATATCGTCATGGGATTGGCTGTCCTCGGCGCACTCAAACTTCTGTTTTTCTGATTTTCTCCTTCTGCCGACTTTACAAATCCTTTTTGATGTGCTATATTACAAAAACGCAATGTTTATAAACACATCAAAATCAATCAACGCGGAGGGTCAAAGATGACTGAACACGGAATGAACTGGGTCGATTGGCTGTTTGTGGGTATTCCCATTCTGCTGGTCGTCCTTGCCGCCCTGAAATCCCAAAAATACGTCAAAGGCGTCGCGGACTTCATTTCCGCCGGACGCGTGGCAGGACGTTACGTTGTTTCCGTCGCCCAGGGCGAAGCGGGACTGGGATTGATCAGTGTGGTCGCCATCCTTGAAATGTACTACAACTGCGGATTTGCCGTCTCCTTCTGGGCCAGTCTGACCATTCCCATTTCCATGGTTCTGGGACTTGTGGGTTTCTGTACCTACCGTTTCCGTGAAACAAAAGCCATGACCATGGGACAGTTTTTTGAGATCCGTTACGGAAAATCCATGCGCGTCATCGCAGCAACGATCCAGGCCACCAGCGGTATCGTCAATTATGCGATCTTCCCCGCTGTGGGCGCCCGTTTTCTCATTTACTTCCTCGACCTTCCGGTTTATATTTATCCCTTCGGCATAGCGGTCTCAACCTTTGCCCTGTGCATGCTGTGTTTCCTGGGACTTGCTCTTTTGATCGCCTGTCTGGGCGGACAGGTGACCATCATGGTCACAGACTGCGTGCAGGGATTGCTCTCATACCCCATGTACGTGGTCATCGTCTGTTATATTTTCTACAAATTTTCCTGGAGCGGAGAGATGCTTCCCACGCTGATGGCCCGCGCTCCCGGTGAAAGTTTCCTCAATCCCTACGACTGCTACAACCTGCGCGATTTCAATATTTTCTATACCACATGCGGTATTCTTTCCATGTTCCTGGGACGTCTTTCCTGGGGCGGGACCATGGGCTACAACGGTGCTGCCAAGTCTCCCCACGAAGCCAAAATGGGCGGCCTTCTGGGAACCTGGCGCGGCGGTCTGGGAACAATGATCTGGATCCTCCTCGCCGTCTCTGTTTTCGCCTTCCTCAACCACCAAGATTTTGCGAAGGAAGCCCGCGAGATCCGTCACCAGCTGGCCGTCAAGACCCTTGATGACGTGGCTGCCGGTTCCAAGTATGTCAAAGAACGCACCATTCTCAAAGAGGCCTACAAGAAGATTCCTGCCAGAAGCAAATTCAGCAAAGAATACAAGGATCACGCCGCCTGGGCCGCAGAAAATACCGATCCCTACAAAACCATCACCCGTGAAGTTCTGGGCAAAGCCGACGGCGGCAAGAAGGTTTCCCAGACATTCAGCACCATTTACGGACAGATGCTGGTGCCTCTGGCGATCCGTGAGATGCTGCCTCCCTACGGCATCACCGGTATCTTCTGTGCGCTGATGATCTTCCTGATGATCTCCACAGATACAACTTACATGCACTCCTGGGGGTCCATCATCATTCAGGACTTTGTGGTTCCTCTGCGTAAAAAGGCCTTCACCCCCAAACAGCAGATCAATGCCCTGCGCTGTGCGATCGCCGGTGTGGCCATCTTCGCCTTCTTCTTCAGTCTGTTCTTTGCCCAGATCGACTATATTCTGATGTTCTTTGCCATCACCGGCGCCATCTGGAGCGGTGCGGGCGTTGTCATCACGCTGGGCCTTTACTGGAAGCGCGGAACAAGTGCCGGTGCCTTTACAGCTCTGGTCTCCGCCGCTTTGATCGCCCTTTTCGGCATCACCTGCCAGCAGACCTGGGTGCAGCATATCTACCCCTGGCTGGATGCCAACGGACTTGTTCCGCTGTTCACGGAGATCTTTGACAAAGCCTCCCGTCCCTTCCATCCCTGGGTGGTGTGGGAAATGACCCCCAACAAGTTCCCCATCAACTCTGTTGAAATCGGCTTCATCGGTCAGGTGGTTGCACTGCTTTCTTACGTTCTTGTCTCACTGGCCACCTGCAAAGAGGTCTTCAATATGGATAGAATGCTCCATCGCGGTGCTTACAGCGACGGTCATGACAAAGTGGAAGAAAAGAAACCCTTCTCGTTCCGTACTTTCGTCAACAAAAATCTGCTGGGAATCGACCACAACTACACCCGCGGCGACAAGATCCTCGCCTGGTCAGTGTTCTGCTTCAGTTTTGTCAAAAACTTCCTGCTCTTCTTTGCGCTGGTGGTGATCTGGAACGCTGTCTCCCCCTGGGAAAAGGAGATGTGGGGACATTACTTCTTTATCAAAAACTTCCTCGTCGTCGGCATCATCGGTATCATTACGACCTTCTGGTTCGGTATCGGCGGTACCCGCGACCTCTTCAGGCTCTTCCGTGATCTTGAGGCAAAAGAGGACAATGTCTATGATGACGGCCGCGTGGTCAACAACATGTCTGTTGCCGACATCGAAGCCATGAAAAAGGCTGAGGGAAAAGACAAATAAAATCCCCCTTTTGAAACACTGAAAGCTGCTGCAGAACAATGGTTTTGCAGCAGTTTTTTTTTTACACAGGGCTGCGGAGGGAAAGGGAGAAAACTGTATCAAAGCCCGCGTTCAGCCCCCTTTTCCCCGCGGCAATCGCTCCTTGCGGGGAACAGAGCCTCAGGAAAAAGAGCTTAAAAAAGCCCGTCCGCAAAATGCAGGACGGGCGAAACAGAAACTTGATCTGTCAGAGTGTGGCAACCTGAGCGGCCATTTTATCGGCGAGAGCCTGATCGGGCAGAACCAGGTCAGGCAGACGGCAGAAGGGGATCATTTCAACAGTAAAGGGTCCCTTGTAACCGATTTTATCCAGTTCGGCAAACAGCTCTTTGAAATCCACAACGCCGTTGAGGAGATCATCTCCGAAGCCATGGAGACCGCCTGCGCAGTCATTTTCAGCAAAATTTTTGAGATGCACGGCCTTGATGCGGTCACCGAGAAGCTCCGGAAAATCAGAGGGACGGCCGGTCAGCGCGCAGTTGGCAACGTCAAAATAAATGCCGACATACTTGGAATCGAACTGATCGAGGAAGAGTTTCCACTCCATGGGAGAAATAAGGAAACGGTTCCAGACGTTTTCAAGAGCGATCGCCACCTGAAGTTTTTCAGCCAGAGGAAGCAGTTCTTTCACGGACTGGACAGTCTTTTCCCACACGGTCTTGTACCGCAGGACCGGACGGCTGTCATCCCAGGCCACCCGGGTGGCGCCGGGAACGATCAGGACAGCTTCAGCACCGATCCAGGCACCGATCTGAAGATATTTCCGGCAGAAATCCAGAGCCTTCTGACGTTCTTCTTCGTCATCCGTTCCCAGATAGCATCCCCATCCGGCACCGGAGGCCAGGGAACGGAGACCGATCCCTTTCTGCGCGGCGTAGGCGGCGATCTTTTTACATTCCTCTTCTGAAATATCAATGGGAAGAGCGTCTCCGACGGTCAGCTCAACGCCGTCCAGACCTTTTTCTTTGGCCCAGTCGATAAATTCATAAGGGGTCTTTTCGCCGGAAAATCCGCCGAACACCCAGTAATTCAATGCCTTATACATATTGATCTTCTCCTGTCAATATTTGATCTCAACACGTTTGCCGGTATCAACAGATTCCTGCTCGGCAACATTCATCTTGAAACCGTCAAGGACGGATTCAAAATCCTGATACTTGTCAGGAGTGATACCGTTTTTCACGCAGTCAACAAAATAGGCCAGCTCTTTGTGCCATCCGGTCGTGGCTTCGACTTCGGGCGTCTCGATACGGCCGTCGTTCCAGAAAACTTTGAAGCCGTCGGCCATCCAGCGGACGGTGGCCTTTTCACAGATGATCTGGAAACTCATCTCAAAGGGCGTGGTCTTGGGAGCCATCCAGGAGCCCTCAGCCTCAACAATGGTTCCGTTGTCGTAGTGGAAGAAGGTGATGACGTGATCCACGCCGCCGTTGCTGACACCGCCGGTGACGCCCACAGAGGTCACAGCCTTGGGACGGCCGAAGAAATAACGGACCTGATCGGTGTCATGCAGGTGCATATCCAGCAGAGCGCCGCCGGAACGTTTGCCATCCATGAACCAGTCATCCCAGTTGTTGCCGGCGATGCTGGGGGAAAGACGGCGGAAAGTCGCGGAAAGCAGTTTGCCGTAAGCTCCGGCAGTGTACTGTTCATAAGCATAACGGTATTCGGGCCATGCACGGACGCACATGCCGAAGTTGAGATACGTTTTGGCCTCTTTGTAAGCCGCTTTGATCTCTTGGGCCTGCGCCAGATCACGGGCAAAGGGCTTTTCTGCCATCACATGTTTTCCGGCCTTGAGGGCGGCGATGATAAGTCCGGCATGGTCGGGCGTTGGAACGCAGATATCGACCACATCCACATCGGGATCATTGATAAGATCATAACCGCTTTCATAAGTTTTGATACCGGTCATGTCAAGCGGAACGGAGTTATCCGCATTGCCGATATTGCCGATGACGCTGGAAACATCGCCGGCACGTTTGCGGGGATCCACATCCGCCAAGGCAACGATCTGCGCATCTTCAAGCTCTTCGTAGATCCGGAAGTGCGTGCTGCCCATAAATCCGAGACCGATCAAACCAATTCTGACTTTTCCCATTTTTTATTTCTCCTTATGAAGGGTGTGTTCAAAAAGTCCTGTGACAATACTATACCTCTCCAGCGTGTAAAAGCAATGGAATTTTTTGTTTTTTTGTGGATTTTTCTGCAAATTATGCTAAATTATCACCATACAAACAGCAAAAGAAGGATATTTTATGAGCGGCAATCTTTCACTGGATGTCTTGTTGAGCAAGGAGGTCTGCCGCCTGCTGGACAGTTTCGCAGCCATCATCAAGACCCAGGTGATCTTTTACTCTTCCTCCGGGGAGATCCTCAAGCGGGGACGGGACTGGAGCGTCAGCAACTTCTGCGCACTGATCCAGCAGAAATACTTTTCTCTGGAAACCTGTCAGAAACTTGACAGGGAAATGCAGAGCCGCGCCCGGGAGTGCGGCAGACTCTGCTCCTACAAATGCCACGCCGGCCTGACAGAGATCATCGCACCGATCCAGGTGCTGGGAGAAATCGCAGGCTTCGTGGGCATGGGACAATTCCGCACGGATGACGCCATTCCGGATTTTATTTCCGGCGATGAAGAAATGAAGCGTTTTTATCTGGAGCTGCCCTGTTTTTCGGCACAGGAAGTGGAGTGTCTCAAAGATATGCTCAATACGCTGATCGAATATATCGTCAACAAGGAACTGATCTCTTTTTCAGAAAATCTGCGTTACAGGAAGATCATCTATTATATCAATAAACATATAACAGAAAAACTCACGCTGGAGTCGGCGGCAAAATATCTCAATATCAGTCAATCGGGACTGGAACATTTTCTTCACGGCAAATACAATACCTCTTTCAAACGTCTGGTCATCCGTCTGCGCCTGAAAAAAGCAGAGGAACTCTGGCGCCAGAATCCGGACGCCCCGGTGGGAGAAGTCGCGGCGGCGGTAGGGATCAATGATCCCCATTACTTTTCACGCCTTTACCGCAAAGAACGGGGTATTTCCCCAAAAGAGTTCAAAAACAAACTGTAACAGGCGCCGCCTGTTTTTTCACAAGGCTGTATCCCCGATA
>JAFVYP010000147.1 GCA_017508555.1 Lentisphaeria bacterium
AAACTTCTTTTCACGGGAAAAGAAGTTTTCCTCTTCCCCCGAACCCCCAACTCTTTTCAAGAAAAGCGAAGTATTTTCAGTTCTGTATCATTGTATCTCCCCATATCGGGAACACAGCCAGGTATTTTTAGTTTTTTACCCTCGAATCTACCCGTATCGGGAACAAAGCCATTTATTTATTTATTGATCTGCCTGTATCAGGAAAAAAGAGCCTGCGGATAAAAGCGCCGTATCCCGGCGCAGACGGTCTGTTGATAAGTGCGTTGAAAAGCTGTGCGCTCAAAATTTTTTCCGCAGACGAGCCCCGGGAATATGCAGGATATCCCGGTATTTGGCCACGGTCCTTCTGGCGATATCAAGACCCTGTTCATTGAGCAGAGCTGCCAGTTTTTCATCTGAAAGAGGATTGCGGGGATCTTCGGATTCCACCAGCTGCCGCAATTTTTCCTGAACGGCCCGCGCGGAAAGATCACCGCTGTCAGTGCTGATGGCGCCGCTTGAGAAGAAGTAGCGCAGGGGATAAACACCCTGCGGCGTCCGGACAGTCTTGCCGCTGACCGCACGGCTGATGGTGGATTCATCCCTGTTGAGGATCTCTCCCGCCTGTTTCATGGTCAGGGGTTTGAGTGCTGCGGGACCCTGTTCAAAAAATGCCTGCTGGGTCTGCACCAGAACTTTTCCGATACCGGCCAGCGTGCTGCCCCGGTCTCTGAGGGCCTGGATCAGCTCCCGGGCAGAACGGAGTTTTTCTTCTATGAATTTCCGGTCCTCACTGCCTGTTGCCGGATCAAGAAGCAGCTTTTCGTAGCGTTCAGGAATAAAAAGATTCCACTCCCGGGGCCGCAGTTCCACAACGGAAAACCCCTCTTCTTCCCTGACGATCTCAAGTTCAGGCTCCGCCGGAAGCTCCTGGCGGACTGAGCCGGGAAAGGGATCAAGTTTTTTCAATATTTCCAGTGCCTGTGTGATCCGGCTGATTTCCGTTCCAAGTGCCGCCGCCAGACGGGGCAGGCGGTTTTGAGAAATATCTTCCAGAGCTTCGGGCGTGGTCAGCTGTTCCAGAAAAGGTGTGAGCCGGCCCTGTCTTTCAAGCTGAAGGCGCAGGCACTCCCCCAGATCTCTCGCGGCGATGCCGGGCGGATCGAAACGCTGCACAAAGTGCAGGGCGCTTTCCGCCTCTTCCATATCCGCATCGAACTGCATGGCGATATCCGCAAGGGGCGTAGAAAGAAATCCCCGTTCATCCAGACTGTCGATGATCCCGGTCGCCAGAGCCTTCATGCGGGGAGACTGGCCGCTTGTGGCGATCTCCGCATCCAGCTGTTCGGCCATGGAGGGGGGAGGCGCCGGAGAATTGGTCCAGAAATCGCCCTCATCCTCACCTTTCCCCAGGGTGAAATTGCCGGCCGAGGGCAGATCGTCCGCCCAGAGGTTATCAGACAGGGCATTGAGAAAAAGATCCTCAGCATCATCGGAATTGTCTTCCTGTTTTCTTTCCGGCTCAGGAAGTTCCTCCCGGGCAAACTCCCTCTCTTCCAAAAGGGGATTTTGGGATAATTCGTCCCGGATGCGCTGTTCCAGTTCCAGACCCGACAGCGCCAGCAGTTCCACGGATTGAAGCTGCTTCTGCGAAAGCGTCTGTTTCTGACGCAAGGAAAGATTTTGTTTGAGACCGTTTTCCATCCTGTTCTCCCATTCACGGATAAATGTAGCATGAAAATGCTCTTCTTGCAAGAGTTTGCCATTGACAAAAAAGCATTTTTCCGTTAAATTATATACAAGTATATATTTTTATGTAAAAAGGGCCGGTTTTCCGGCTCCGTCAAAAGAAGGTTCTGAAAGTAATGAAATACGAAGCCGTCATCGGATTGGAAACTCATATCGAGATCCGTTCCGCCAGCAAAATGTTCTGTTCCTGCGCCAATAAGAGCGGCGCAGAACCCAATACCAATGTCTGTCCTGTCTGCATGGGATATCCCGGCGTGCTGCCTGTGCCCAACCGTTACGCCATCCATACCGCTGTCCGGGCAGGCCTGCTGACCGAGTGCAAAATCGCCAAGTTCAGCAAATTTGACCGTAAGAGCTATTTTTATCCGGATATGCCCAAAAATTATCAGATCTCCCAGTACGATCTGCCCTTCTGCGAACACGGCCGCATCAAGCTGGAAGGCGAAGGCTTTTCCGGCGCTCCCCTTCCGGATAAATACATCGGCATCACCCGTATCCATCTGGAAGAGGATGCCGCCAAACTGGTCCACTCCGGCGACAAGAGCGGCGTTGACTACAACCGCGCAGGCGTTCCCCTGATGGAGGTCGTCAGCGAGCCGGATATGCGCAGCGCTGACGAAGCCTACGCTTATCTTACCTCCCTCAAAGAGATCATGCGTTACGGCGGCGTGGGCGACTGCGATATGGAAAAGGGCCAGATGCGCTGTGACGTCAATATCTCTCTGCGTCCTGTGGGACAGCAGGAGTTCGGTACCAAGATCGAATTGAAAAACCTCAACAGTTTCCGCGCCGTCCACCGGGCCATTGATTATGAGATCTGGCGGCAGGGCGATCTTCTTGACCGGGGCGAAAAGATCCGTCAGGAGACCCGCGGCTGGAACGATGATCTGGGGGAAAGTTATCTGATGCGTACCAAAGAGGCCGCTCACGACTACCGCTATTTCCCCGATCCCGATCTGATGCCTGTTGTCTTTACTGATGAGGAGATCGAAGCGATCCGCGCCACGCTGCCCGAGCTGCCCAAAGCCATGCGTTTGCGTTTCCAGGAGCAGTACGGCATCACCGCCTACGATGCCGGCGTTCTGACGGCTGACAAGGAGCTGGCCGCCTGGTTCGATACCGCGGCAAAACTGGCCAAGACGCCGAAACTTGTGGCCAACTGGATCTCTTCTGAACTGCTGCGTCTGCTGGGTGAGGATAAAATTTCCATCAGCGAATGTAAGATCACCCCGGCGGCTCTGGCGGAGCTGACGGATGTGATCTCTTCCGGCGCCATCAACGGCAAGATCGGCAAAGAGGTCTTTGCCGAGATGTATGCCTCCGGCAAGACGCCCAAAACCATTATTGAGGAAAAGGGACTTGTCCAGGTGAGCGATACCGGTGCCATTGCCACCATCGTCACAGAGGCCATTGAAAAGAATCCCAAACAGGTGGAGGAATACCGCGCCGGAAACGAACGCGTCCTTCAGTACATGGTGGGACAGGTGATGAAGCTTTCCAAGGGCAAAGCCAATCCCCAGATGGCCATTGCTGAACTCAAGAAACAGCTGGGCTGACAGACAAGATGATCGTTACCACTCAATTTCTCGTGCTGGAAAAAAGACCGTATCGGGAGTCAGCGCTGATTATCCGGGGTGTTTCTCCCGACTGCGGCAGAGCCTCTTTTGTGGTCCACGGCGCGCAGAAGATCGGCGAAAAAAAGACCCCCGTGGTGGATCTTTACCGGGAGCTGAATCTGGAATACAAGGATGACGCCCCCGGAGATCTCCATAATGCCGACCGGGTGGAGCTGTTAAACGATTTTTCTTCTCTGGCTGATAGACAGCTCAATTTCAAAATGGCAGTCAAAATCGGTCATTTTCTGCTGCGCAATACGCCTGAAAATGTTCCTCAGCCCTACACCTATGACGCGGCTTCTTCGGTTTACCGGCATCTGGCCGCTCCTGACGGGGAGGAGGGACGCTGGAGTCTTGTCCAGTGTGCCGTTGTCCTCAAATGCGCCTACCTTTACGAAAACGGCCTTCTGCCGGAGGGCGGAACTCAGGAGCAGAATGATTTTCTTGAAAATCTGGTGGCTTCCGGGATCGACGGTTCTCCCCTGCCTGCCTGCCGCCCCGAATACTGGAACAGCCTCAACAACTGGATGAACTCCCTGTTGGAGTTCCATCATCTTGAAAGGTGAGTAAAAATATGCGGAAAAATCTCTTCTTGCTGCTGCTTCTGTTTCTGGCCGGATGCGCGGGCAATACCATGGTCCTGAACGGAGAAAAAATTGATATTCTCTCTCCGGAAGAGGAGCTTGAGCTTATCAGTACCGCCCGGGCAACATTGGCCAAAAGCAAACGCTTGACGCCCAACGAACAGCGGATCGTAAAGGCGCAGAAACCTGTGTTCAAGATCCGCTATACCAGTTCCCGGACAGGGGATGCCACCTGTACCTGGAAGCTGCCGGGCAAAAGCGTGACCCTGCTGATCCGCGGAACCTTTTTTGAGGGCTCTGCCCAGTGGGTCATGAAACTCAACAACGACCAGCCCGGAGCCCTCTATTTCAAGGCAAAAGATCCTCTCCGTGTGGACAAAAGATAAGTTTCATGTTATATTAAGAAAATGGATTTTCAAAACGATCCCGCAGCTGACGGGAGATCATCAAATAATCAAGGAGTTTTTTGAAAAGTGAGTAATCTGGACGACGGTGATTTATGTGCTATCGATTGGGGACGTGCTGACCATCTGATCGAACTGGCTCTCAATGAAGATCTTGATATGGTCGGTGATACGACAACTCTGGCAGTTGTTCCGGAACAGGCTGAAAGCAGAGCTGTCCTGCTCTGCAAAGAGGAAGGCATGGTCGTTGCGGGACTGCCCATCGCAGAACGGGTTTTCAAGATCGTTGATCCCCTGCTGGAATTTGATCCCAAAGCCGATGAAGGAGATATCTGTCATCACGGAGATATTCTTGCCGTTATCCGCGGTTCCGCCCGTTCCATCCTGACGGCGGAGCGCACAGCCCTCAACTTTCTGCAGCGCCTCTGCGGCGTGGCCACCACTTCGCACCGCTACGCAAAAGAGCTGGAGGGATCCAAAACGGTCGTGCTGGATACCCGCAAAACAACGCCCGGTTACCGCAATCTTGAAAAATATGCTGTGGCTGTGGGCGGAGCCACCAACCACCGTATCGGTCTTTATGACCGCATCATGATCAAGGACAACCACCGTGAACTGGCCGCCATTGAAGGCGACGGCGCCATTACCCGCGCGGTGGAACGGGCCCGGAAAGCCTATCCGGATCTGGAGATCGAGGTGGAAGCCGATTGTCTGGAAGAGGTGGCTGAGGCCGCTGAGACCGGCGTCGAATACATCATGCTGGACAATATGGACAATGAGACCATGAAAAAAGCTGTGGAGATCGTCAACGGCCGCTCCAAACTGGAGGCTTCCGGCGGTATCACCATCGAACGGCTCAAATCCATCGGAGAGATCGGCGTTGACTTTGTCTCTGTCGGCGCGCTGACCCATTCCGTCAAGTCTGCGGATATCTCTCTGGATATCGAGGTGGAACGTTGATCGCGTTTCTTTCAGGAATTCTGGCTGAAAGCAGCGCCTCAAGCTGCGTGATCGATGTCAACGGCGTCGGCTATGAGGTGCTGATCCCTGTTTCCACCTTTGAAAAGCTGCCCCATCCGGGAGAAAAAATCAAACTTCTGATCCACATGCAGGTCAGGGAAGATGCTATTACCCTTTTCGGATTTTTCTCTCCGGAGGAAAAAGAGCTGTTTCTGAAGTTGATCGACGTTTCCGGTGTGGGCGGCAAACTGGCGCTCAATGTCTTGAGTACCATGCCGGCAGCCAATTTCTGCGCCGCAGTCGCTTCCGGGGACGTGAAGGCCATCTCGCGGATCAGCGGTATCGGTAAACGGACCGCTGAACGCCTGATCGTCGATCTCAAAGGCAAACTGGATATCACCGGCGGTTCCACCGGAGAAAACATCCTGCCCAGCAGTGAGGCTGTCAATGATGCCGCACTGGCTCTGGAACAGCTGGGGTTCAAACGCGATGCCATCAACAAAACGCTCAACATCCTTGTTGCAGAGATCCCGCCGGAGGAACAGACCTCTGAAAAACTTCTTCGGGCGGCCATTATGAAATTGAAGTTTTGATTATGAAAAAGATCCTCTTTGTCTGTACCGGCAACACCTGCCGCAGTCCCATGGCGGAGCTGTATTTCAATGCCCTCATGGCTGAAAAAGGCCTTCCCCACCGGGCAAAGAGCGCCGGTTTGAGTGCATTTGCCGGCGGAAACATCTCTTATCAATCAGCCCGTGTTCTGGCGGAGCAGAATATCAACAGCAGCTCTTTCCGCTCAAGCGCCCTGTCGCGTTTCGCCCTGGAAGAGGCCGATCTTGTGATCTGCATGACAAGAGGACATCTGGCGGCGATCGCTGACGCCGCTCCTGAGTTTGCCGGAAAACTCCACACCCTTCTTGAGTGGAGTTCCGGAGGCGATGTGCCTGACCCCTTTGGCGGAGACATCCCCCTTTATGCCCGGACTTTTGCTGTGATGAAAGAGGCTATCGACGCCCTTGCGGCTGCTCTGACGGAGGAAAACGCATGATCTTCACTTATTTCAAAAACCGTAAACGGCGCAAATATCTGGCAGAACTGCGCGCCATGCGCCGGGCCGGAGATGATCTGCTTTCTCCTGCGCTCAAAGAGGAGTTTGACGGCCTTCTGACGGATCTGGAACAGGATCCGGATCCGGTCAAAGCTGTTAAAACGGCAGAAAAACGGCTTTCCAAACTCTCCCTGCCGTGGAGTACATCCGCGCTGCGCAACCTGCTGGATCTGCTTCTGGTGGTGGGCGCTGTGGCTTTCGGCATCAGAGGATTGTATTTTCAGCCCTTCCGTATTCCCACAAGCTCCATGCAGCCCACGCTGTACGGGATCCATTATCAGGATATTGAAAGTTATAAAAAACTGCCCGCTCTGCTGCGGGGGGCTCTCTTTGCCAATACGCGGGCCCGGGCCGTGGTGACAGCTCCCGGCAGGATAGATCCTGAGTCACTCCGTCAGGAGGGCGGGCTTGTGTTCGACCACACCTCCTTTACCATCGGCGGCAAAAGATACGTTCTGCCCGGAGATCCCGTCAAAGTGGCGGATTATGCCCGTCTTGATCCTGAAAAAGAGTATCAGCCAGGCGATGTCCTTGCTGATGGTTTCGTCTCTCTGGGAGACCATCTGTTTGTGGAGCGTTTCAGCATTTACCTCGTTCCCCCGAAACGGGGAGAGGTCATGGTGTTTACAACTGAAAATCTTTTTGATTCCGACGGAAGTCCTCTGGAAGCCTCCAGCGGCCACTATTACATCAAACGTCTGGCCGCTTTGCCGGGAGATACCATCCGTCTCAGAGACAATCAGCTTTATATCCGCCCTGCGGGAGAAAAAGTTTTCAAAAAAGCACAGATGTTTTCTCCCCGTTTTGCCAAAGTTTATTCCGGAAAAGGCGGCTATCAGGGACATCTTTCAGATATGGGGATGACCCTCTTTTCTGCCGGAGAGGAATACACCGTTCCCGCAGGACATTATTTTATGCTGGGCGATAACTCCCGTTTCAGCAAAGACAGCCGCTTTTTCGGCGCCGTTCCCCGGAAAAACCTCGTGGGACGGGCTTTTATCACCTTCTGGCCCTTTTCCCGCCGCTGGGGCCTGATCGACTGCCGGGAACCTCTGGATTTTCCCACTGGAGAACACAGACTGGGAACATTTCCCGTCATGTATAAACAGTGAGTATGACAAGCTGCCAATAATCCCGTCTGTTGCCGTGCAAACAGGCTGAGTTGGTCGTTGCTGTGGCGAATGAGGCTTGCGAGACGCGCTGGCAGTACAAGCTCTGTATGGCCGCGTTGGCGCACGTGTATCGCTGGTGCGGCTGTTTTTATAAGACTTATAAGACCTATAAGACTTATAGGTATTGTTTGTGCGCCGCGCAGATAGGCTGAGTTGGTCGTTACTGTGGCGAATGAGCCGGTGTGTCTTGCCCAGCCTCGCATTACTCTGGTCGCAACCACCCGCGTTGACTGCCCCAGCCTGCATACCACGGGCGCACCCCCTCGCGTTGACTGCCCCAGCCTGCATACCACGGGCGCACCCCCTCGCGTTGACCGCCCCGGCTTTGCATTACCCCGGGCGAAAACGCACTTGTCCGACGTGTCCGACCTGTCCGACCTGTCCGACAAAGCCGGGAACCCTCATTTGTCTCAAATCCAGTCTGCGCGCCACAACACAAATCCCCTCTATTCAACCCGCGGGCAAAAAATGCGGGGGGATTCTCAAGGGGGCAGCATGGCCCCCTTGAGCGGGTTGGTCGACGCGCAGCGTCACCCCCGCTACACGCTTTTTTTTGCCAAGCTTTTTTTTCGCGAAAAAAAAGCGGTTGATTTTTTGGGGGATTGGGTTTTATTGTTAGGAGAAGCCGTTGCGGGTTTCTGGAAGTCAAATAAAAGGAGGAGAAAAAAGTCATGAATAAATCGCTATGGCTTGTATGGGGCGTTGTGCTGTTATTTTTCTGCGGCTGCCATGTTTGTGAAGAGGCGCGTGTAGGACCGGTGGAAGAGAGATGCAGTGGAGAGTTATCAGCGGGTTTTTGCAGTAATGACGCATCCAAATTCATCAACTGCCTGACAGCGGAGACCAGGAAACAGTTTGGGCCGGAAGAGTTCAAAGCGTCGCGGGAGCAGATATGCCGCCGTATGGGAGAACCGGTCAAAAAAAAATATGTGGGTAAGCTGCGGCATCCATTTCTTGACATAGACCTCTGGCAGATCACTTTTGAGCGTCAGGGCAAAGGAGAGAACAAAAAAATATATCAGGACGCATTATTTCAGGTGGTTTCGCTCCGTGAGGGAGACAAGGAGCGGGTCATCAGTTTCGGATTTCTGTAAAAAAGCGAGGAGAAGAGGAGAAAATGAAAAAAATCATCAGTCTGTTTTGTATTTTTTTTCTGCTGCACGGGCTGTACAGCGAAGAGGCTGGGACGCGGAAACTGCATTTGGTACAGGATGATGCGCAAGACTACATGGTTTCCAAACTGTACCACTTGAAATACGCGCAAGCCAATGACATCACGCCGTTTGTCATGGGGATCGTCATGCGTTACAACATGAATTCCAGCGTGGGCTGTATCGAATACGGACCGGATAATGCGCAGATGCTGACAGTAACGTGTCCTGTCAAGCTGATGCCCTATGTGGATGACTTCATTGCCAAAGTGGATAGAAACATCCAAATCGACGGCAAAGTTCCCGGGGACATCATCAAGGGGACAGGGATCACCCGTGCAGTTTACCGTCCTCTGTACCGTTCCGGACAGGAGATGCTGAACATCCTTGTTGAAACGGTCATCGGCGCGGGTCCTTACAGCTCAGTCTATGCCTGGGATAAAAACTCCAATCAGATCTATTGGAAAGACAACACCTCCAACACGGCCTATGTTTATCAATTTTTAAGTTACCTCGACCGTCCGGTACCGCAGATCACGCTGAATTTTACCGTTTACGAAATCCGTGAAAGCACCATGAGGGATCTCGGTTTGGAATATCTGGCATGGAAAAACGGTCCGGGATTGAACATCTTTGAAACGGGTTTTCGTGTTCTGGATATCAGCTCCTCCGGAACAGCGGCGATCCAGGCTCTTTCGGGACCGGCCGGAGGCTTTTTGTTTGCTCCGCAGTTTGACGCCTCCTTTATCCGTCTGCTCCAGCAGAACGGTAAGGCCGAAGTGCGCAATATGGCAACGCTGACAGTTTCCAACTCAGACAGCAGGACCTACACGATTTATTTTGATCCGGAACTGCAGAATATCAAAAAGTCCGACAACGATGCCACGAGTGTAACCGGCAGCACTCTGGGGCTGCCAGCAGGCTACTATCAGCTGTTTCTTGAAATCGACAAACCTGTGGTGAACATCCATTACGGCGAGAGCCAGAGCGGCTATCCGGCCAGTGAAGCCTTTGAGGTCCCCGGCTACCGTCAGGGGCTCTATGCCTCACTCAACGGAACGCTGTTTTTCGGTTATACGGTCAAGACGGCCAATGTGCTTGAAAGAGATGATCTGGGCAACGAACTTGTGGAAACAAGCACTATTTCAAGCAATATCCTGATGCCGCTCAAGGAGGAACGGATCATCGCATCGTGGGAAAGAGAACAGGAGGTCGAACAGACGATCGGCGTCCCCATCCTCTGTGAGATCCCTCTGCTGAAATACCTCTTCGGCACGACCACAGTGAGCAAAGAAAAGTCAAAAGTTTATCTGACGGTGACAGCCACTATGCTCAATACCTCCAAACCCGACGGCATGAAAGCCGGAGAGGTTTTCCGCATCAAACCGGGACAATTCAAATAAGGAACAAATCTGCTATGAAAAAAATACTGTCCGTTTTTTTGTCTGCCGCAGCAGGAATCTTGAGCAGTGCCGAGATCCCCGGTGTACCGCGTGACTCCAATTTCAATAACACCGGCGGATATGATGCCACACGCGTGGAAGCCCGCCTTGTGGTCAATGTCCGTGATGACACGAAAAAGATCCACTTTATCCGCGATAACAATGATCCCCGTGTGGTGACCAAAACCTATGTGCTGAAAAATACAGATCCCTATCAGTTCAGGGATTATCTGCGGCAGATCGTTCAGAGCAAACGTGTGGGCAATACCTCTTTGCAGCAGAATTATCCCGGAAACACGCAGCAGACGCCTTATCAGGCGACGGAAAGCAGCTCATCCCTGGCCTCTCCCGCGGCCCAGCCGGGATATAATCCCGCAGCTCAGCTGGGCAGCAATACGGCTGTGGAATGTCTGAAATTTGCCGACGGCACGGGACTTTTGCTGGTAAGTGCCGAAGAATACCGTTTCAAAGACAGCACCAACGGCATCGGCATCGACACCCTGGTGGCAACGCTGGATAATCCTGCGCTGGGAGATCTGAACTACGGTTATCAGATGTTTCTTTATATGCCCCGTTTTGTTCCTGCGCGCAACCTGATGCCTCTTATAGAAAACTCCGGCATGAACATCAGCGATGTTTCTGAATTGTGGCAGGGAGCGGATCTTGTCGCTTACGACAGCGGTCTGAACTGGCTGGCCTTTGATGTGGCCAATTATTCCTGCGAAAATATTGCGGCCATGCTGGCTAAATTCGACGTTCCCATTCCCCAGGTCAAGCTGCGGATCAAGGTGTATGAACTGACCACAGAAAACGATGACCGTATCGGTCTGGATTTTCAGAACTGGAAAAACAATGAAGGCGCGGACTTTTTTTCCGTCGGCGGCCGGTACCGGAACAACTGGACAGCGGCTTATTCCGGCGGGACACTGGTCCCTGACAGATTTTTCGGTTCAGAACGGACAGGATTTTTCAATTTCAATCCCAAATGGAACACACGTTATATAGATCTTCTGGCCAGCCGGGGCAAGGCGAAGATCGTCCATTCCGGAGAAATCTGTCTGCGCAATGCGTATTCCGGGGGCTTCACCCGTTATACCCAGCTGGTGTATGTGGATAACTCCCAGCCCGTGGCCAACGCACAAAATCCGCAAAATCCCGGAACACCGGATTACGGCACAGGAGCTTACCGGCTGCTTTCGGAGCTTGCCGGAAAAGTTCTCGGAGGAGCGCCTCTTGCTGTCGGGAAAGGCAATGCTCAGAAAACAACCGTTTCCACAGCACAGTTCGGTTTTTCCATGCAGGTCAACAGCGTGGCAGTGGGTTTGAAGGAGACGCAGTTTGATATAACACTTTCCAACAGCAGTCTGATTGGATTTTCCTCCAACGGGACGCCGCGTATTTCCGACGGCAACACGGTCAAACAGATGGTCAGCCTGCCCCACGGCATGGATACCTTTGTCATCGGCGGACTGGTGAAACACAATATCGTCATCTCTACAACAGGCATTCCGTATCTGATGGATATCCCCTGGATCGGCAAGTACCTTTTCGGAACCACAAGCAAATCAGTAAAACAATCGCAGCTGATCGTTGTCGGTCAGTGCATTGACGACACCCTTGAAGATAAGCCTCATGTGAAGGGCCGGACAAAACCCGAGACCCGCGGCAAGGATCCCGGGGTAAAAACGGCAAAAGCGGCAGTTCTCTGAAACATGCTGCCAGTATTGGAGGGGGGAGACCCGGACTGCCGGTTCCGGTCTCTTCCCCTCTGTCCTCCGCAGCTTTGCGCGGAGTAGAAAACTCTTTTCAAGAAAAAGCGCTGTTTCCGACAAGGGTCGATGGTATCGCGGGGAGGGGAAAAACCTCTTTTCGCGGGAAAAGAGGTTTTTCCCCTCCCCCCACCCCACCCCTTTTCGAGAAAAGCGAAGTATTTTTAGTTTTATATCATTGTATCTACCCGTATCGGGAACAGAGCCTCAAGAAAAAGCGAAGTATTTTTCCATTTGCAGACCGGTATTGGG
>JAFVYP010000148.1 GCA_017508555.1 Lentisphaeria bacterium
CTGACGGGCTACGCCGTGGCAAGTCATGTGATACCCCGTGGGTTTGCCTGCCGCTGTGTGGTGTGGCTCGGGGGCAGATTTACCGCAGGGGTAAAACCAGCAAACAAATCCAGCGGCGAGGCTCGAAGAGCCAGCCGCCGCGCCCACGGGCAAATCTGTGAGGGATTTTTAAGGGACCCTTCCCTTAAACGGTCGGGCAACGCACCCGACCGCTAAAAAGGCTTTTTTTTGCCAAGCTTTTTTTTCACCTGGAAAAAAAAGCGGTCAGGCGAGAAAGGGGAGAGTGGTGAGTTTGTAATTGGAGCGCTCCTCTTCCGAATAAAAAACCTTCATAAGAAAGAGACCTTGAGGGGGAGCAGTTTCGGGGGCGACGGAGCGATCTTTAGCCTGAAGGATGCGACTAACGGCATCGGGAGAAAGTTTGCCGGACCCTGCGGCTTCAAGAGTCCCCATCAGACAGCGGATCATCTTGTAAAGGAACCCGTCACCGACGAAAGTAATGCAGCAGAATTGACCGATTTCCTGAACGTCTATGCGGAAAATGGTCCGGACGGCATCGTCAATGTTGGCGCGTTCAACAACGAAACTTGAGTAGTCATTTTTCCCGGTCAGTCGGGCAGCGGCGGCGCGGATTTTTTCAACATCCATAACGTGAATGGGTTTCCAGGCGTAACGTCCGATGAAGGGGGAATCCTCTCCGAGATTGAGAATATAAGTATACGCTTTACCGAAAGTATCATAGCGGGCGTGAAACTCAAGCGGAACCTTTTTGATGGAACGAACACGGATATCCGGGGGGAGAAGCCTGTTGAGTGCTTTCTGTACCTTTTCCGGGGGAATGGAGGGACGTTCAGGGGTCAGATAAGTGGCAACAAATCCCTGAGCGTGAACGCCGGAGTCCGTTCTGCTGCAGCCGATCAGGTGAATGGGAAGATCATTGTACATCTTCGTCAGTTTTTCCTGAATGACCTGCTGAACAGCAAGACAGTGGGGCTGGATCTGCCAGCCGCTATAATTGGCGCCGTCGTAGGCAATTTCCATAAAAAAGCGTTCAGACGGCACATAGGACGTTTCTTCAATACTCATAAAAGCAATTCCTCTGCAATGGTATCCCAGAAAGCAAGACCTTTCCGGGAGAGTTTGACCGAATCGGCGGTTATAGCAAAACAGCCGGGATAAATCTTTTCAACAGCTTCTGCAAGGCGTAAACGCTCCGCCCAGGAATCGTGGTGCGGAACGGCAAACCAATCATCCATCTTCCACCCGGCAACAGTCCGCAAATTGACGGCAAAAATTTCGTTCAGACGCTCCGGGACGGAAATATGATCTACTTCAGGAAGCGCGCCTGCCAGCCAGTCATGGATGGAGGATACTTCACTCCGGCGGTCAATGCCGTCAAATCCTGCGGCAGAGGGACCAAGTCCCCGGAGCAGACCGCCGCGCCAGACATGAACATTGTGGAGACACTCTGCGCCCGGCAGAGCATAGTTGGAGACCTCATATTGCAAAATCCCCCTCCCCTCAAGGCGGGAACGGGTGATTTCCTCAAGTTCCGGAGCAATATCCATATCCGGTTTCAAATCAGATAAACGCGCCCCCTCTTCGGGCGTTAAATTGTAGCAGGAAACATGATCAATGCAATACTTTTCAAGAAAATCAAATTCAGCTTCCCAATCCTGACATGTCTGACCGGGAATGGCATAAA
>JAFVYP010000149.1 GCA_017508555.1 Lentisphaeria bacterium
AAAAGAGGTTTTTCCCCTCCCCACACCCCACCCCTTTTCGAGAAAAGCGAAGTATTTTTAGTTTTATATCATTGTATCTACCCGTATTGGGAACAGAGCCAAAAATTTTACACAAGCTCTGGATGGCTGCGTTGGCGCGCAGGCGTCGTTGGGGCGGCGCTTGTGTCGGACCTGTCGGACAAGTCGGACAAGTCGGACGCTTGGTGCGCCGCGCAGAGGGGCTTTGCTGGTAGTTACTGTGGCGAATAAGGGCTTGCGGGTCTTGCCCCGGCGTGCATCCCCGGGCGAAAACACCCGCGTCCGCTACGCCGGTCCGCGCGCCCGAAAACTATTTTGTCTTGCGGATAAGTTTTTTATCCAGCGGAGCCACGTCGCTGCGTTCACAGCCCAGCGCTGCCAGATAACAAAAGAGCTGAAAAATTCCCCAGCATGCAAAGATCAAAATAAAATGAAAGGCAGCTCTCAGGGTTTCCGGACGGCATATCCGGGCCAGATAAAAACGGATAAATGCCCAGACAGCGGCCAGAGCGGCCAATCCGCAGACGCCGAGAGTCGGTCCTTCTCCGGCCAGGGCAAAATCCTGATGGATGCCGAAAAACAGACGGATAAGGCCGAACAGCTCAAGGGGGATCCATCCCATCAGCAGGAGAAACCACATGGCAAATCCCTGAGGATTGGACTTGGAAAGATCATAATCCGCATTGATCGTTCCCATAGCGGCCAGAATGATGACGACTGCCAGCAGAGAGGTGGCCCAGTCCAGCTTGCGGCAGAGCTGCTGCTGTTTGTTCCGCTGCATCATGCTGCGCTGTTTTTTCTGTTTCTTGGCCATGGTTCACCCCCTTTTCCCGGAACCGGAAGTGCCGATGCGGCGCACCAGCAGATAGGTCACATACCCGAGGATGATCAGCACAAGGGCCAGACCGCTGTAAGCGTGAGGCCACCAGATGCCGCTGGTCATCATCGTGAATTCCGACATGCCGCCCAGACTGGTAATGACCATCAGCGGCAGGAACACCACATTGATGATCGCCAGATATTTCATAATAACAGCCAGGTTGTTGCTGACAACGGAAACCCGGGCATCGGACATGCCTGTCAGAATGCCTGCATAAATATTGGCCAGATTATCACACTGCTGGTTTTCAACGGTGATATCTTCAAGAAAGTCGATCTCTTCCTGATTGAAGCCGAAACGTCCGGAGTCATTGCGCAGGCGTCTGAGCAGGACCTGATTGGCGCTGGTCGCCGATTCGTAGTAGGTCAGACTCTTCATCAGAGAGAACATATTCACCAGAGATTTGTTGGTCACGGCAAATTCGATCTTGTTTTCGATCTCATCAGAAATATTGCGGATGATCCGCAAATGCTGAAGAAAATGGTGCGTGGCGTGATGGAGCAGCCGCAGCAGCACCCCCTGGATGGTATTGCCCCTGAGCGGCATTTTGCCGTGTTCAAAAAGAGGCATGGCATCGGCCTGAAGGACAATGAGCCTGTCCTTGAAAAGGAAAGCGCCGATACTGGATACCTTGAAAGCCATGCGCCGCTGGATCTGAACATTTCCCGGGCGTTTCATAATGACGGCGATATGATCGCTTTCATATTCCACACGGCTTATTTCATCCTCGTCCAGAGCAGAGGAGAGCGTGTGGGGATCTATACCGCAGTCTGAAATCAGATACTTTTTTTCTTCTTCGGTCGGAGCGCTGTAAACCTGAATGAGTCCCATTTCGCCTTCCGGACACATTTGCACACGTCCATCGACCAGATCATAACATCTCAACATGAGGATTTCCTCCCTGTGCAGCAGTTTTCCGCAACGAAGCCGGGGAGGCGGGGGGGCTGAAAAAAAGCCCGGCAAAAAGAGGGATCAATCACCCTGAGGGCGAAAGAAGCATCTGCCATCCCCGGCTTCGCACCATCGGGGAACCGTGTCGTCTGTATTTGCAGTCATATTTCTTTCACCGCGTCAAGTTGATAAAAAAACGGAATTCCGGAACCAAAATACATTCCGGAAACTTCATTGTGACAATATATCCCCTCTTGCCGTTTTTTTCAAGTTCTGATTTCTCTTTGAAACGATCTTTTTGAGAGGAGGGCTGAAAAAGTTTGAAAAACAGAAAAAATGTGTGTATATTATTAAGTTAAATGGAAAACTGTTCAAATATAGGAGAAAAATACTATGAAAGCAGCAGATCTGCGCAGAAAATACATCGAGTTTTTCAAAAGCAAGGGCCATCAGGAGATCAAAAGCGCCTCTCTGATCCCCGACAATGATCCCACCTGTCTCTTTACGACCGCCGGTATGCATCCGCTGGTTCCCTATCTTCAGGGAGCCAAACATCCCGCCGGGACCCGCCTGACAGACTGCCAGAAATGTATCCGCACGGGAGATATCGACGAAGTGGGCGATCCCGTGCATCTGACCTTTTTTGAAATGCTGGGCAACTGGTCCCTGGGAGATTATTTCAAGAAAGAGGCCATTGATTTCAGTTTTGAATTCCTGACCGGAAAAGACAATCTCAATATCCCCGTTGACATGCTGGCCGTCACCGTTTTTGCCGGAGACGAAAACGCTCCCTTCGACGCGGAAGCCTTTGAGATCTGGCGCGGACACGGTATCCCTGAATGCCGCATTGCCAAGCTGGGCAAAAAAGACAACTGGTGGGGCCCCGCCGGAACCACCGGTCCCTGCGGACCGGATACCGAAATGTTCTATTGGACAGGTCCCAAGCCCGCTCCGGAAACCTTTGACCCCTCCAACAAACTCTGGGTCGAGATCTGGAATGACGTCTTTATGCAGTACAACAAGAAGGCCGACGGCACTTTTGAACCTCTTGCCCAGCGCAATGTGGATACCGGTATGGGCCTTGAGCGTATCACCGCTGTCCTTCAGGGAAAAGCCAGCTGCTATGAAACGGAGATCTTCGGTTCCATCTTTGCCGCCCTGGATACTGTCCGCGGCATCGCCGCTCCTGCGGAACGCACCGCTTCCGAGCGTATCATCGCCGACCATCTGCGCGCGGCCACCTTCATCATCGCCGACGGCATCACTCCGGGCCGTGTGGATCAGCCCTATGTGCTGCGCCGCCTGATCCGCCGTGCCATCCGTGAAGGCCGCAAGCTGGGCATCACCGGAAAGCTCTTTACCAGCACCATCGCCCGGGTCGTGATCGAGCAGTTCGGCGAATTTTATCCCGAACTGATCGAGCGCCGTGACGTGATCGTGGCTGAACTGGACCGCGAAGAAAAACAGTTCGGCGTCACGCTTGAAAACGGTATCAAAGAGTTCCAGAAACTGGTGGACAGAGTGCCCGCGTTCGTCGAGAGAAAAGTTATTTCCGGCAAGAACGCCTTCAACCTCTATGAGACCTACGGCTTCCCTATTGAGCTGACCTGCGAAATGGCCGCCGAACAGAACTTTACGGTGGATATGGCCGGTTATGAAGAGGCTTACAAGAAACATCAGGAAATGTCCCGTGCCGGCGCTGAACAGAAGTTCAAGGGCGGTCTGGCCGATCACTCCGAGGCAACAGCCAAGCTGCATACCGCAACTCACCTGCTCCAGGCCGCTCTGCGGAAGGTGCTGGGTGACCATGTGGAGCAGAAGGGATCCAATATTACCGCAGAACGTTTGAGATTTGACTTCTCTCATCCCGAAAAGATGACGCCGGAGCAGATCGCCGCCGCTGAAAAACTGGTCAATGAGGCGATCGAACGGAAACTTGAGATCGTCTGCGAAGAGATGGATGTGGAAAGCGCCCGCGCCCGCGGCGCCATGGGACTTTTCGGCAGCAAATACGGCGAAGTCGTCAAAGTTTACACCATGGGCGATGTCAGCTGCGAGATCTGCGGCGGTCCCCACGCTGCCAACACCGGCGACCTGAAGAGCTTCAAGATCCTCAAGGAGGAAAGCTCCAGCCGCGGTGTGCGCCGTATCAAAGCTGTCATCGGTGCTGAATAAGCGCAGAAAAGAGATTTGAGATATGCGGGATACTGATCTTCTGATTTCCAGCCGCAACGGTGTTTATTATGTCACTGTGACGGGACGGGCCAATTTTGAGTACGCCGTCCCTCTGCGGGATATTGCCAAAAGCAGCAATACGGCCGGCGGGATCGTCATCGACCTGGGCAGCTGTACCGCCATGGACAGTACCTTTATGGGAGTTCTGACCATGCTGGCGCTCAAGAACCGCAACAGCGCGCCTGTGGAGCTTTGCAATGCCGGTCCTGTTCTGCAGAAACTGCTGCGGGATCTGGGGGTGGCGAAACTCTTTGTGTTCAAGGAACAGGCTCCGGTGGAAAACGCAGGGGCCGTTCAGCAGGCCCCTTCCCCGCTGACAACAGCGGAAACTGTTTCAGAAGCCCACAAGGCTCTGGCTGATGCCGATGATGCCAACCGGGAAAAATTCCGTGCCGTCATCGAATACGCTGACAAAGATGTGGCACGTCTGAAAAAAGAAGAAAATCAATAAAACCAAACAAGGTGAAAAAATGACAGGCAGACTGAAACTCGAGCGTCCCCTTGCTCTGTTCGATATAGAAAGTACCGGCGTCGTTCCCCAGAGGGACAGGATCGTTGAGATCGCGGTGATCAAAATTTATCCAGACGGACGCAAACAGGAAACTGTCCGCCGCCTGAATCCCGGAATTCCGATCCCTGCCGGGGCAACAGCCATCCACGGTATCAGTGATGCCGATGTGGCCGATGCCCCCTCCTTCGCGGATATCGCTGAAAAGCTCTTTAACTATCTTGCAGACTGTGATCTTGCAGGATACAACATCACGGGCTTTGACGTGCCTATTCTGGAAGCAGAGTTCAAGCGTGCCGGATATGAGTTCAAAGGCAGCGATCACAAGATCGTGGATGCCTACAATATCTTCTGCAAACTTTATCCCCGCACCCTGACCGCTGCCTATAAATTTTTCTGCGGCAAAGATTTGGATGATGCGCACAGTGCCGGTGCCGATACGGCGGCCACGCTGGAAGTCCTTCTGGGCGAAATGGAGCGTCATCCCGAACTGCCCGGAGATGTGGTCGGTCTTGCAGAATTCAGTGATCTTGCCGGTCCCGATGCCGTTGACCGGGGCCGCCGTTTCAAGTGGAGCGGCGATGAAGTGGTCGTCAATTTCGGAAAAAATGCCGGACGTACACTCAGAGATCTGGCTGAAAACGATCCCAACTTCCTGCGCTGGATCTTGCGGGGCGATTTTGCCGATGATGTGAAAGAGATCGCTTCCAATGCGCTTGTGGGCAAATTCCCCACCCGCAACAATGGCTGAAAATTCTGAAAAAGAACTCAGAAGGATCTTCTCTCTTCTGGATGATCCTGATGAAAATATCGTCCTCAACGCCATGGCGGAGCTGCTTTCCCGTGAAGAGGAGCTGGGAACACTTCCCGGTGAATTTCAGGAAAGTGATGATCCTGTCATGCGCAAGCGTATCCATCAGCTGCAGGCGGCGCTGACCTTGCGCCGCCGCCGCAAGTATTTTCTGGCACGTCTTTACGATCCCCAGG
The DNA here is from genome assembly GCA_017508555.1 of Lentisphaeria bacterium. Taxonomy (GTDB): domain Bacteria; phylum Verrucomicrobiota; class Lentisphaeria; order Victivallales; family Victivallaceae; genus UBA1784. The sequence continues at coordinate 5,520 of JAFVYP010000149.1, forward strand.
CGGATTTTCTGGATATACTGGTGGAATTGCATCTGCAATGGTTCGACAATGATTCCCGTCCGGAAGTGGAGGCTCTTCTGGCCTCTTTTGTCGTCGCTTTCATGCGTGAACAGCCCACCTCCCTTGAGGATATCATGGGTTTTATGATCCGTCACAATTTTTCTGCGGAGTCCGAAACGACCCTCAAACCGGAAAATTACTGTATCGGCAGTGTAATGACAGAACACGCCGGTTCCGGTGCTCTTCTGGCGGCCCTGTGCAGCCACCTTGTGCCTGCCGAAGCCGGACTGGCTCTTGGACAGTTCGGAGAGGATTTTGTTGTTTACGATCAAAAATACCGGGTGCTTGTTCCTGCAAAAAATTGGCAGATCCTGGAAGATGCGGATAAAAAACAAATCCGTCCCCGGGATTTGCGTGATCTGATCCGTTACTGTTCGGCCAATTTGTTTTCAGCAGCCGTCAACAGTGACAGTTTCCGTTATGTGCTGACCATTGCCCAGGCGCACTGCGGTTCAGATGATGATACGATCCTGAATTTTCTCCCCTATCCCTTTCATCCTCCTGAAGATACAGACAGAGAACCGTAAACCGAGGCCGGATTTTTCATCTCCGGCAAGGGGCTGCCTGTAAAAACTTCTTATTTTTTCAGCCGGATGATTGAAAAGCTGATATGTTGATGTTATATTCTCTGAATCATCTTTTTACGCATCAATCAATAAAAGGATTTTTATAAAATGAATGGATTTCTGAATGCGTGTATCGATTGTCTTAGAGCGGCAGATGCTTTTTTGTGGGGCCCTCCGCTGCTGATCCTGCTCCTGGGAACTCATCTGTTTTATACGATACGCCTGTGTTTTGTCCAGCGTTTTCTCGGAACAGCTTTCAAACTGGTCATGCAGAAAGATGATGAACTTGACGGTAATGTAACGCCCTTTGCCGCGCTGGCAGTGGCTCTGGCTTCCACGATCGGAACGGGCAACGTCGTGGGTGTGGCAACAGCCATTGTTCTGGGCGGTCCCGGAGCTGTTTTCTGGTGTATGGTCACGGGGGTGTTCGGCATGGCGACCAAATATGCGGAGTCCCTTCTGGCGGTCAAATACCGGGTCAAAGACCGCAGCGGAGAGGTTCACGGCGGTCCCATGTACACCATTTTGAGAGGTTTGAAATGGCGCTGGATGGCCGTGGCTTTCTGTATCGTTGCCAGTTTTGCCGTTCTGGGAACGGGAAATCTCGTTCAGAGCAACGCCATTGCCACCATCGTCAACAAAACTTTTGATGTGCCTGTGTGGATCACCGGAGCGGCTGTGGCTGTACTGGTCGGTCTGGTCATCATCGGCGGACTGCAAAGCATTTCCCGGGTCTGCACCTGCCTTGTGCCTCTCATGTCCTTTATTTATCTTGCCGGATGTGTCACGCTGCTTGTGATGAACAGAGCTTTTCTCGGAGAGGCTCTGGAACTGATTGTCAAAAGTGCTTTTTCTCCCCGTTCTGCCCTGGGCGGTGCTGCCGGATACGGCTTTATGCTGGCCGCCAGATACGGGATCGCCCGCGGATTGTTTTCCAATGAGGCCGGTATGGGATCTGAACCGATCGTTGCGGCGACGGCCCGGACACGCAATGCTGTCCGTCAGGGACTGGTCTCTTATACGGGAACCTTCTGTACGATCATCATTTGCGCCATGACCGGCATCGTGATCGTTTCCTGCGCGCTGGCAAAGCCGGATGCTGTGAATTTGAATGACAACGGTATCCTCACCCAGAGCTGTTTTGAACAGATCCCCTATGTGGGCAAATATCTGCTGGCTTTTGCCATTTTTGCCTTTGCCTCTACTACATTGATCGGATGGTTCTATTACGGAGAACAGTGTTTCCGCTTTCTCTTCAAATCCCCCCGGGCTGTTGCAGGATACAAGGCTGTCTATATTCTTACAACTTTCATCGGAGCGGTCAGTACACTGTCTGTGGCGTGGGATTTTGCCAATTTTTCCAATGGTTTGATGGTTATTCCCAACGTCTTGAGTCTCCTGCTGCTGCAGAAAGTCGTTGTGGCTGAAACAAAAAAATATCTCTGGCAAAATCAGCTGGATATGAATGATCCCCGCTGCATCCGCGGCAACAAAGAGACGCCGGTGGAATAAAGCCCTCTATGGCTGCGTCGGCTCCGGTCTGTCATGCCCGTTGTTGGAGCATGACAGAGCTGCAAACTGGCTTTGTTGGCACTTACTGTGGCGAATGGGGCTTGTGTGACGTGCTGGCAGTACAAGCTCTGTATGGCCGCGTTGGCGCGCGTGTATCGCTGGTGCGGCACTTGTGTCGGACCTGTCCGACAAGTCAGACCTGTCGGACGCTTGGTGTGCCGCGCAGATAGGCTTAGTTGGCAGTTACTGTGGCGAATGAGCCTTGTGAGACACGCAGGGTCTGCATGACCACGGGCAAAAACGCCTGTATCCACCCCAGCTCCCGGTCACACCGGGCGTCAGAAGGGACAGAGGGACAGTCATGGAATTTTTTTCAGCAGGGTATCTGCATCCTCTCCCAAGTAGAACCATTTTGTTTCGTGAAGATTCAAAACGGTTTCAAAGCAGTCGGCATTGCGTGCGATGATTTTTTTTGCAAAGACGTCCAGAACGGTTGTTCTGCGTGGGAGCCGGACATGTTTTCTGCCGGAATACCTGGCATGCAGGACAAAAAGTCTTGTATTTGCATCGGATGGATCATCGCTTGTGATATAACGGAAGACGCCGGCGCGCTTGAGTATTTCTGCGATAAAATTTTTGTCCAGCTGCCAGGGGCCGGAAAAAACGGTGAGGGCCTTGCCGGTTTTGACGGCTGCGACGCCGATTTTCCCATTGTCATAAGTGCCGAGGATCTCCGCGCCGGGTGTTTTGACGGCGAAAACAGGAGAAATTTTGACATCGGGCGTGCCCATGAGTCTTCCGTCTTTGAGTTTGACTGCGGGAGCTGTATTGAAGAGCATTTCAAAATCCAGTCCTGTGAGTTGTTTCATATTGTCCGTACCGGAGGAAAGTCCTTTCCAGAAGCCCGGAGCGTAGAGCCAGAGCAGCACGCATTTGCGGCGGCGCAGCTGCCGGAGAGCATTGAGAAATTTTTCATCAAATTTATAACAGTTGAGAAAAACATACAGTTTGTAATCGCCCGGAGCATCAGCCAGATCTTCAGCCAGCAGCTGATCGACCGGTGCGCCGGAACGGGTGAAACGATCCTGATTGCCGACAAAGGTCTCGTAATTGATGATATTTTTGATTCTGGGGCGCATCCAAACAGATCCATCGGCATTGTAAAACTGGTCGATGATCCGTGAAGGCGCGGTGAAACCGCTCAGGTTGGGCATGGCTTTGATCGTTTCTTCGCTGACGACCAGTGCGATCTGCGCTTTTCTTGCGGCATTGACATCCAGACAATGCTGTCCGACGGTGCGTTGAACAGCGATTTCCTTCATCATGGCGGGAAAACTCACGGAAGCGCCGCCCACCAGAGGATAATAGTAGCCGGGACTCATACGGCAGGCGGCAAATCCCATGTTGCGGCGGGCAACCGCAAGGGTGTGTATTTCTGTTTTTGTCTGGCTTGCTCCGTCGTGAGGACCGGTATAATAGCCCCAATGGGTGCGGGAGTCATCCTCACAGACTGAGATGACATTGTTGTTTTGGAGAGTGCGGAAGGGCTTCATTTCTCCGCAGAACTCACCTAAATTACGCAGAACATAACTCTGGGGAGACATCAGATAATCCACCACTTTTGCGTCCAGCAGACGTTTGAGATCGTAGTACGCCCGGTACTGGGAGTTGCCGGGATGATGAAGCGTTGAGGTATATCCGTAATAGATCCCCAGAAGTTTTTCCCGTCCGATGAGACTGCGGATCTTTCTGCAAAGCGGCAGCAGAAAATCCATCAGCTGACGGGAGGTGAATTCCTGATAAGCGACGGTCCGCTGATTTTTTTTGAGATCCCAGAGCAGTGCGCTTTCTTTGCGCCTGCGCTCCTCGCGGGTCGGAACTTTTGTATCAAGTCCCGGATAGTGTTTTTTGACAAATTCAGCAAATGCCGCTTTGCCGCATTCAGAAAAATCAAGTGCGCTCCCGGCGGGTTCCCAGCCGAGAAATTCCCCCGTGTAGCCGCCTGAAAAGCGGTAACCGATGATCCGGTTGGCGTAAGGAGAGTTTTCCAGATGGCGGATCGTCCGCTCGATGATCTCCAGAAAATGCTTTTGAGCGACTTGGGATGAATAGGAGTGAGGCGGATAACCGTATTTGATCTGTTTTCCCTGCTGGTTCAGTGTCATTTCCCCCGGGAATTTTTCCGGCCAGTCCCGGGGAACAACCAGACGGATGTTCCACATAAAAAATGCCTTTGGAAAACGACGGTGCATCTTTTCAGCGGCAATATCCAGAGCTTCCGGATGAAATTCCCCCGTACGAGGCCACAGATGAGAGCGTTCAGCTCCGATGGTCACAAGGTTGACCGATAATGGCATGTAAAGAAAGTTGGCAGGAACTCCCAGCCATGAGGCGTAAAAGGGACGCCCGTTGAGTTCTATGCGGCTTTCTCCGTTTTTTCTGACCACTTTGCAGATGTTTTTGACAGGAAATACCGGATCGGTTCGGATGCCTTCTGTTTCAAAAGAAAGTTGCGGCCATCTTTCCGGTTGTGCTGAAAAAATATCCGTCTCGACGGCAAGAGAGAAACGGCCTGTTTTCAGATAAAGAGGGGCTTTGAACGTCAGATCAAAATGCCATGTGCCGTTTTTTCCGCTGCGGAATTTTCCGGCTGGGATCAGGAAGGCTTCTGACAGAATATTCCGGCTGTTTTGTTTTAAGATCAGTGTTCCCTTCAAATCCTTTTCGGGCACTTTTCCCCGGCAGATAAAACTTGCTTTCACAGGTTTTCCAGCAGCGACCCGTGTCGGAGAGAGGCGGACGGCCGTTATTTTCTGCATGTTTTGATAATATCTGTAAGGGAGTGTGATCCGCCAGGGAGGAGCAGGCGGCGGCGCCTGTTCAACAGCTGTCAGCCAGTCCGGGTCATTGAACGAGACGGCGTTCCAGTTCTCTTTTGCCTCTGAACTGGATTTGAATGTTTTATCCGTATGGATGCGTTCCACGCGTCCGTCAGTATACTGCAGATAGAGTTCAGCCAATACGCCGCCGTAGGTATCTTCATTGATGTAATGGAAAGCAAGGATATTTTTTCCCTTTTGAAGAAAAGGTGAAACATCCAGCGTCACACAGCTTTTCCAGTCGTTTGAGCTGCCGGCTGCGCGGCCGTTGACAAAAGCCTCTGCGCAGTCATCTGCGGTGTACTGCAAAAAACCGTGAAGAGGCTTTTCTTTCAAAAAGAAAACTTTCCGCAGATAGAACTCCTTATATTTTCCTCCGGAAAGTTTGTCTTCGGGAGAGCGGATCATTTTGCCTTGAAAATAATGTTCCGTTTTCTTCTCCCCTTTTCCTCTGCCCCACAACTCCGGTTTGATCCGGGGCCAGAGGGGAGCGTCGATCTCAGCGGTCAGTTTTTTTTTTACCGGATCACTCTTTTCCAGTCTGATCTCTTTGATTTCGATTTTACCGCCGGCACTGTTGGTGGGATCAAAGCGCAGAGCTTTGATATTTCCGCCATTGCACCAGGAGGAACGAACAGCAGGTGTGATGCTGACAGTGTGCCATTGGCCGTCAGCAATCAGAGATGGCGTATCCCAGCGGCGTTTGTCGCTGAAGCCCTCTCCGGCGTGGCAGAAAAAGAGCTCCCCCTTCTTTTTGGGACCGCCGGATGCCCGGTAGGTGAAGGTGAAGGTGTTGTATTGCTCGGGATCAAAATCCACGTTTCTATTGACGATCCGGCAGTCGAATTTGATCGAAGAGAGGATCATGATACCGTCAACGATCTGTTTTTTTGCCGCAACGGCACTGTCCCATCCTTTGAAGTTGTTGCTTTTGTTCCAGACAAGCGGTTCTGCCGAAAACAGAGCGGCTGACAGCAACAGACTTAACAGAAATATTGTTTTTTTCATTTTTGTACCTTGTTTTACGGAAGTTCTATCCGGAGTTTTCTTTCATTTACGGTTTGTCAAAATAATGCCAGGTGATTTCCCGCCATCTTGTTTCCGGCTGATGATAGGTGATGGAGGATACATGACCATCCATCCAGACAGCATTGAGCGTTTTATCTCCATTGTGAATGGGAGCAAGACTTTTGGGCGTCGCATTATACATGCCGACGTGTTCGGTCGTGTAATCCGTTGACAGCGTATCAGCAAAGAAGATCTTTTTAGAGGGATTTTTCCACTGTCCCACTTTGCAGTTGACATTCCGTGCCACGTAGTAGCCTCCGTCGAAGTTCTGCATGCCGTATGCACCGGTGACCGTGGTCATGAAAATCAGCCCGTTGAGACCGTAGGTCGGATTTTTGTAGGGAATGTCCCCCGACCCGCTGACGGCCAGTTTTTCCGGACGCAGGGCATTCAGTCTCCAGTCTCCGAGAATACGTCTGCCGCTGGCGCCCATGCTCATTTTTTTGGCTCCTGCCGGACAGAGAAAGGAATTGACCGGAACCGCTTTCAGATTCAAAAACGACCAGGTCCAGTAATGTGTTTGACTTCCCCCTTTGTAAGAATGAGGCGCCATGAAACCATTGGAGCTGTCCACATACAGAAATGCTCCGCTGCTCAACTGCTTCTGATTGTTCTGACAGCTGGCTGAATCCGCACGCTCCCGGGCCTTGTTCAATGCCGGCAGCAGCATCGCCGCCAATATGGCGATGATAGCAATGACCACCAGCAGTTCTATGAGAGTAAAGGCTGGCTGTGCGGGGGGGGAAGGAAACTTTCTTTTCACGGGAAAAGAAAGTTTTCTTCCCCCCCCGCGCCCCCCCTTACTTTCAAAGAAAAGCGGCGTATTTTGGTGTTGGGTGATGCCAGCTGTTTGCGGCAGGGTCTGGCTCCGTACACTTCCGTACTTATCCGTACTCCTCCGTACAACAGCCCCGCGCCCCCTTTCACTTTCAAAGAAAAGCGGCGTATTTTTTGTGTGTTCCAAACGAGCCGTGTGCGGCAGTGAACGGCTCCGTACACTTCCGTACTGATCCGTACTCATCCATCCCCGAACACTGTTCCGAAAAATATTTTTCTGTTCTTTTGTTTGAAAGATCGTCATTTTTCTGCACTCCTTCTTGGGGTATCCTGATTTCTTACACCCGGTAATATACCTTATTCAAGAGTGAAAACAAAGGACAAAATGGCAAAGAAAGATGTATTATTTGGCAAAAAAGTATTTCAGGCAGTCCTGACCGCCAGTTGATAAAACAAAAGGCTCTGTTCCCGATACGGGTAGATACAATGATATAAAACTAAAAATACTTCGCTTTTCTCGAAAAGGGGTGGGGTGTGGGGAGGGGA
>JAFVYP010000150.1 GCA_017508555.1 Lentisphaeria bacterium
GCATAAAAAATGGTTACCAATGTTATCGTTGCCGGTCTCGGCGGACAGGGAGTCCTGAAAGTGACCGATATCCTCTCCGAAGCGCTTTTCCGCTGCGGATATGACATCAAGAAAAGCGAAGTCCACGGCATGAGCCAGCGGGGCGGTTCCGTTTCCAGCGAAGTGCGCTTCGGGGACAACGTGGCCAGTCCCATGGTTCCCGCCGGAGAGTGTGATTTTCTCGTCGTGCTGGATATCACCCAGGTCGAAGTCGTCAAGAACAAACTGCGTCCCAACGGCATCCTCATCACCCCCGATGATGTGCCCAAAGAGAAGCTCACCAACCCCAAAGCGCTCAACACCATGCTTCTGGGCGCTCTTTCCGCCAAACTGCCCGTGGAGGAAAAAGTCTGGGTCGAAGTGCTGACGGATATTTTCCCTGAAAAGATCCGGGCCCTCAATCTGGAGATGTTCAATCTCGGCCGCGCCGCCGCAAAATAAGGAGTCAGATCTTATGAACTTTATCAAACAGCTTTCTCTTTTCGTGGAAAACACCCCCGGCAGCATTTCCAAAGTCAGCCGGGTCCTCTCTGAAAACAACCTGAGCATCAGTACCTTGAGTCTTGCCGATACCAGTGAGTTTGGTATTCTCCGCCTGCTCATCAAAGAGAGCGATGCCGCTGCCAAGGTCCTTGCCGGAGCCGGATTCGTTGTCAAAACCGCCGATGTGCTGGCCCTGACTGTTCCCAACCGTGCCGGCGGTCTGTCGGAAATTTTCGATATCCTTGACCGTCACAATCTTTCCGTGGAATACATGTATGCCTTCACTGCGGGCAAAGCAGAAAAAGCCATCATCGTTTTCCGCTTTGAAAATCCGGAGGAAGCTCTCGCAAAGATTTCCGGAGAAGCCGTGGAACTTATCAGCGCAGAAGAACTTTTTGCCTGAAAAATCTGAATGACAGGCCTATTCCGCTCCTTTGCAAAAGAGCGGCAGGCCTCTTTCCGCCGAAGCTCCCCCAGCGGGACAACACCAACTTTGAGAAACAGAGACTATGGAGAAATTGCTTGATTATCTGAGTATTGCCGGCTCGCTGCTGTTCGTCTTTTTTGCCATCGGATTGTGCATCTTTTTTCACGAGCTGGGACATTTTCTTGCCGCCAAATGGCGCGGCCTGCATATTGACGCTTTTGCCCTGGGTTTCAAACCCTTCTGGCATAAAAAATACAAAGGCGTAGATTACCGTCTGGGCTGGCTGCCCTTCGGCGGCTACTGCGAGATCCCCCAGGTGGACGCCACAGGCGAAAAACCCAAAGCCGCTGACGGAACAGAACTGGAACGGGCCAAGCCCCTTGACAGGGCCATCACGGCCGTAGCCGGTCCTCTTTTCAATATTCTTTTCGGTCTGCTTCTGGGGTGTACCGTCTGTTTTTTCGGCATGCCTCAGGACTCCCCCAAAATGCGGGAACTCAAAGTGATGAGCGTCGATGAAAAGGGGCCTGAATACGCCGCTGGTCTGCGGAAAAATGATGTGATCGTCAAACTCAACGGAGAGCGTTTCTTTGATACCTGGGCCCATTTTGTCAGCAAGATCCTGTTCACCATCGGAGAAGTCGAACTGGAAGTGCTGCGGGACGGCAAACCGGTAACGGTTCGTTATGTTCCTGCAACCAATCCCAATGCGCCGGGCAATCTCCGGGCAGAAGGGATCGCCTGGCCCTATTTCAAAGTTCTGATCCCCCTGGAACTTGTTCCCCGGGAGGGTTCCGCCGCCGCCCGGGCCGGTATTCAGAAAGGTGATATCCTCCTTGCCATCGACGGAACGGAGATCACTGAATTCAATGAATTTCAGAGCATGATCGACATGTCCGGCGGCCGGGAGCTTGTTTTGGATATCCTGCGTAAAGACAAGACTTTTCAGGTCAAAATCAAGCCCACTCCCATTCCGGGCTTGAGCGAAGATTTCACCCGCTATCTGGTGGGTGTGGGCATCCAGCCCAACAAAGAGGGCAAAGGGATCCGTGCTATGGCCATCAGCAAAACGCTCCCGGCGGAAAAAGCGGGACTTCAGGTCAATGACATCCTGCTTGCCGTCAACGGCCGGGAACTCAATACCCCGGTGGACTTTATCAAAGCTGTCCACGAAAATAAAGAAAAGAGTTTCAAGCTCACCTATCAGCGAGGCAAGGAGAAAAAAACGGTGGAACTTGCCGCCGTCAAAGTCGTTCCCCACACCATCGGCGTCAGTATTCTTCTGCTGGATCACCCGACTCCCTGGCAGCTTTTTGTCTCCACCATCGACATGAGCTGGAAATCCCTGCGGGGCATCGCCGTGGGGATCGGCAACAAGCTGGGCCTGACGGAAAAACAAAGCTCCATCAAACCCAGCCACATGTCCGGCCCTCTGGGGATCGGTATGGTGTTGTTCAATTCGGTCCACAAATCTTCCCTGATAAGCGGCATCTACTTTACCGTGGTGATCTCTTTTGCGCTGGCGATTTTCAACTTGCTGCCCTTCCCCGTTCTGGACGGCGGACATATCCTTTTCGGTTTGATCGAAATGGTGCTGGGCAAACCGCTGCCCAATATCGTCATCAAGATCCTTTCCAATATCTTTGTGGCATTGCTGAACGGACTGATGGTCTTTGTGACCTTTTCCGACAGCCGGCGTCTGTACCGGGAGTTCTTCCCGCCATCTGCTGAGGGAGAAAAAAATAATGTTTCAGCGCCGCAAAAGCCGTAAGATCCATGTGGGAAAAGTCCCTGTCGGCGGGGACGCTCCAGTTTCCATCCAGTCCATGACCACCACCCCCACGGCCGATCCGGACAAGACCCTTGAGCAGATCAGCCGTCTGGCGGCGCTGGGATGTGACATCATCCGTCTTTCAGTGGATAATGAAAAAGACTGTGCGGGATTGAAAGTCATTTCACAGGCCAGTCCCATCCCCGTTGTGGCGGATATCCAGTTTGATGCCTCAACAGCCATCGGCGCCGTCAGGGCCGGAGCGGCTGCTGTGCGCCTCAATCCCGGTCTGGTACGAGATCCCGGACAGTTGCGTCCCGTTGCGGAGATCGTCAGAGAGTACGGTGTCCCCATCCGCGTGGGCGTCAATGCCGGCAGCGTGGGAACGGATGTCATCAAGCAGAACAGAGCCTCCGGCATGTCCTCCCGGGAGGCCTTTGTTGCCGCACTTGTAGAAGCGGCACTGCGCCAGTGCGAGCAGCTGGAAGCGCTGGGGGTCTCTCAAATCAAAGTTGCGCTGAAATGTTCCGATGTCCCCGTCACGGCCGCCGCCTGCCGCGCCTTTGCCGCACGGACGGATTATCCTCTGCACATCGGCGTGACCGAGTCCGGCACCCGGGCCCGGGGCATCGTCAAATCCGCTGTCGGTATCGGAGCCCTGCTGCTGGAAGGGATCGGCGATACTCTGCGGGTCAGCCTGACGGCCCCCCCCGAAGAGGAGATCATTGCCGGAAAAATGATCCTGGAAAGCTGCGGTCTGCGGGAAGCATTTCCTGAAATCGTCTCCTGTCCCACCTGCGGACGCACGGAGATCGACCTGGCGGGACTGGCTCAGCAAGTGGATATGCTTGTGGAAGAGATCAAAAGTTCCGGTAAAAAAATCGGATTGAAAAAAATCGCCGTTATGGGATGTCCCGTCAACGGCCCCGGAGAGGCCAAAGAGGCCGATCTGGGGATCGCCGGCAGTAAATCCGGTGAACAGCTGCTTCTTTTCAAATCCGGCAAAGTTCTGGGGGCCTATCCTGCCGGAGAGGGTTTTGAACAATTCAAAAAGGAGCTTCTCAAGTCCTGCCGATGAATACACTTAAAGACAATCCCAGACTCTTTTGGCTTCTTCTTTTTCTCACCCTTGCCGCCGCTACGCTGCTGCGGGTCAAATATCTGGCAGCAGGATTGGAATATGATGAGATCTGGAGTCTTGAAAATTTTTCCGGTATGCCGGTCAGAGAACTTTTTGTCCAGCTGGCCCTGCCCAACAATCAGCCGCTCAACTCCCTGTTCATCAAACTGGCGTCGGCTCTTGACCTGCCCATCTGGGGTATCAGACTGCATTCGCTTCTGGCCGGAATATTGACCCTGCCCCTAGCGGGATTTATCTGTTATTGTCTTTCCGGCGGCAAAAAAGCCGCCGCCTTGTGGACCATGGTCATTCTGGCTCTCTCTGCGCCGGATGCCACTTATGCCGCGCTGGCAAGAGGATATGCGCTGCAAGTGTTTTTTCTGACCCTCTTTGCCGCGGGGATCGCCGCCTGCGGCAGATGGCGCCCCAAAAAGAAGCTGCTGACATACCTGCCCGAAACAGCTGTTTTTCTCGGAGGCGTATGCGCTATTCTGACCATTCCCACCAGTGTCATGTATCTGGGTGCCATCGTGACCGCCGCCTGGATCATCCATCCGGTCAAACCCGGAAAACTCCTGTCGGCCGTCATGATCTGCGGAGCCGGGTTCGCTCTGGCCTACTACCTTTACAATTACCAGCAGCTCAATCAGGCAAGGATCTGGGGAACAAAAATCACCGACTGCAAAACCTATTTTTCCTTTCTGGGCAATACAGCAGGCAGTCTGATAACTCCTGCCGCAGCCCTGATGGCTCTGTTTGCCATCTACTGTTCTCCCGCCCGGAGGATCTCCATGCTGCTTATACTGACCCTGCCTCTGGCCGCCGCGATCGTGACCAACGCCGGTCCCCCGCGAACCTATTTGCCCTTCTGCACGGCCGTTGCCATTCTGGCCGGATGCGGTATCTGCGACCTGGCGGCTCTTTTGAAAGAAAAAATGAAAGTCTGCGGAGCTGTTTTACTGGTGATCGTGCTTGCTGCTGAATATTTCTGGTATCTGCCTGCCTGGCGCACCCCCGATTGGTGTGATGTTTACCGGGCAGCGGCCAGAGAACCTGTCCATGTGCTGGTCGTCCACAGAGCCACCAGCGGTTATCCTCTTTCCTGGAACAACCGTCCGGACATCCATACTGATTTTGCCAAACGTCTGCTGGATTTTTCGCCGCAAAGAGAACTTGTTATGTTCGACGGCGCCGGAAGGATCAACGGCAATGACGATAAAACCAATGAAGCGGTTCTCCCGGTCAATACAAGAGGTCAAAAAGACAGGATCGGCGGTCTGCGCTGCCGGCGGTACAAACTTGTTGAACTTTCCAAGCCTCCCCGGCCGGGAGAGGTCATCCTTGTCAGCATCCGCCCCATGGTCTCACCCTTTTTCAGAATATATGTCAACGCCCTTGCGCAAAGCCGCATGACATGGCTCCAACTCAACCCCTGGCTGGGCAGCATGAATAAAGGCATAAGCTACGCCCTCCTTGCGGGAAAAGTGACAAAAGACGCCTCTGTCAACTGGGAACAGCTTCTGGAAAGCAAGGGCGCGGTATCCGTTTACAGGATCCTTCAGTAAATCAGGCGCGGCGGCGCATCTCGTCTGCCACATCACGGATGATATCATCCAGAACGAATTCCGTTTTCCATCCCGTCAGCGCATTGAGTTTTTCCGTATTGGGACAACGGCGGCGCATATCCTCAAAGCCCTGCTCATAGGCTTCGTCATAAGAGATATATTTGATCTCTGAACGGCTTCCCGTAACAGCGATGACCCGTTCGGCCAGCTGTTTGATGGAAACCAGCTCCTGACTGCCGATATTAAAGACCTCTCCCACAGATCCGGGAGAAGCCAGCAGCAGCTTCAGGGCGCGAACGACATCCGCCACATGGCAGAAGCAGCGGGACTGTTCTCCGTCGCCGTAAACAACGATCGGCTCATTTTTCAGCGCAGAAGCAACAAAGCGGGGGACCACCATTCCGTATCTTCCCGTCTGCCGGGGCCCGACGGTATTGAAGAAACGCACCACCGTTCCCGGAAAAGCCCCGGTCCGCTGAAAAGCCATCAGATAAAACTCATCCAGCAGTTTGCTGCAAGCATAGCTCCAGCGGGAATTCATGGGGGAACCGATCAGAAGATCATCCGTTTCCGTAAATTTTTCATTGGTGGATTTTCCGTACACTTCACTGGTGGAAGCAACGATCACACGTTTCTTATAAGCAGCCGCAGGCAGCAGCACATTTTCCGTTCCGTGAACGTTGGTGGTAATGGTCCGGACAGGGTCTTTCACCACCAGCTCCACGCCGACAGCGGCGGCCAGATGGATAACACAATCTGCCTCTTTGACAAGAGTATCCAAATCCCGGGGAGAATCAACCACATCCAGCTCCAGCACTCTCAAGGCGGAATGACCGGTCAGGTGCGCGATATTTTCCGGCGTGGAGGTTGAAAAATTATCCGCAATGGTCACGCTGTGGCCATCGGCAAGGAGAGATCCGGTCAGATGACTGCCGATAAATCCGGCTCCGCCGGTAATGAGATACTTCATGCGTTCTTTCTCCTGAATATACGGTACAAAACGGTAACGGGACCGGAAAAGATATAGGTCGTCACCAGAAAAACAACTCCACCGGAACGGAAAAGTACGGCAATAGCGATCATCACAGCAAGCAAAAGCATTTTTCCCTTGCTCTTACGCACGGAAAAAAGCCAGCGTCCCGCATGGATATAGGGAACCGTGCTGACCATCAAAAGCCCGAGGATCGCCGCATACACCGGCAGAACAAAAGCAAATTTTTCAACAGGCAGAGCTGTATCATGCGCAAAAAACACCGATACGCAAATGGCGGCGGCGGCACCGGGGGAAGGCAGACCGCTGAAATACGCAGGGTCTCCCTTTTTCTCTGAAGACATGGCGTGGATATTGTATGTCGCAAGACGCAGCGCCGCACATCCGAGGTAAACAGAACACAGCAGATACACCACGGCGATCTGCCAGTTTTCCATGACTCCGGCCTTGAGAGAATCGGTCATAATGACCACCACCGTCGCAGGAGCAACACCGAAAGTCACCATATCCGCCAGAGAATCCATCTGCACGCCGTGCATGCTGGCGGCATTGAGCGCCCGGGCGGCAAAGCCGTCAAACGCATCAAAGATCATGGCTGAAAAAATCATGATACTGCTGACGCAAAACACACCCAGCACATCGCCGGAGGTATCCCGGTAAACCTGAAGCGTATATAAAATAGCGGCAAAGCCGCACAGGGAGTTGCAGATCGTCAGCAGATTGGGAACAAAACGCAGAAAATGCTTTGTTCCGTCACTGAGGTGGATTTTCTTTTTCATAACGGTTTCTTACTCCGTCAACGTTGCAATAACAGAACTGCCGCCTTTGACCCTGTCACCAGTTTTGACATTGATCTCGGCCCGGCCGACAGGCAGGTAAAGCTCCGTACGGGAACCGAATTTGATCATGCCGTAGATCTGGCCTTTTTTGAGCTTTTCTCCGGCTTTGACAGGACAAACGATCCTGCGGGCAATGGCGCCGGAAATCTGACGGACAGCCACCGGAAAACGCTCTTCGCCGGAATGAGCAGTCCCAGAGATCGTCATGGCTTCATTACGCTGGCTGGCCCCTTCATGGCGGGCATCCAGATATTCCCCCTCACGGTAGCTGACATTTTCAACAGTCATCTCTGCGGGCGCCCTGTTCACATGCACATCAAACACGGAAAGAAAGATCCCTACGCGGACAGCTTTCCCCGTAAAGGGAGGCAGATTGAAATCATCCAGCTCCACGATATCCGTGATCTTGCCGTCGGCAGGACTGGTTATCAGGCAGGGATTGCCGGGAATACGGCGGCAGGGATTGCGGAAAAATGCCGCGATCACCAGAAACAGAAATACAGAAACCGCAGCAACAGCGATCCCGGTCCGCATACAGCCCATCCGGAACGCCAGATACCAGGCACCTGCAAAAAGCAGGACCATAATGACAAAAGCACTGCCCCATTCTCTCAATCCGTAGTGTGTCAGAGTCATAATCCAATCCTTATTTTCAATTTCAGAAATGCTTGTGATAAATATAACGCCGCAATCCTCTTAATACAAGAAAATTGACAGAAAATCAGTAAAAAACAGCTCTTTTTCCCCTATTTTGCCGGAGTCCCCCTGCTTTTGCCGGGAACATAACTACGGTGCCGCAGGGAAGCGAAAGACTCTCCTTCATCATGCTCCAGATATCCCAGACGGTACATCAGCTGATCGGAATAGCCGTTGATGACCAGACGGATGTCCTCAATGGGGTCAAGGCGCAGCACACGTAAAAAGGGCAGAAGTCCGGTGGAACAGTTCCGGGTGAGCGTATTATAAAAACGGGGCCTGCCGTTGACATAAAAGGCGACAGCCTGAAGCAGTTTCCGTGCCTGCTCCCGGGTCGTTCTTGTTCTGTACCGGTAAAAATCTTCTCCGCGGTATTTGATCCGCAGGTCAAAAATATCCTCTTCCGTCCCCAGAACGGGAATGATCTCATACTGTTTGAACAATCCCGCCACAGCCGACTGTGTTTTCCCCTCCGGGATGCGGGTTTCCAGAGAGAGGACAAGGGTGGGACTTGCGGCAAAATTAAAGGCCAGCATGGTATGAGCCACCATTTCCAAGCCGTCCCAATGGGAAAGGGCAAGATCGACAGAGCGGAGATCATCCAAATCGCAGATCATATCCTTGTAGCGGACGATCATCTTGCTTTCACTTTCATAGCGGAAGTCGCGGACATCATAAAATTTGATCTTGTTTCCCTCCAGCAGAACGGCCCTGGGCCGTCTCTGCCACGGCGTCTGCCATTTGACTTTTGAAAAACGATATGCCGGCGTCAACGCACAAAATCCCGTCAGGATCACCAGCGCCATCCCCAGGGGAACAAAAATCGCTTTTTTAACAAAAAGAGACAGAAGCCACAGACCACAGAAGAGGATCCCGGCAATGCCTGTCAGAAGCGTATTTTCATTGAAAAGAATAAAATGCAAGGCAAAGACGCACCAAATCAGCGGAGGCAGAAGCACGATAAATGCGGTTATCCGCAAAACATTCCAGATGCGGAACCGGGTCATTTTTCATCCCCGTTTTTCTTTTCCAGAGAGCGCAGATGGAGCATCAATATCCGCCGCAGCTCCTGAATGGCCAGGGGATTCTTCTGGGCGCTGTGGCCGGATTTGACGATCAATTCACTTTCCGCATGATCCAGATGACTGCTGGAGTAAGGCACGATACCGTCGCTTCCGCCGGGACAACCGGCCTCATTCCTGTTGCCGATGATGGAGTGATAAGGGATCGTTTGACTGATCTCAAGCATATTGAGATATCTGATCGCCACATTATCCGGATCAAGATTGTCGATGCCCGTATTATCCAGCTTTTCCTTCCCCGTCATGGAAAGAAACACCCGGAAGGCTTTGGAGCGGCGGAATTCGATCACTTTACGGGGCAGACGGATGCACCAGGCGCCGAAACGGCCGATCCATGTTCCGGCCATCCAGGAACCTCTGTGAGGGACGGCGATGAATACGGTCCGCTTCACAAAGGGAAGCGGCTCAAAATAAATGGCATCCCTGATAAAATTCTTTTCAGTCTCGCTGACATCCTCAAGCATTTCATCCAGCTTGTATTTACCGTTGGCCGTCACGATTTTTTCAATGGTATCTCCTGAA
This sequence comes from Lentisphaeria bacterium, assembly GCA_017508555.1. Lineage (GTDB taxonomy): Bacteria > Verrucomicrobiota > Lentisphaeria > Victivallales > Victivallaceae > UBA1784. Next base: position 9,536 of record JAFVYP010000150.1, read on the forward strand.
CGGCTGATGGCAAGGCGGCTGAGCAGTCCTCCCATGGAGTGCCCCACCAGAACCATCTGATCGAATTTCTCAGTGGAAAATCCGGCATTGATGATCCGCGCCCGTTCCTTCTTGAGTTCCGCGCGCAGAAAAGCCGCAGAATTGACGATGGGGTTGCCGCTGGAATAGGAAAATCCATAGATCTGATAATTTTTGAGGATAACAGGATCACTGCGCAGGGTGTTGATCATCTGAAGCCACGTGCGGGTATCGGACATCAAACCGTGGACCAGAACCACGGGAATACGTTTGGGATCAAACGGTTCAAAACGGTAAAGGCCCTGCATTGCCCCCGTTTCTCCGGGACGGAGCATGTAAAAAAGAAAATGGAACGGCGGCGGATCTTTGGCCATATAGGCCAGAGGCGTTGACAGATCCCGTTCCAGCGGGATCTCACGGTTGTCCAGAGAAATTTTATCCATATTGCGGGAATCGGCATAGATCAGACGGGCAGAAAAACGCCTTCTGCCGTCTGAGACGCGGGGGAACCCCGGAAAATCCATGACCGCCGTTGCCGGAAAAACCATATCTCTGGCAAAAACCTCGCCCTGCTCTCCACGGCTGCGCCGGTGCGTCATTATCAACGGAACACCGATCCCGGAGCGGTGGGTCACATGCGTTAAATTGACAGGACGGTAGTCGGCGCAGAGCAGCACTTTTTCGATTTTTTCCCGCTGGATAGCCATCCGGTAATCCGGCAGGGTAAAGTGAACGGTCTGTCCCGCTGCTGCGGATAATTCATAGCCGCCGCTGTGCAGCAATTTCTTATCTGACAGGTAAGCCAGAAGCTCCGTCAGAGCCAGATTGTAGATACGAAGCATCCCCAGACGGGAGGGATTGTACGGAGAGCTGATTTTATCCAGACGAGATAAATAAGCATAGGCGTACAGAACAGCGCTCAGGTAATAACGGGAAGCCTTATCCGGATCAGAGCGGAACTGCAATCCCAGATTGAAAGCACAGTCTGCCAGGGTCTCAATGTAGCGGTCGCGGGGCTCACTCCGGAAAAGACGCTCCAATTTTTCCAGCAACCGTTCCGATTCATTCCGGTAAAGATCGTTCAGCAGAAAATTGCCGAGAACATTCCTGCTTTCCGGCATGAGGCCTTCGTGGGCTTTTATCATACTGCTGCTGTATTCCAGACGCTCTTCTACTGAAACCTTTTCAACGGTCACATCCCCGGAGGAGAAACAACCCGCCGAAAAAAGCACAAGGGCGCAACAGCAGACAAAGATAAAATGTTTCATACAGTATTCCTGTTTTCACCGCTCTGTTTTCCCCAGCAGCGGTAAATTTGAGGGACGATGAATTTGATGACAGAAGCCGCCGGCAATGCAAAAATCATACCGGCGATCCCGGCAAAAACAGCTCCCAGCAGAACAACGATGACTGTTTCAAGAGAGGTCAGTCCCAGAGACTCGCCGATCACAGCCGGATAAAGAATGAACTGCTCAATGATCCCGCTGTATATCAGATAACAGACAAACAGCACCAGAAGCTGTGAACCGCTGAAACCTCCCAGAACAACAGTTCCCGCCAGCGTGGCGACACAGCACAGCACCGGACCGATGTAGGGCAAAAGGATACCGCATCCGGCAATAATGCCGAATACCGGAAAATAAGGCACTTGCAGCACAAAGAAAATACAGGAATAAACAATACTGTCGATCAGGATCAATGTTCCGTATCCCTTGACCCAGATCCGCAGACGGGCAAAGGTCCCTGTCAAAATATTTCTGGCCTCAACGATCGTGTTTTCATTGGCGCCGGGAAGCCACTTGCCATTGAAAACAGTCCGGACAAGATACTCGCTCTGCCGGGCCGTACCGCTGTCATGGCCGCAGAATTCTGCCAGTTTTATCAGGAACAGAAGGCCGAAAAAGACGGAAAGAACCACATCACTGATGACAGATATCAGTGTTCCCACCAATCCAGCCGTAAAATTGACCACACCTCCGGAGAAACGCAAAAGAATCCCCAGCAGCTCATTGCGGGTCTTGTCATCATCAAAATTTTCACGCAGGATCTCTACGATTTGCCGGATACGGGGATCATTTTCCACACGTTTATTGAAACGGTTTTTCCACTCACGGAATTTTTCTGTCATCTTTTCAGACAATCCCGCCTCACGCGGGGATTCGATCGTTCCGTTGCGTTCCGTGTAAATGATTTTTTTGCCTGTGCTGTGTTTGGCAACATAGATGCCGGTCAGCGTATAAGCCCCGGCTGCAACACAGATCACGGCCGCAAGAACAAGAAAGACAGTCAGAAAAACAGCCTGTTTGATAACTTTTTTATCTCCGCTTCCCCGCTGAGCGGCATCATTGCCGCCGGAAAAGGGATTATGCCGTTTGACAAGGCGTGTCAATCTGTTCAGGGGCGCCCAGAAAAGCTCTCCTGCCCTGACCAAATAGAAAAACACCCCCTTCCGGCGGATGCTTTTTTCAAAAAACTTTTCCAGCGGCAGAAGCAGATAAGCGCCGATGAGACCGAAGATCACCGAGCGCAGCAGCGTTGCCGTCAGGATAAAGACAGCGATCACGCCCAGGGCCGCGATCACCCCCGCCCCCGAACGGATCAGGTGTTCCTGAGCCGTTTTTTCGGCTTTGGCGGAAACGATCATCCGGTCAAAATCACTCTGCCCCACCCCGGCAGCGGCGGCGAAATCAGCAAGAAATGCCCTTTTGCCTTCCAGCACATTGGCGGCCAGGGCAAGAAGAATGAGAAAACGGATAAGTTTTTCAAGCTCTTCCCGCTCCATGCCTTCCAATGCCGTGGCAGCCTCCTCCGGCATGATAACAGAGGCCTCTTTCAGCATTTTGATCCGCCGGGAGGCCTCATCGGCTCCCCGCTTGGCCTCGATCAGCCGCCGGAGTATCTCGATCCGCGGAGCGGGAACGCTCCCCTCCTCGTTCAAAAGGGTGTGGATCAATCCCAGAACGGTCCGCACCCATTGTTCTTCCCGGTTGTCGGCGGCAAACAGCCCCGCCAGCACCTCATAGGAGTGGCGCAGCGGACTTTTCACAAGTTTTGTCTTGAAAAGTGAACCGGTCAACCGGGAAAATTTCACCATTTTCTCAAAGGACCTCGACTTTGCGCGTACCGGGAACGACCTCTCCGATCACATCGCATTTGTATCCGGCCTGACGGATGATCTCCATGGCCTTTTCTTTGGTGTTTTCGGGAACAAACCAGACCATGCCGATACCCATGTTGAACACACGGTAGGCTTCGGATTTTTCCACCTTGCCCATCTCGCACATCAGTTTGAAAATGGGCAGAACGGGCATGGCATCGCTACGGAAGATCACATCCACGTTCTCCGGCAGGATACGGGGCACGTTGTCATAAAGTCCGCCGCCGGTGATATGGGCGATACCATCCAGCGCGATCTGCTGCTGCATGGCTTCGCGGATGGCAGGATAATAGCAGACATGAGGATGCAGAAGCGCTTCTCCCACAGTCTCACCCAATTCATCCAGATAAGTGTGGACAGTCAGCTTTCCATCTCCGAAAAGGATCTTGCGGGCAAGACTGAATCCGTTGGTGTGAGGACCGTTGGAGGCAATACCGATGGCAACATGTCCGGGAGCGATCTTCGTGCCGTCGATGATCCGGGAGCGTTCCACAACACCGGTAATCACACCGACCAGGTCGAAATCGTTGCCGTACATACCGGGCATTTCAGCCGTCTCACCGCCTAGGACCGCGCAGTTGGCTTCGCGGCAGGCCTTGGCAATACCGCTCAAAACCTGTTCGTAAAGAGGACTGCGCAGTTTGCCGATGCCGATGTAATCCAGAAAATAGATCGGCTCAGCGCCCTGCACGGAAATATCATTGATACAGTGATTGACGATATCGCAGCCGACGGTGTCATATTTTTCCATCATCATGGCGATCATCAGCTTGGTTCCCACACCGTCGATGCTGGAAACAAGAACAGGGTCCTGATAATTGGCAAACTTGGCGGAAAACAGTCCGCCGAATCCGCCGATGGGAGAAAGCATCTCAGGACGGCGGGTGGAGGCCAGATCTTTTTTGGCACGGGAAAGCAGTTCGGTCGCCAGGTCTATATCCACACCGGCAGCCTTGTAAAGATCACTTTTGACTTCTTTGGACATTTTTTACCTCGTTTTATTACAGATTCCAGAATTTTTTCGTGCCGCTGTAAGCCATGCGGGATGCAAGATCCATGGTGATCTCGACCGGCATCTGACCGCGCTCGGTCATATCGCCCAGCACATCGGAAAGCACACGGCGGAACATCTCGAAACGGGAACCGTAGCTCAGCAGCTTGCGGGAGTCGGAAACCATTCCGGCAAAGTTGCTCAAAACATCGGTAGAACCGATGTATTCCAGCTGACGGCGCATGCCGATGGGCGTATCGTTCAGCCACCAGGCGGAACCCAGAACGACCTTTTCACCGAAGGCACGGGCGATGGTGGCAAGCGTAGCCTGATGTCCGGCCTCAAGGCAGTACAGCACGACCTTCAAACGGTTGTCAAAGCGGTTGAGGAAGGTGACCAGCGCAGGCAGATAATCCTGATAGTGGTTGCTCACGTCACCGCCCACATCGGGTCCGAGGCTGTCGAAAAGTTTGGTGCGCACGTCGCGGACAGCGCCCAGATGCAGCTGAGTGACCCAGTCGGTCTTGCTGTTGAGTTCGCCCACTTCCACCATGAAAACGCCCATGAAGATATCGCACTCTTCGCAGGTCAGTTTTTCTCCGGCCATCGCTTTTTTGAAAACGGCGTCAGCATCGGCAAAGTCATAATCGGCACGGACAGGCAGCTCGATACCGTGGTCGCTGGCACGGCAGCCGCGTTCGGCAAAGTAATCATGGCTGCGCTTGAGCACGTCAAAAAGATCAGCAAGACTGTTGAGCTTCACGCCGAAACGCTCCTCGACCTGTCCCATGTAGGCCCGCCAGCCGTTGGCAAAGATCTTCATGGCCTTGTCAGGACGCCAGGTGGGACGGATCATGGTCTTGCCGAAGGCGGCATTGGCGCGGTCATGGTCCTCCAGTTTGTCGATGAGGTCATCTGTGGAACACATCACCTCCACATTGAGGGGACCGGTCAGCAGAGCCTGGGGACGGTACGCATCGGTCGCCAGCCTGGCATTGACCGCATTGTAGATTTTTTCGCCGTTGGCTTCGTTGATCAGATCATCGATTCCGAAATAACGTTTGAGATCCAGGTGGACCCACTCATAGACGGGATTGCCCGCAACTTCGGGAAAAACCTTCGCCATGGAAAGGAATTTTTCACGGTTGCTTGCTTTTCCGGTGATGAGTTCTTCCGGAACGCCGCGTTTACGGAGCATTTCCCAGACATAGTGGTCTGTGGCGGCGAAGAGCTGCCAGGCATCGCCGTAGCAGTTGTTATCCGCGATCTCTTTCACATTGGCGTGGTTGTGGGGGTCGATAACAGGAAGCGACTTGATGCTCTCAAAGATCTCAAGTCCGGTCTGATTTTTGATCAGGTAGTTTTTTCCGAGGAAAGACATTTTTACATATTCTCCGAATTGAGTTGAACATTTCAAACATTCAGCGCGGCGCAGTCGGCGTCAGCGGCCAGCTCAGAAGCCCGTTCCGCCAGAAGGGGACGGACAACATCCGTCAGGTAATCCGTCACCTGCTGCGGCGCCCGGCCCACAAAAGCCCGGGGATTGATGAGAGAATCGAACTCCCCGCGGATGGAGGCGAAACCGGGATCGTTTTTGATCCGTTCCAGCAGATCGTTTTCAAGTCCCTCCTCCTTGACCCGACGTCCGGCGGCCATGGAGTGATTGCGGATGACTTCATGCAGTTCCTGACGGTTGCCGCCCTTTTTCACAGCGGCCATCAGCAGGTTTTCTGTTGCCATGAAGGGCAGCTCCGCCGCCACATGCTTTTCGATGACTTTGGGCCAGACCTGCAAACCGGAGGTCACATCCAGCAGAATGGAAAGGATCACATCACAGGCAAGGAATCCCTCCGGCAGGACAAGACGGCGGTTGGCGGAGTCGTCAAGAGTCCGTTCAAACCACTGGGTCGAAGCCGTATAGGCGGCATTGCCGGGCAGGTTCATCACATAACGGGCCAGAGAGCAGACACGCTCACTGCGCATGGGATTGCGCTTGTAAGCCATGGCACTGGAACCCACCTGCTTGGCGCCGAAGGGCTCCTCCACCTCTTTCATATTGGCCAGAATACGGATATCCGTTGCCATTTTGGCCGCGGACTGGGCGATACCGGAAAGAATGGAAAGAACAAAATAGTCGATTTTACGGCTGTAAGTCTGTCCGGAAAGGTCGATCACGTTGTCAAATCCCATCTCTGCTGCCACGCGCTTTTCAAGTTCACGGCATTTGGCATGATCTCCGTCAAAAAGTTCAAGAAAACTTGCCTGGGTCCCGGTGGTTCCTTTGACACTGCGGAAGGGCAGTTCAGCGATCTCGCGGTCCAGACGTTCAAAGTCCAGCATGAAATCCTGAAGATAAAGGGCAAAGCGTTTGCCAAGGGTGGTCAGCTGAGCGGGCTGAAGATGGGTGAAGCCCAGCATGGGGACCTCTTTCTGCGCATCGCAGAAATCAGCGATCTGGGAAATGAGACGCAGGAGTTTGCCCCGCAGAAGTTTCATGGCTTCGCGGGTCTGGATAAGTTCCGTATTGTCCGTGACAAAACAACTGGTGGCGCCCAGGTGGATGATGGGAGCCGCCTCAGGAGCCAGCTCCGCCAGTGCGCGGATATGGCTCATCACATCGTGACGCAAGCCCTTTTCGATCTCGGCAACGCGCTCGAAGTCGATGTCCTGCTGATGGGCAGCCAGCTCGGCGATTTGGGCGTCGGTAATGGGCAATCCCAGCTCCTTTTCACAGCGGGCAAGAGTCAGCCAGAGCTTGCGCCAGGTGGAGTGTTTGTACTGCGGGGACCAGACGTAACTCATGGAGCGGCCCGCGTAGCGGTCGGTCAACGGATTGCAATAACTTGTCGTATTCACTGTTCTCTTTCCTGATATTTTTCCATTTTCGCATGAAACTTTCCCGTTCCCGGGATTGTCTTTTACAAAAACAGGGTTATAATATATAAAAACACAACATGAATATAAGATACAACCGCAGAGAGAATAAATCAACCTGTGTTGCATCAAAGATTTGAAATTAACTTGAGGAAGCCCCATGAAACCTGACGGATTCGGAGTCATCATCAAAGTCACAGACCTTGATCTGTGCCGCACTTTTTACAGGGATGTGCTGAATTTTGGCACCCCCTGCATCGACAGTTCTTTTCTTGTCCAGTTTCAGCTGACGGAGGGATTTTCTGTCACGCTGCTCAAAACCCAGGCCCCCTTTCTGGAGCATGCCAGCTCGGCCATGTTCTGGTGCTTTTCCTGCGCCGACACGGAAAAACTCTCTGAAAAACTCTGCTGCTCAGGATACCCTGCCCTTCTGGAAACAACAGAGTTCGGCAGTGCGGAATATTTAAGAGGCAGAGACCCCGAAAACAACATCTTTTACGTCAAACGTATGCTGTGACAAAACTGATATCCAGACGGAGAGCCTTTTCATCCTGCGGAAGATTTTCCCGGATCTTCTGAATGATCTCCTGTTTCCGGATCAGGTCAGAACGGTTGACCAGCAAATGGAAGCTGATATCCGGAACAGCATCCTCTCCGCAGAAATAACGGAAATCGTAGATCTTGAAACGCTCGTCCAAAGCAGAGGCAGCGTTTTCCAGCTGTCTGCGCCAGAAAAGCGCTGCAGGATCGTCCACCGTAAAGGGGTCGCAGTGCAGAACCAGACGCACCGGCATATTTTTTGCGATCTCAACTTCGGCATTTTCAAGGATATCGTGCATTTCCACAAGCGTTCCCTTGCAGTCCACCTCCGCATGGGCCGTGGCAAAGTAAAGCTCCGGACCGTAGTTGTGGATGATGCAGTCGTGGACACCCCGGATACCGGAACAGGAGATCAAACGCGCAACCAGTTCCTCCACCATCTCCTTTTTTGGACGGGTCCCGATCAGCGGATCGGCGATCTCTTTCAAAACCTTTCCGCCAGAAACGATCACCAGCACAGCCACCACGCTTCCGGCAACGCCGTCCACGGGAAAGGGCGTATAGCGGCCGATAAACATGGAAACAAGCACCAGCAGCGTCACGCCGCAGTCGCTCAAGCTGTCAATACCCGCCGCCCGGAGCGCAGGGGCATCTGTCTTTTTGCCCGCCATGAAAAAAAATCCGCCCAGCCAGAGCTTGCAGACAATGGCCGCGGCAAGCAGCAGGAGCGTCAGCGGATCAGCCTCAACACTCCCCGGAGAAAAGATCCGGACAACGGATTCTTTGAGAAAACTCAATCCCGTTGCGATGATGATGACAGAAACAATGATCCCGGCAATATACTCCACCCGGCCGTGACCAAAAGGATGTTCCTCATCCGCAGGCTTTCCCGCCAGTTTGAACCCGATAACAGTCACCAGAGAAGAGGCCGCATCGGCAAGATTGTTCACCGCATCGGCAGCAACAGCCACACTTCCGGAAAGGACCGCGACTGTGAATTTGACGCCCGCAAGCAAGGCATTGACAATAACGCCCGTTATACCCGAAAACACACAGCAGGAACGCCGCAGATCCCGGGTCCTGTTTTTATTGAGCGCAAGATAAATTTGCAGAGGAAAATCGAAGATAAACAATTCAAAGCTCCTTTTTGCTTTTCTGTTTTTTTTCACGGTAGCGGATCACAAGAATTTTGACCGCAAAGTAAGTAATGGGCGTCATCACACCTGCCAGAAGGGCGCCTCCTACAAAGAAAGCGGCCACCAGCTCGCTCCCGATACTGAAAAGAGCCTCATAGCTTTGTTCCTGAATGACTTTCTGCATGATCTCTTTGATCTCATCCAGTTCCCGGACGCCTCCCAGAAGAGCGGCACCGACGTAGCATTGCAGGGGATAGATGATAAAAATGGAAAAGTGATTGGTGATAAGTGTTCCGACAGTCGCTCCCAGCTTGCTGCCTTTGAGCAGAAAAGCCGTCGGGATGGAACAGAGCAACTGAAAACCGAAAGGAATGAGGCAGCCGTAGAACATGCCGATCGCCCATCCCCGGGCAATATATTCCGGAGAGGCTTTCTCTCTCACGATCTTCGCATATAAATGCAGCAGTTTGCGCTTCAAAAATCCACGGCTCATCTTGATTCTCCTTTCAAACCGGTCCTGTTTTCCATGCCTGAGAGGAAAGATACACGCTTGGAGCATAAAATTCAAGCAAAAAATTACATTTTTGCAATACGAAACGCTGAAAACGCCTCTCTTTTTTCAGCGCTGCCGGAGAATATTTGCATTTATACATTTGACAGCTTATATTATCGTAATGATAAGAAAAGCAATCCAGAAAAGTGATATTACATGAAGTATTTGAAAACAACGGCCGCCGTTCTTTTTTTGCTGTGGGGGATCTTCCTTGCCGGAGCACCTGAAAAAGAGTTGAATTCCATTCTGGCCTCTGTCAACGGTTCTCCCGTCAGTTTGCAGGATGTTCTGCCCCTCACCCGGGCCAGAGAGTTCCGGGCGTTCAGCACCTACACCGGGGAGGAACTGAAAAAACAGATCCTCAAGATCCGCCGCGAAGCGGTGGATGAGCTGATCGACCGCAAATTGATCGTGGAAGATTACAACAAACAGAAATTCCAGCTCCAGGAGCGGGATATCGAAAGCGCGCTGGATGAAGTGGCAGACCGGATGGGCATCCGTTCCCGCAGTGAATTTATCCGCAAGCTCCGTCAGCAGGGCGGCAGTATCGAAAAAATGCGGAACGACGTCCGCGACAGCATGGCCGTCCAGCTGATGCTCCACCGCCAGTATGTGGCGCAGAAAGACCTCACCCCTGCGGCCATGTATGCCTACTACCAGAAAAACAAGGCTCTGAACAGGAATGCCGGCAGCATCGAACTTGCCATGATCCTGTTAAGCGGAGAGAACCTTGATAAAGCCGAAGAGATCGGCAAAGAGCTGCAGAAAGATCCGGCGGGCTTTGCCCGTCTTTCCCGGCGCTGGTCAAGCGGCCCCGGTAAAGAGGACGGCGGAAAACTCGGCAAGATCGACTGCCGCCTTCTGCGTCCGGAATTTGCAAAAGCCCTGACGGCCCCCGTCAAGGGAAAGATCTATGGTCCGCTGAAAACAGCAGAGGGAACTGTTTTTCTCCAGGTTCTCGATCTCACAAAACCTCAGGAGCGTTCCTTCAAAGAGAGTCTCCCTGAGATCCGCAAAAAACTTGAGGCTGAACAACGGACGGCTGCCAAAAAAAATTATACGCAACGGTTGCGGAAAAATGCCATCATCAGGTATTTTTTCTGAAATGAGGTCTGATTATGAAACTTTATTGTGACGCATGCGCAAAACCCATCACGCCCGAGATCCCGGAAGGAGCAGCTGCAGTCCCCTGTCCTTTGTGCGGCAAAGAGATCCCGGTTCCTGAAAAAAATGTTGCTCCCGGAGTCGTTATCGGGGATTTTCTCATTGAAAAACCTTTGAGCCACGGCGGCATGGGCGAAGTCTTTGTCGCCCGCCAGCTCTCTCTGGACCGCCCCGTGGCGCTCAAAGTGCTGCGGGATAAATTCAGCGGCGACAAAGAGTACATCGACGGACTTTTCCGCGAAGCCCGGGCGGCAGCCAAGCTAACCAATCCCCATATCGTCCAAGCCTACGCCGTCGGCGAAGAGGACGGGATCTACTACTTTGCCATGGAGCTGATCCGCGGAGAGACATTCAAACAGATCCTCAAACGGGAAAAAATCCTTGATTTCGCCAAGGCCGCCAAAGTCATCCGTGAAATATGCAGCGCGCTGGAAGCCGCCTGGAAAGATCAGAAACTCGTCCATCAGGATATCAAACCCGATAATATCATGCTGGATGCCAACGGTTCTGCAAAACTGGCCGACTTGGGTCTGGCACGGACCGGCAACGATGCGGCAGCTGACGCTGACGCCGATGAAGTGCTGGGAACACCCCAGTATATCAGTCCCGAACAGCTCACCGGAGTTCCCACAGATGTCCGCAGCGACATTTACAGCCTGGGGGCGACGTTCTATCAGTTCGTCACAGGACAATTCCCCTATGTGGCTGACACCGCAGAAGAGATGTCCCGTATGCATGTGGAAGGCAATCTGACACCCCCCAAAGAGGTCAATCCCCAGCTGCCGGATGCCCTCAATGACATTATCGTCAAAATGATGGCGCGGAATATCGAACAGCGCTATCAGATGCCCAATGAGATCATCCGCGATTTGGACGCATTTCTCAATAATCCCTCCGGCCGTCCTGCCGTTTCCGGCGGAGGCCTGCTGAAAAAACCGGTCCTCTCCCGTCCGGCCGCCCCCGCTGGGCTTCCCGGAATGAAAAAACCTCTGACGCCCGGTGGCGCCAAACCCGCCATGCCCGGATTGAAAACCCCCGCAACCGGCGCCAAACCGCTCCTGGGAAAACCTGCCGCGCCTGCGGTAAAACCGGCGGTTCCGGCAGCAAAACCGGCCGTTCCGGCGGCGAAGGCCACTGCAAAGCCTGCGGTTCCTGCGGTCAAACCCGCCGCTCCTGCGGTCAAAAAGGAAGAGGAAAAAACGCCGACAGCAGAAACGCCCCCGGTGCCGGCTGAAGAGGTCAAAATGCAGGAGTCCCCTGCCCCTGCGCCGGAACCCCCGGCGGCGGCTCCGGCGGAAACACCGGCGGATACGCCTGCCCCTGCGGAAGAAAAAGCAGAAAAAAAGGCAGCGGGGGATGAAATCACCCTGGCGCCTGAGACCCACCGCAAAGCGCGGGAGCAAAAGGCCGCCCCTGAAGGAGAAGAGGCGAAAACCCCGGAAAACGGCGAAGAAGAGCCGAAAAAGAAAAAGACCCGCCGGACAAAAGAGGAAAATGCTCCCAAAAAACGCTCCGGAGCTTTGAAAACAGTCATATTCCTGCTGGTTTTGCTCCTGCTTCTCGGCGGAGCGGCTGCCGGATTTTTCTTTGCGGCCAAAGCAGATAAACTTCCGGCCAAACTCAAACCCTGGGGAGAAAAACTGCTTGCAAAATTGGGACAGACCCCTCAAGCCGCTGCGGATGAAAAAGAGGCAAAAACAGCGCCCCAAGCCGCCCCTCTTCCGGAAGCGCCTGTCAAGCCCAAAGAACCGGAAAAACCCAAAACCCGGCCGGAATATATCCGTACCCTGGAAGCACTCCGGACAGAGTTCCGCAACACCCCCTCCTCCGGACGGGCCAAATGGCTTGCCAAAGCCGATGAGACCATTGACCGTCTGGGAGATCCCGTAACGCCGGAAGAACATGATATCCTCTGCAAGACCTGGGCCATGTACTCCATTGCTGATGAAGAGCTGCGTTTCATCCCCGCCCGCGAAAAAGCCCGGGCCGCTTATGAAAAAGCCGCTGAACAGCGCAGACTCCAAAAGGAAAAAGAGGAACAGGAACGGCAGAAACATCTGGCGGGCGAAGCAGCCAGACAGCGGGAGATCGCTCAGCAGAACGCCCAATTCCAGCAGGATCAGAAGGCCCGTCAGGCAGAGATCAATATCCGTTTTGCAAAACTGAAAAACGAGCTGGATGCGTTGAACAAACCGCTGATCCTTGCGGTCGTCCAATGCGCAGAAAGCAAGAACAACGCAGCCTTTGAAACAGCGCTTGAAAATGCCCGGAACTATCTGATCCCCACCACCTGCGATACCATTGCAGAACGGGCGGCGATCGCGGCTTTCAACACGCTGAAAACCTATGCGCCCTCAGCATTGGCCGCCTATGAAAAATTCCTCTTGGAAGCAGAAAACTGCAAAGCCCGGGGAACCTTGATGATCCGTGTCCACGGCAGCCGCATTCTGGTACGTGTCACGGGGATCGGCGCAAAAGGCGTGATCCGCTACCGGACCACCAACGGAACAAAGGGAGAATATCTGCCGCAGACAACTCTGGAATACGCACAGCTGATCCGTTTTCTGACCACAAACACCCATTTGACGGGCGTGGAATTTTATTACGGTCTGCTCTCGCGGAAACTTGCGCCTGCAACGCTGAAAAGGATCAATGCACTTCTGCCCGATGCAAAAGTCCGCAACTTCTGGATCACGGCCGCGCGTTTTTACGCGGCCAGTCTGCGGTAAAGGACGACCTGCCGCCGGCAGGACTGCGGTTGTTTGTCAACGGCTGAACACCCAGTCGTGGCGCCGCTTGCGCTGGGCATCGTAATCAGAGCGGATAGACTTAACGAGAGCCTCCGAATCCCCGGTGTGCATCTGCTCTTTGAGCAGAGCCCGTTCATGGGATGAAAGCTCTTTATCCTGAAGATAATCCGGCTTGTTTTTGATTTTGAACATATCCATCACGGGGTCCCGGGAGGCTGGCGGGCGGCTCTCGCCGGAACGGTTTTCCGCCCGCCGTCCGGAGGGACGGGAAAAGGCTTGCCGGAATGCCTTGCATCCGCAAAAAAACAGCAGGATCATCACCGGAAGAAGAAAAAAAAGAATTTTTTTCATTGGGCGCTTTCCTTTTTCATCGCATTGACCCTGAGCTGTCCGCAAGCGGCGGCGGATTTGGCTCCGCGCTCCACGCGGCGGGTCACGGTGGCCCCCGTTGCAGCAGCCGCCCGCTCAAAAGCCTCGATCGCCTCGCGGGAGGGACGTTTGAAAACGGAATCTGTTTCGTTGTAGGGGATCAGATTGATCTTGGCCCGGTGAGCGCGGGCCAGATGTCCCAGAGCTTCAGCCTGGGCAACAGAATCATTGATCCCGGCAAGAAGGGTGTATTCAAGAGTATATAAACGCCCTGTCCTGTCACGGCAGATATCTGCGGCGCGCAAGATCTCCGCAATGGGATAACGAACCTTGTCAGGAATGATCCCAGCCCGGGTTTCATCGTCCGGCGCATGGAGACTGATCGCCAGCGTAAACTCCTTTTCCAACGCCGCCAGCTTCAGGATCCCCGGCACAAAGCCGCTGGTAGAAACGGTGATCCTGCGGGGAGACATATTGAAGTATTCCGGAGATGTCAGTATATCCAGCGCCCGGGAAAGCTCCTCAAAATTCATCAATCCCTCGCCGATCCCCATAAAGACGATATTGTCGCATTTTCTTCCGGCCTCAGCACAGCCTGTGAGAAACTCTTCAATGATCTCCCCCGCCTTCAGATTGCGGACAAGTCCATTGACGCCGCTGGCACAGAAACGGCATCCCACCGGACACCCCACCTGGGTCGAAAGACAGAGCGTCAGACGCTCCCCGGCAGGAATGACCACCAATTCCACTGACTCTTTATCAAAAAGTTCCAGCCGCAGTTTCACCACTTCATCCCGGGCGGAAACAGCCCGTTCCGCCACGCGGCAGGAGGGCGCGTAAAAGGCCTCTTTCAAAGCCGCCCTGAGCGGCGCGGGACGATTTTTCATCTCCTCAGGATCGAGTACCTGTTTCTGACAGATCCAGTCCAGGATCTGTTTGGCACGGAAAGCCGGTTGTCCCTGCTGCGTCAGAAAGGTTTTCAGTTCTGCGGCAGAAGCTCCGGCAAGAAAGTTTCTGTTCATTTTGTTGTTCCGGAAGTAAGAGAGGTTATTTTTTTCTTGAGCAGCTGCGGATCAAGATCGGGATTGTCCCGGGGAGAATCCTGAAAGACCTGCAAAGCCAGCTGATAATAAGCAAGCGCTTTTAAGGGCTGTTTGAGAGCCAGATAAATATCTCCGGCATGCTCTGCCATAACAGCCCCGGAAACACCGTGATCCAGGCAGCGGAAGCCCTTCCTGATATATTTTTCAGCAGCCGGATAATCTTTCTGCTTGAATTTGACCCAGGCCATGCTGTCCAGATACGCGGCATTGCGCGGCTCCCGGGAAAGCACAAATGTCATCAGTTCCTCAGCCTTTTTGAGTTCGACATCCAGAACGGCGGATACATAGGCAACGGCATTGGCGATCATCATGTTCTGCCGGACCCGGGGCGCAAGCACTTTTTCCGCCTTGAAAAAATCGGCTTTGTTCAGAGAAAGTTCAGCCAGAGAAAGCCGTTCAAGCGCAGCGGCCTCTTTGCTGAATCCGGGGATATTTTCACAGGCCTCCAGCGCCCGGGCCGCCGCCCGGACATTTCTGAATTTAAGGGCCGTTGTAAAACGGTTGCTCTCCTTTTCCGCCGGAGAGGTCAAATTGGCACATTCCCGCATGGCCCGGTCAAAATTTCCGGCAGCGGTATAAGCCTGCAACCGTTTTTTAGCGCAGAACGCCACCGATATTCCGGGATATTTTTTCAGAAGCGCTTCCAGTTTCTGCACATTCCCGGTCTGAGCCGCCGCTTCGATCAGCATGACAGCGCCGAAGCTGTCCTTGTGTTCGTCATACCATTTTTCTGCCGTTTCAAAAGCCGCCGTATCGGCCTTTATCAAACCGAAAAAGGCCATGCGCCTGCGGAATCCGGCAGCATTGGTCAAAGGGCTTTTTTTCAAAAGTTCCAGATATTTATCCCGCTCACGGGCGGCAATGGAGGGAACGAGAGAAAAGGTATCCCGTTTGGCGGAAATGCTGTAATAGAGCAGCGCCGCTTCCTGCAACGCAGGATCTGAGGCCTCAAATGGCAGCTGGATGGTCTTTTGACCGGCGGCAAGAAGCGCCTCCACATAACGCAAAGCCAATGCCTGAAAATATTTCATATCCTCCGGCGCGGGCTTTTTGCGCAAAAGATCTCCGCAAAGCGCAGCGATCTCTCCTGGCGCGGCACCGGAACGGGCTGCAGCCTGAACGTATTGGAGCAGAAAAAAAACATCCTCCGGCAGCGCTTTCCGGAGAGAAGCAAGTTTTTCTCTAACCTCTGCGCTTCTGCCCGGAACTTTATCAAGGCTTTTGACCAGAAGCAGAACAGAAAGTTTTCTCCGGGGATCAAGAGAGACGGATTCCAGAAGATAATTCAGCCGCTTATCGGGATTTTTTTCAAGAAGTCCGGCAATATAGAACTCCAGCGCCCGGGTGTGTCTGCTGAAAGTGCCGTCCGCCTTTTCAGAAGAACAGGGTTGATCGGGGGTATCTCTTCCGACAGCCGCTTTGCCGGCCCAAAGTCCTCCCGGCAGCAGAAGCGCGGCAAAAAAAATAAAAAATGGTTTTTTCATCAATATCGTCTCCGCCAAAAACATATCATCTGATTTTTATTCTCCTTATAAAATTAATGCCATTTCGCCTGAAATTCAACAGCGTTGTCCAAAAAAAGCCGAGTTTTTTCCACCGCAACCGAAAATTCTGCTGAAAAATCCTGTTTTTTTGATTTGCAACTTGACAGAAGTGGAGCTATATTATTGAAATGGGCGTGACTGCCAAGTAGTCGGCGGTCAAAAAGACTTGCAGAACATTTGGCAGTCCCGCCTGAAAAAGTTTAATCAACTTTAATAATCTAAAGGTGAAAAAATGGGAAACCTGAAGAAAAAACGGCGCAAGAAGATCGCCAAGCACAAGCGTAAGAAGCAGCTCAAACTGCTGCGTCACAAGAAGAAATAATCTTGCGTGTGCCAATAAATGCCGGAACGGAAAGTTTTTTCTGTTCCGGTTTTTTTTGCATCACAGCCCCTGAGAAACATTAATCCCCAGGCAGGCCGCCGGAGATTTCCGGCAACAAGGCAGAAGCTTTTTTGAGAAAAGACATTGACTTCCGTTTTTACGGGATTATATTAAACGGAAACAACACACGCCATATTATCACAGAAAGAAGATCATTATGGAAAGAATCAAAACCATCGAATACCGTTGCAGCTGGGATAACAGTATGCAGAAAGCCAAATGTTTTATTGCTCCGGGAACAGAACCCCGTCCCTTGCTGGTGGCGCTGCACACCTGGAGCTTCACTTATGAACAGGATTGCTCCGCCTATGCAGCTTACTGCCTCAAAAACAACTGGAACTTCATCTTCCCCGACTTCCGCGGTCCCAACTGGACGCCGGAAGCCTGCGGCTCTGATGCCGTTGTGGAGGATATCGCCGATGCCGTGGCCTATATGAAACAGGCTGCGCTGGTGGATAATGACCGCGTGTATCTGCTGGGCGGTTCCGGCGGCGGTCATGCCTCTCTGCTTCTGGCGGCGCGCCGTCCGGAGCTCTGGACGGCCGTTTCCGCCTGGTGTGCGATTTCCGACGTGGCCCTCTGGCACGATCAGTGCGCCGCCGCCGGAAGAGGCTATGCGGAACACATCGAAAAAGCCTGCGGCGGCAACCCCGCTGAAGATGAAAAAGCCAGGGCTGAGGCACAGAGACGCTCTCCTGTCACCCATCTGGGCAACGCCTCCCGCTGTCTGCTGGATATCAGTACCGGTATCCATGACGGCCACACCGGAAGCGTCCCCGTCAATCAAACGCTCAACGCCTTCAATATCCTGGCCAAGCCGGAAGATAAAATCTCTGCGGAGGATATCGCATTCATTACGGAAAATCAGCAGTTCCCCGCCCATTACCCCGCCCCGGTGCAGGATCCCTCTTTCGGCAAAAACACGGTGCTTTTCCGCCGTCAGTCCAATTTGACCCGCGTCACCATTTTTGAAGGCGGTCACGACTGTCTCCCCGTTCCCGGACTGGATTGGCTTTCCCGTCAGAACCGCAGACAGGCCCCCGACTGGAGCGAAGGCAAAGCCAGCGCTTCCGAAGCCTTTGAACTGGGTAAATAAGCCCTGTCGGCAACAGATAACGGACATACACAAAGTCTCTGTTCCAGCGCACATCCGGTGCCGGAACAGAGACTTTTTTTATCAATGGTGGAAGAGAAACTCTTTGGTGTTGATGAGAGCCCAGGCAAGATCCGGCCAGACGCGCCAGCTGTTTTTGCGGCCCAGTTTTTTCCGGTAGCTGTTGATCTTTTTGATCTCCTCGACCGTGGGTTTCCGCGAGAGGATCGTCAGGTACAGCTCTTCGATCCGCTGTTTGTCATTGAGACGGCGGCGGCCGAAAATACGCCAGGGAAGCGCATTGGTCCTGTTATAGATCCAGTTGGAGTTCATCAGAAAGAGCCGCTGACTGGGAGTGACAGCATTGTTGCGTTCCGCCAGCGTTCCCGCATCCCGGGAGGGTTTGCCGAAATTATCCAGCGTGCGGCTTGAGATGCTGCCGTCGGCAATGGTCACAGCCGGAGCGCCCTTGGGCAGAAAAGTGAAAGGCTCAGGGATCACACTGCTGTAAGACTCATGGGCCCCCAGGATCTGACTGTAAGCATCCACCAGGATTTCTGCCTCCAGACGGCGCAGAGGATAAACGGCAAAGACCTTTTCTGCGCGTTCCTGTTCCCGGGGAAGTGTTTTCCATGAAGCCCGGTAAGCGCGGGAATTCATCAGAAGAACAAAAAGTTTTCTGACATCGTAATTGGAGCGTTCAAACTCTCCGGCAAGAAAATCCAGGATCTTTTCGTTACCGGCATTATCTCCTGCGGGAGAAAAGAACGCGGCAAATTTTCCCCAGGCGCCGGGAGGCAGCGGCATATCATCGGCGGGCTCGATCAATCCCCGTCCGAAAAGCCAGTGCCAGACCCGGTTGACAAAAGCCCGGGCAAAGAAGGGGTTGCCTTTGGCAAGAAGCCAGTCGGCAAAAACAACCCGGGGATCTGTGTCAGGAGAAGAAATATCAAAACTTTGACCATCCGGCGTGCGGGCCGTAAAACGGACCGGATCAGGAGAAAGATAAACTATCTCCTCTTTCCACTCATCAGTGCTTTTGAAGGCGATGCGGCTGAAAAAGAGCGCAAAGGCTTTGCGGCTGCTTTCATCCATATTCTCCATCCTGATGCCCATCAGACTCAGAGCGGTCACGCGGGCAAGGCCTTCGGGCGTACGCACGGCGGAACCTCTGAAAAAGTTGACCGCAGGCACGCGGAAATTGCTGCCGGAAGAGGTCAGGAGTTCACGGCAGACGCTGTTCCAGGGTCTGTTCTGCACAACGGCATCCCTGAAAAAGCGGTGATAACTTTGCACCGCATTAGGCCAGAGATTGATGGGAAATTCGGATTTGATCCGGAACATATCCGCAAAACGCCAGGCCAGAATATCCGCAAAGTAAGCAGAAGAGGTCAATTTGTCGATGAGCCGGGCGTATTTGTCCTGATCTTTGTCAGCGGTAAAGCGGCGGATATCCGCCACAGTGGGGACCCGTCCGTTGACGTTGAGCATGGCACGGCGGAGAAAAACGCCATCTTCTGCCGGAGCAACGGCTGAAAGATCAAAACGCTGCTGATTTTCCAACAGCAGCCTGTCCAGTTCCCGAAGAGGAGAAGCGCTGACAGTTCCGAGAAAAAACAGCACGGCACAGATAAAAAAACGGCGGATATCCATAAAAAAACCTCCCTGAATAACAGATTGCAGGGTAAATATAATATCCTTTTTATCTTTTTTCAATTGAAAAAACAATTTATTTATGCTATTGTAAACCGGAAGATGCACACAGGAGACAGCAAAATGACTCTCAAATACTTTTTTTTCATCGTTGCCGGAACATTTTTTTTAAGTTTGAACGCCGCTTATATCGGCTATCTTTATCCCGCAGGCGGCAGAGCCGGGGATGAAGTGGAGATCCTTGTGGGCGGCCAGGGCTGCTGGGGGACCCGCGGCATCATCGTCACAGGCGGCGGTGTCAAACTCCTCAAGCTGGAATCAGTCAGGGGCGTTCCTTACCCCTCCGGCTCCCAGAGACGTTACCTCATGCGCTGGGTACGGCAGATCGAAAAGGGCGACCGCTCTTTTCTCCCCCTCCCCGCCGGAGAAAACGGCACGGTTGACTGGCGCTATCATCCCTGGTACAGCAAGCTCCATCTGACGACGCCCATGCAGTACGAGCTTGTCACGCACTTTCTGTTCGTACCGCGCAACCCGCTTCAGATGAACCCCAGTATCGGACAAAATCTCATCCTGAAACTCAAGATCGACAAAAATGCTGCTCCGGGACGCAGAGAACTGCGTCTGGAGGGCGGCAACTGGCTGAGCAATCCTGTTCCCTTCTACATCAGCGCTGTCCCCGAAGTGAGAGAACCGCGTTTTCAAGTACCTCCCAAAACCAAGGGCGAAAGCTCTTTCACCGCCCCCTGTGTCCTCAACGGACAGATCATGCCGGGAGAAACGGATATTTTCAATTTCGAGGCCAAAAAAGGAGAAACCCTCTATTTCGATTTCAAAGGCCGTGTCCTTCTTCCCTTCATGGGCGACGGCGTCCCCGGACATTTTCAGGCCTGTCTTGAAGTGATCGACAGTCAGAAAAAAAGAGCGGCCTTTGCCGATGACCGTTATTTCCATCCCGATCCTGTTATGAAATTCACTGCGCCTGAAACCGGCAGTTACAAACTCCTTGTCCGGGATGCCCTCTACCGGGGACGCAATGATTTCGTCTATCGTATCGAAGTGGACAAGAATCCCCGTCCCTATATCATCGCCCCCCCGCCCCGATTTGCCGTCGCGCCCGTCACGCTGGATGAAAAGGCCGGAAAATCCGTTCTGCCGCTGCCCGTCGTCATCAGCGGAACGATCCTCAAACCGGGAGAAAAAGCGGTCTATCGTTTCCACGCCGCCGCCGGGACCCGCCTGGTGGCAGATGTCTGGGCAAGACGTCTTAATTCTCCTCTGGACGGTTTGCTTGAAATCCTTGCGCCCTCCGGCAAGCGCGTCGCCATCTGCGATGACGTGAAACGGCAGCGGGTGGGACTGGTCATGCAGCACACCGACCCCACGATCCTCTTTACCGCTCCGGAAACAGGAACCTATCAGGCCGTTCTCAAGGACAATGCCGGCGCCGGCGGAAAAGATTACAAGTATTATCTGCGTCTGGATACCCCCCGCCCCGATTTCCGCGTCTGGGGTTATCCCTCAGCCCTTGAACCCGGCACAGGCGGCTCCCGGGGAGACTTCGGTATCATCGTGGAACGTCTGGACGGATTCGACGGCCCTGTTAAAATCGGACTTTCCAGTCCTCTGGGCTATCAGCTCTGCGGAGAAAATACCGTTCCCGCCAAATGCAATTATGCTGCGTTCACCATTGACAGCGCCAAAGTCCGCCGTCCCAACCGTTCCCCCGTCAGGATCACAGCCTCCGCCTGCGGCATCACACGGGAGGTCAGCCCCGCTGATGAAGCCATGCAGGCCTTTGCCTACAACCACCTGATCCCCTGCGAAGGAGACTTCTATGTCACCAGACAGGGCCGCTACTGGATGAGCAGATATCTCACCTGGGCAGAGGAAAAACCTGCGGAGATCAGACTTGTTCCCGGCAGCAGCACTGTTATCAAGATGAAGGCCCCCAAATACCTTCCGCCGGATTTTGAGATCCTGGATATCGCCCTCAAAGATCAGCCCCTGGGCGTTCTTGTGGAAAATCCCCGTTTCAAAAACGGCATCGTGACCGCCACAGTCAAAGCCACGGCAGAGGCCGCTGCAACGGCTGTCAATCAGATCTTCCTGGTCAATATCCGTTACACCAACAGATACCGGGACGGCAAAACACGCAAAATGGTCTCGCGCAAAGCCAGAGGAACAGCCATGCTTCCGGCACGGCGCCTTGTGGTTGCAACGCCGCCTGCCAAAGTAAAGTAAAGTAAAGTAAAGAAGAGTTGTCAATGAAAAAATTTTCACTTTTTGTCCTGACAGGGCTGCTTTGCCTCGCTGCCGCAGCGGAAGAACCTCTGATGAAAGCCGGGCTTCTTTCCGACACCCATGTCACGCCGGATCCCCAAAGCTGCCTCCCCCTGGAAAAGGCTTGTGAACTATTCAGAAAGCACCGGGTCGATCTGCTGGTCAATGCCGGCGATGTGGCCGATACCCCCCAGGAACAGGCCTACGTCAATTACCGCAAGACCATCCGGAAGGTCTTTCCCGAAAAAAAACCGCCGGAAATGATGTCTCTGGCCTATCATGATGCGATCGGATACGGCAATTATCATACGATCTACCCGAACGCCTGGAGTGATTTCAAAAGAAGACTGGAACTGGCTCATGAGATGTATGATCTCCGTAAGATCAAGGGATATAACTTTCTGGTCTTTCCCCAGGGCGTCGATTACGCCCGTTTTGAAAAAATGATCGCCGATGCCTGCAAAGATACACCGGATAAACCTGTCTTTCTGGTGGATCATTACCCCGCCTGGAATACCGTATTCAACAGCCAGACGTGGGGCGATGCCAACCGCCGCCGGATTTTGGATAAATATCCTCAAGTCATCCAGCTCTGCGGACATGTCCACGCGGAAAACCGCCGGGAAAACAGTATCTGGCAAGGCAATTTCACCGTGGTCAACATCCCCCACAGCCGCAAGTCCCAGTGGGGACACTTCAACGCCGACGCGACCATTATGGAGATCTACAAAAACAAAGTCGTTTTCCGCCGCTTTGATGCCATGACCGGCAAAGAATACAGCCCGGATGAAAGATGGACTGTCCTCCTGCCCCATGATCCGGCATCAGCCCTTTACACGGCACAGAAACGCAAACTGATCCCGGCACCTCAATTTGACCGGGGAACAGAGATCACCGTCACGCCGGACAGGGATCCTGCCGGAACGCTTGTTTTTTCCTTCAATGAAGCTCAGGGAAAATACAATACCTTCTTCTACCGCATGACCCTTTTCCGCAAAACAGCAGAGGGTCCATGGGAGTTTTTCGGCAATCAGGATAAAGAATCACACGCCTTCACGCTGCTTCCGGACAAAGGCAAAACAAGCACGCTCAAGCTCAGCAGCGGCTATTTCGAGTCCGGCAAAGAATACAAAGTCAGGATCACCCCCTTTGACTTTTTCAACAACAGCGGTCAGTATATCGAAAAATGCTTCACAGCTCCCCCGCTGAAAAAAACAACGCTCCTCTTTTCAAGCTGTGATCCCATGAAAGACTGTCCGTTCAAAAAAGGCAGAGAGGGCAGCGGCACTTTCAAGATCCAGAACGGATATTATCTTTATTCCGGCAGCGCTTCCCGTCTGACGTTCCCCCGCCAAGCCTGGGATGTTCCGGCAGGCCAAAGACTCCGGCTGACACTGGATATGCGGATGATCCAGAAGCATATACACCGCCCCTGGACCATTTCCATACGGGATGCCGCCTCCCGGAAAGTTGTGGTCAAAAGAATTTACACGCCGGGCGGCAGCTCCGGACTTCAGCGCTATGTGATCGAATTCCCCAAAAGGAAAGCCGATGACCATTACGAAGTGTATTTCCGCGACGGCAAGCCCGGCAGGCTCCGTATTGAATACGTTAAAACAGAAAAAATCTGACCGGGCTCATTACCCGCGCTCCTTCAATTTATCAAGGGTTGATTTCAAATGAAAAAACATCTTTCTCTCTTGCTCGTCCTGGCGGCTCTTGTTGCCGGTGCCGCCGAAAAACCTCTGGCTAAAGCGGGGTTCGTTTCCGACACCCACGTCACGCCTTCCCTCAAAAGCTGTATTCCTCTTGAAAAAGCCCTGCGGCTCTGCAAGGCGCACAAGGTCGATCTACTGATCAACTGCGGCGATGTGGCCGATAAACCCCATCCGCAGGCCTATATCCATTACCGCAATACGGTCAAAAAGGTCTATCCGCAGAACAAACCCTTTGAAATGATGCCCCTTGCCTGGCACGATGTCAGCTGTTACGGCAACTACAAAACCGCATGGGCCAAAGGATGGCCCCACTTCAAAAAAGCCCTTGAACTGGAACACGGCCTTTACCATGAACACACCCTTGCCGGATATACCTTTCTGCTGGTCCCCCAGGAACCGGACTTTGTACGCTTTGAAAAAATGATCGCCAGCGCCTGTCAGAAAACACCGGATAAACCGGTCTTTCTCATCGACCATTATCCAGCCTCTCATACAGTTTTCCGCAGCAAAACATGGGGAGACGCCAGACGCCGCAAAATATTGGATAAATATCCTCAAATCATCCAGCTCTGCGGTCATATCCACGGCAATATCCGCCGGGAAAACTGTATCTGGCAGGGCAATTTCACCGTGGTCAATATCCCCTGCTGCCGTCAGTCTGTGGGAAAGGTCGTCCCCCTCAACGGACAGGCCGTCATCATGGAGATCTTCAAAAACAAAGTGGTCTTCCGCCGCTTTGATGTCATGACAGGCAAAGAGTACCGTCCGGAAGACCGCTGGATCATCCCCCTTCCCCACGATCCCGGCACAGCGCCCTACACGGAAAAAATGCGCAAACGCCTGCCTGCGCCGCAATTCCCCAAAAATTCCCGGATCACCTTCAAACCGGATAAGATCCCCTTCGACAGTCTTCTTTTCACCTTCCCCGAAGCACAGGGAAAATACGGCGTTTTCACATACAGCACACAGCTTTTCCGCAAAACACCTCAGGGCGCCTGGGAAAAATTCATGGTAAAAGATATGCCCGGCAATTATCAGAAAGATCCGGAACAGCGCATCACAGCCGCCTTCTCCCTGAGCGCAGGTTTCTTTGACTCCGGCAGAGAATACAAGATCAGCATCACCCCCGTTGACTTCTTCGGCAACAGCGGAAAATCCATAGAAACGGTTTTCAAAACGCCCCGGAAGCGCCAGGCAAAACTCCTTTTTGAAAGCCGTGATCCCATGAAAGAACTTGCTTTCTGTGACGGCTTCAGGGGAAAAAAGGGCTTTCCTGTAAAGAAAGGCTTTTACTTCTATCACGGAGACAACGCCCGCCTGCTCTTTCCGGAAAAGGTCTGGGAGGCTCCGGCTCAAACAAAATTCCGTTTCACCATTGACCTGCGGATGGAGCAGCCGGGAAACCGCCCCTGGACATTGGTCCTCCAGGATCAGGTCAGCCGCGGCAACGCTTTCGGAAGGATCTATACCAAAGAGGGCAAAACAGACCTTCAGCGCTATGTGGTGGAGTTTTACAAAAAAAATCAGGCCTGCAACTATTATCTGCTCATCAGAGAGGGAAAAGCAGGCAAAATACGCTTTGAATATGTAAAAATTGAAAAATTGTAATCTTTTATTGTCCCTTCCCTCTTGCCAACGGAGAGTTTTTATGCTATAATATCCGCATAAAGGGTACATGGAGGGTACATGACAAGATACAGAACAGCCCCGAAAACAGATGGGATCTATCAGCTTCTCAAGGAGCGGATCTCCAACGGCTTTTATTCAAAAGAGGGGATGCTTCCCCATGAAACTGTTCTGGCTGAAGAACTTGACATATCCCGCAAAACCCTGCGCGCGGCGCTTTCCCGTCTGGCGATGGAAAATCTGGTGGAACGCGTCAGGGGTCAGGGAACCTTTATCCGCAGCGGGAAGCCCCGGAGCAGGATCCTTGTGATCGTGGGCAATATGGAGGATATCACCAATTCAGGACGCTATATCCTGCCGGGTATCCAGGCCGAAGCTGACAAGTTGGGATTTGAGGTGGAAACCTGTACGGAATACTCTCTTTCACAGACCTCTCCGGCTGAGGTCCTGGCACATCTCAAAGAGAAAGATTACCGGGGGATCCTTTCCTTTTCCTCCAACTTCCACGGCGATGAACCGGTGCTGACGTTTTTGAAAACAAGCGGCCTGCCTGTGCTTCTTCTCCACGCAATGCCCGGCGATTCTGCCGTAACGGGACTGTCTGTCATGGGAACGGATTATCCAGGTCTGATCCGCGACGCGCTGCACTATCTGGCAGGTCTCGGCCACAAAAGGATCGCTTTCCTCACCTTCGGAGAGCAGCGCATCAGAAAAGCGGAATACTTCGCTCTGCTCAAAGAAATGGGACTGGACGGAGATCCTGCCCTGCGATGTGCCCTTGCAAGTCCCAGAGAGAAAGAAATCATCGGCAGGGGAATAGAAAACTTTTTCAGCAGTCTTGAAAAATTCCCCACGGCGGTCCTCTGCTTTTCAGACCTCTTTGCCATTGAGCTTTATCAGTATCTTCATAAGCACGGCATCAGGATCCCGGAAGATATCGCTGTGCTTTCCATCGGCGGACAGATCGGCTGCGATTTTCTCGACCCGCCCCTGTCGGCGATGGACTTCAACTGTATGGAAATCGGACGCTCCGCCGTCCGCAATTTACTTGAAATAAATCTTGACACCCCGCTGCCCCGGCCGTTTATGGTGACGCCTCACTGTCTGATCGAACGGGAAAGCACCCGGAAAAGGAGTTGAATTTCAGTATGAAACAGAAAAAAGAGGTGTTTGCCGTTTACTTTCCCAGCTGGCATCCGGACAAACATTACGAAAAATGGTACGGCAAAGGTTTCTGTGAATGGGAACTCTTGAAAACCACCAAACCTCTGTTTGAAGGTCATCAGCAGCCCAAGAAACCCTTGTGGGGCTACTTTGATGAATCCAGTCCCGAATATATGGCCAAACAAATCGACCTGGCCGCCGATAACGGGATCACGGGCTTCATGTTCGACTGGTACTGGTATCAGGGCGAAGAATTCCTTGAAAAAGCGCTCAATGAAGCCTTTCTTTCAGCGCCCAACAGGAACAGATTGAAATTTTTCCTCATGTGGGCCAACCACAGCTGGGGCATCTGGCCCGCCCTTGATGACGGCGCCAGAGGCATGAACGGCAACGAAAATCAGGCCAGCTGCGAACCCTTCCTCAAAATCGTCCACAGTGAAGAGGATCTGCGCAATGTGATGGAATACTGCTGCGAAAAGTATTTCAAATGCGAAAACTACTGGAAGATCGACGGAAAACCCGTTTACAGTGTTTATAACTGCAATATGCTGTTCAAATACATTGAACCGGCTGCCGTCCTGCGTATCATGAACGAAACGGCGCAAAAGCACGGTTTCCCCGGCATCTATACCCTGATGAACATCGGCTGCTGCAATGACAATGAATATTTCTGCGGCTGGGGACGTATCCCCAAAATGCGCGATGCAGGCTTTGATGCGGTCTTTGCCTACAACAGCGGTCTGCGCACCAATTATGCGGAAGTGGTCGCTCCTGACAAGCCGACGATCGATTACAGTTACAGCATGACCAATCAGCGGTATTGTTGGGAACGTATCGCCGAACAGGGCCTGCCCTTCTGTCCCAGCATCACTCTGGGCGGTGATGTGGCGCCCCGCTGGAGCAGACATGTCACTTATCCCTGGGACTTTGAAAAACTGGGCTACTACCCCATCAAAGTCAATGCCACGCCGGAACGGGTGGCCGAACTGCTCAAAGATGCCCTTGCCATGGATACACAGGCCGTTATCATCAATGCCTGGAACGAGTGGAGTGAAGGAATGTATCTGATCCCCGACACCTGGCACGGAACCTCTTATCTGGATAAAATCAAAGAAGTTTTGGACAATATCAACTGAAAACAACAGGAGATCACCGGTATGCAATCGAAAGAAAACAATGAAGATCTGCTTGAATCACCGGCAACCGCTGCCGTTTTGAATGACCGCAGCGGGGAAAGGAAGTTTCTTTCCCCCTCCGCACAGCCAGCCTTTACACTCATAGAACTGCTGGTAAAAAGATCACGACTCTGTGGCAATCGTGTTGACTGCAACGAAGGGGGATATTCACCTGTCCATGGACAGGTGAAGCAGTACTGCTTCACCTTAATAGAACTCCTCGTTGTCATTGCGATCATCGCGATTTTGGCGGCGATGCTGATGCCGGCGCTCAACAAGGCACGCGATACGGCCAAAGCCAGTAATTGTGCGAACAATCTTCTTCAGCTTGCAAAAGCAACAACATTTTACGAAGATGCCTTCGACGGCTATTTCCCCTATGGTTTCAAAAACGATGGAACCGGCAATCCTCTGGGGAATGCACAGATGTTTTGGAATTACTATTCTGCAAACAGCACCAGCACCGACCGCTTTGCCTCTCCCATGCGTGATTTCTTTCCTCCGGAAAACAGGGATACCGGGTCCGGACCTGTCCTCTCCACCGGTTTCGGCAGATTCGAAAAAGTGAGCCGCGGCATCCACAAGAGCAAATTTGCCTGCCCGGCCTCCAAAGAAACGGATATGAATATCCAAATCAATGATCCCATTCTCACTTACTATCCAGCCGCCAAGGGTGCGCGTTTCCTCACCTATGCAGTCAATACCAATATCTCTCATTATTTCAATGGCTCTCTGACAAGGATGTCAAGCGTCAAAAAACCCTCCATCCTCGTCACCTACGCCGACAGTGCAGGCTTCGGCGGAACCAATCAGGATTGCCGCTGGCATCCTGACCGCAACCAACCCGCAAGCGCCATGTCAGCCCGCCACAATCAGGCAGCCAATATCGCTTACGGAGATGGACATGTGAGCCTGGTCCATTACACCAGTATCCCGGCTTACAAATATGGAGAACCCTACGAATCACCCCATTTCACACCTAAATATCAGAAATAATCAATCGTACAAGGAGGTACACTGTATGCAATCGGAAAAGAAAAGTTTTACTCTGATCGAGCTGTTGGTCGTCATCGCCATCATTGCCATATTGGCGGCGATGCTGATGCCGGCGCTGACACAGGCGCGGAATACGGCCAAGACCTCAAACTGTCTGAGCAATCACAATCAGATGAGCCGGATCACGATGTTTTATCAGGATGCCTCCGATGATTTCTTTCCATGGGGAGCCTATGACGGTTCGCTGACCAGCTTTTTCTGGCGTTCCACAACTGGAGCGGATGCTTATAAAACGCCGCTGAAAAATTTCTTTCCGCCGGACAGTGCCTGCGGCCGTTTTGCAGGAATGGAGCATTACACAAGCACGCCCAGCCGTTACCTCTGTCCCTCTGTCCAGCGGGGAGACTTTCGGGAGCGTTACGGTATCAATGCCAATATTCCCCATGCGACATCGGTTTATTACTCCATCGCAGTCAACATGAATCTGATCCACCACTACGATACAAGAAATCTTGGAGCAGTCCGTATGACGCGGGTGAAAAAGCCCTCCAAACTTGTGACCTACGGCGACAGTGTGGGAACGGGATACGCCAACCGCGCCTGGAGTGACACCGGGGAAAAACGTGCCCTGGGTCCCCGCCATAACTCTGCCGCCAATGTCGTCTTTGCCGACGGACATGCCGGTACATTCAGGTTCAAAACACCCGGATTTGTCTGGGATCCCCGCTGATAAAGAAAAAATGTTTTCGCAAATATCAACATAAAACAAGGAAAAGAAAATGAAAAAAACAACCGTCCTTCTGCTGACTGGCGTCCTTTTCGCCAATCTGTCAGGCGCGCCGACGCCGTGGCTGAAAACGGAACCCGTTTCCAAACGGATCATCAACATCGGCAAAAAACAGGAGATCACTCTGGTCAAGGATGGAAAAGTCCAATTTGAAGTGGTCCGCCCATCCAATCCCTATGCCAGAGCAGCCGC
This sequence comes from Lentisphaeria bacterium, assembly GCA_017508555.1. Classification (GTDB taxonomy): domain Bacteria; phylum Verrucomicrobiota; class Lentisphaeria; order Victivallales; family Victivallaceae; genus UBA1784. Next base: position 38,804 of record JAFVYP010000150.1, read on the forward strand.
TGCGGAACTGACAGCTTTCCTTTCAAAGATCACAGGCCAAAAGATCTCCATTGTGGCCAAAGCCTCGGGAAAAATCCCGGCCTTCTATATCGGCAGCGGTCCTGAAGCCAAGGCCGCAGGACTTGATCCGGCCAAGCTCGACCGGGATGGTTTCTATATCAAAACCGTCGGCAGCAAGATCTTTATCCTGGGTGTGGACAGAAACAAGGACGGCATCCACGAACGGGCTTCCGTTTTCGCCGTTCAGGATTTTCTGGAACGTTTTGCAGGTGTCCGCTATTACTTCCCCGGCGAGATCGGCACCATCATCCCCAAAAAGAAAAACTGGAGCATTCCCGCCATCGACATCGCTGACCGTCCCGACTTCCAGTACCGCTGGATCTGGACCAGTCACAGCGGACGCGGCGGCGGCAATACCACATTCAATTACCCCGGTAAAGATCCCAAGATCAACAACCCCAATATCTGGCGGAACAGCGCTCTGCGCGATATCCGTTCCTGCCACGGTATCAATGCGCTGGAACTGGTGAAACGCTTCGGCAAAACCAATCCCGAATTCTTTGCCCTCACCGCCGCCGGCAAACGGATCGACGGCACCCATCACAATGCCGGCTACCACAAGCTCGGACAGCTCTGTTTCAGTTCCGAAGGCCTCAAAGAGGTGGTCTATCAGGACGCCGTAGCCTGTCTCACCGGCAAACCCGCTTCCAGCCGCGGTATCAAAGCATGGGACAGCAGATGGAAAAAACTGCATATCAACATCACCCCCAATGACGGCGTGATCTGGTGTCTCTGCCCCCCCTGTAAAAAGATCCAGGAACAGGGCAGTCAGGCCAGAAGCAACCATATCTGGAAATTTTTCGTCGATATCGCCAACAGACTCAAAAAGAACAACATCCCCGGCATGGTCATCGTGGACAGCTACGGTGTCTATAAAGATATGCCCCAGATGGAGATCCCCGACAATATTTCCGTGGGTGTCTGCATCACCGGTCCCTGGGGCATGGAAAACAAACATGTCCGCGAACGCGATGCCAAACGTCTTGCCGCATGGCGCAAACGTCTGGGCAGGAGACTGGCCAGCTGGACTTATCCCACCAAAGCCAGCGCCGCTGTGCCCTATATCCCCAATTTCACTCCCCGCGCCGTCGATCAGTTCTTCAAATCCCAGAAAAACAATATCTTCGGCGGCTTTGTGGAGTCCGGCACAGATGTCTGGCTCTTCGGCTTCATGAACCACTACGTCGCCGGAAAGGTCATGTGGGACAACTCTGTTGATGTGGAAAAGATCATGGAGGAACACTGCCGTCTCATGTACGGCCCCGCCGCTCCCTTCATGGACAAATTCTACCGGGAGATCGAAAGACTCTGGATGAGAGAGATCCTCAAAGATATCATCGCCACCACCTGGGGTGAAAACTGGCTCCTGCCCACCCGCCGCGATATCTGGACCAAGATCTACAGTCCTGCCAAAATCGCAGAGCTGAACAAACTTTTCGATCAGGCCGAAAAGGCCGCTGCCAAAAACAAAGAGGCCCTGAAACGTGTCCGTTTCATGCGCAAAAACTTCTGGGGTCCTGTCATCGACGGCGCCAATGAGTTTTCTCAGGAAAATGCCAGCCGCACGGCCTGGACTGTCCATGCTTCTCCCGCGCAGAAGATCACCCTTGACGGCAAACTGAACGAAAAAGAGTGGCAGAATGCCGAAAGCGCTCACCTCATCGGCCGGAAATGGGAGCCCATCCAGGTCAGCACCACCGTCAAAGTATTGCAGGATAAAGACTTCTTCTACTTCGGCTTTGAGGCGGCTGAACCCTTTACCGACAAGATCGCCGCCTCTCTCAAACGGGCCAAAGACAGCGGAGATATCTGGCGCGACAGCGGTATCGAGGTCTTTCTCGCCGCCGATGCGTCCAGCGACTATGTCTATCAGTACATGGTGAACGCTCTGGGAGCCACCTGCGATCTGCGCAACACCTTCAAAGGCGGTGTTTCCTCCAAATTCAACTCCGGATTTGAAGCCAAATGCAGTACCGTTCCCGGCAAAAAATATGTGGTGGAAATGCGTATCCCCCGCAAGGCCATGCCTGAACTTGCCGGTAAAAACACCATCCGGGTCAACTTCACCCGCAACCGTGTCCTGACCGGCATGAAAGTCGTTCCTGATCTGCACGCCTGGTATCCCATGGTCCGCAATATCGCCGAGGACTTCGGTATCCTGGTGCTGGAGAAAAAAGAGACTGCCAAAAATCTGATCACAGCTCCTGATTTCGATCAGCCCCTCCTCCTCAAAAACAGATTCATGTGCGTCAACGGCTGGGCCGGCAATCCCAGTATCCAGCTCGACAAAAAGGTCTTTCTGACCAAAGGCGCCTCCGTCTGTCTGGATAAAAAGCACACCTCCCTGATCCAAACCCTGCCCATGAAGCCCGATACAAAATACAGCATCAGCTTCTATGTCAAGACTCAGAACGCCAAACCCGGTCTGCGGGCCCTCGTCCGTTTCGGCAGCACCAAGGCCGGAGGCGTCTATGTCTTTGGAACTTATCTCTCTTATATCCGCGGCAACACGACATGGCACCGGGTCGAAAGAGTCTTCAAAACACCGAAGGAATTCGGCAAGCAGTACAACCCCAGACTCGACCTTTTTGTCTCCAACAAAGAGGCCGGCAAATGCTGGATAGATCACGTGGAACTCGTTGAAGTCAAATAAAATAAAACGCGCTGTTCCCGACAAGGGTCGATGGTATCGCGGGGAGGGGAAAAA